>DASYGM010000212.1:0-3515 GCA_035999715.1 Micrococcaceae bacterium | reverse complement strand
GCGGTACACCTTCCAGAAGACGCCCATCAGGTTGTACAGCAGGTCATTGGCCAGCGGCTCGAACAGCCGGGAGTGGAACTCCGCGTCCGCTTCGGTGAAGTTCTCCCCCTGGGCCGCCAGGGTCTCCATCCGGGCCACGGCCTCGTCAATACTGGCCAGCTGCTCCGGGCTCATCGCGTCGATGGAGCTGCCGATCAGTCCGGATTCCAGCGCCTGCCGGACGTCGACGAGCTGCAGCGCCTCCAGGCCCTGATGGCGCAGGGAGAGCCGGCCGCGGAAGGTCAGCCCGTCCGCCAGGGCCTCGAAGTTGCTTGGCGCCACAAACATGCCAAAGCCGTGCCGGATCTCGATCACGCCCAAGGCCTGCAGCACCTTGAGGGACTCGCGCAGCGTGTTGCGTCCCACACCAAGGGCCAGAGAAAGTTCGTTCTCGGTCGGCAGCGGGTCCCCTGCCTCCAGCTCGCGGTCCAGGATCAGTTCCATGATGTCCGCCTGGAGCGCCCGTAACCGGGTCTGCGCGCTGAATCTCGCCTGCGGTACAACCGTCGATGCCGCCATGTTGACTCCTTGTGAATGCGCCGCCCCCGCGGCCGGAGGGTGTGTTCCTTCCGGAAAAGCGGTGGCGGTGATGTTATCTTTGGGCCCACACTGTAGTCCCGCTGTTGCTGATCTACGACATATGATATCCGATGTCCGGCAAAATCCGCGCGATTCCGCGCCATCGGACATTTGCCCCCCGCGGAATGACCTGGCCCCGGACGGGAAAATGGATTCCGTTGCGGATTTGTGACCCAAACGGCGCTTGACCAAACCCTGTGACATCTCTTACAGTTTCGTATAAGCATCGGACATCCTACGTCCGATAACTATCTTCCGAAATGGTGAGGCCCCACATGAGCAACACTCTTGAGAAGCTGCCGCTGGTCAAGGACGCATCGCGGCGCAACTTCCTGAAGCTGGCCGGTGTCATCGGCACCGCAACCGCTTTCGCCGGTACCCTGGCAGCCTGCGGAGGACCGTCGTCGTCGACGAACTCCGCCGCCGCCAACACGGCAGCAGTGAACAAGGACCTGACGATCGAGGCAGGTATCTCCTACTCGCTGTCCACCGGGTTCGACCCGATGACCTCCTCCGGCGCCACGCCGCTGGCGGCCAACCTGCACATTTTCGAGGGCCTGACCGAGCTGCACCCGGCCACCCGCGAGGCCTACAACGCCCTGGCGGCAACCGATCCCAAGAAGGTCAACGACACCACCTACCAGGTGACCCTCCGCGACGGCGCCACCTTCCACAATGGCTCCCCGGTGACCACCGACGACGTTGTCTACTCCTTCACCCGTGTGCTGGACCCGGCCAACAAGGCCCTGTTCGCCCAGTTCATCCCCTTCATCAAGAGCGTCAAGGCCATTGATGCCAAGACCGTCGAGTTCGCGCTGAACGCGCCGTTCGCCGGCTTCGGCCCGCGCATCTCGGTGGTCAAGATCGTCCCCAAGGCCGTGGCCTCCGCGGACCAGAAGGCCTTCGACGCCAAGCCGATCGGCACCGGTCCGTACAAGTTCGTCTCCGCCGCCAAGGACGACAAGATCGTCTTCGAGCGCTTCGACGCCTACAACGGCCCCCGGCCCGCGCTGGCCAAGGGCATGACCTGGTTCCTGCTCTCCGATGCCTCCGCCCGCGTCACCGCCGTGCAGTCCGGGCGCGTGCAGGCCATCGAGGACGTCCCCTACCTGGATGTGGACTCCCTGAAGTCCAAGGTCTCGGTGGAGTCCGTGCAGTCCTTCGGCCTGTTGTTCCTGATGTTCAACTGCGCCAAGGCCCCGTTCAACAAAAAGGAGGTCCGTCAGGCTTTGCACTATGCGCTGGATAAGGACTCCATCATCAAGACGGCGCTGCTGGGCAACGCCACGGCCGCATCCTCCTACTTCCAGCCGACGCACCCGGACTACCAGAAGGCCGCCACGGTCTACGCCTTCGACGCTGACAAGGCCAGGAAGATGCTTTCCGACGCCGGCGTGAGCAACCTGTCCCTCACGCTGACCACCACGGACACCGCCTGGGTCAAGGACGTTGCCCCGCTGATCAAGAAGAACTGGGATGCGATCGGGGTCAAAACAACCCTGGAATCGCTGGCCTCCTCTGCCGTCTACGCGCCGGACAAGGTAGGCGGCCTGAAGTACGACGTCGTCGCCGCCCCGGGTGACCCGTCCGTCTTTGGCAATGACGCGGACATCCTGCTGAGTTGGTTCTACCGCGGCCCGGTCTGGGCCAAGAACCGCTTTGCCTGGGACAGCACCCCGGAATACGCCGACGTCCAGACAAAGATGGACCAGGCGACGCAGGCCACCGCTGACGCTGCCAAGAAGATCTACAAGGAAATCCTGGACACCATCGCCGAACAGGTGCCGCTGTACCCGATCTTCCACCGCAAGCTGCCCACCGCGTGGGACAACAAGAAGCTCTCGGGTTTCAAACCGCTGCCGACGACGGGCCTTGGCTTTGTGGGCGTCGGCCGCACCGCCTAGTCACGACGGTCTAGTCACGACCGCCTAGTCACGACGGCCTAGTCACGACCGCCTAGTCACACCGCACACGGAAAGAGGGGCTGCGGCTCCGGCCCCGGCCCCTCTTTCCACCGGCCCCTCTTTCCACCGGATCCCTAACCGCCCGCACCGGGCGGAACCCCGATAGCACCGGAGAAGTAAATTGGTAACCTTATTGCGGCTGCTGGGCCGACGGCTCGCGGCACTTCCGTTGATGATCCTGGGCGTCACCCTGCTGGTCTTCGTGGTGCTGCAATTCGCCCCGGGCGACCGGGCCGTGGCGGCCCTCGGCGAGGGCGCAACACCAGAGGCCCTGTCCCAGTACCGGCAGGAAAACGGGCTCAACGACCCGCTGTTCCTGCAGTACTTCCGCTACCTGGGTCACCTGCTGACCCTGGATTTCGGGAACACCCTACCGCCGCAGAAACCCATCACCGACGTCATCGCCGGGGCCTTCCCGCTCACCCTTCAGCTGACCTTCCTGGGTGTGCTGATCGCCGTCGTGCTGTCCCTGGTCTTCGGCGTGCTCGGCGCCCTGTACCGGGACACCTGGGTGGACCAGTTGGTCCGCGTCTTCTCCATCGCCGCGATCGCGACGCCGTCGTTCTGGCTGGGCATCCTGCTCATCCAGTGGTTCGCCCTCGGGGAGACCTCCATCTTCCCCTCCGGCGGGCTGGCCGATCCCTCCGACGGATTCGGCGGCTGGCTGCGCTCCATGGCGCTGCCGGCGCTGGCGCTGGGCGTGCCCGTCTCCGCCTCGCTGATCCGCGTGGTCCGCACCTCCATGGTCGAAGAACTGGACCGCGACTACGTCCGTACCGCCATCGGCAACGGTGTGCCGTACCGCGAGGTGGTGTCCAGGAACGTGCTGCGCAACGCGCTCGTCACCCCGGTGACCGTGCTGGGACTGCGCGTCGGCTACCTGCTGGGCGGCGCCGTCGTGATCGAAATGATCTTCTCGCTGCCCGGCATGGG
>DASYGM010000184.1:0-4627 GCA_035999715.1 Micrococcaceae bacterium | reverse complement strand
TTACCTGCTCTCCTCCTTTCTCTCCCCTGTGTCCAACCGCCGCACGGACGATTACGGCGGTTCCCTGGAGAACCGGCTGCGCTTCCCGCTGGAGGTCTTCGACGCGGTCCGCGCCGCGTGGCCGGCGTCCAGGCCCGTCACCGTACGCATCTCAGCGACGGACTGGATCGAGGGCGGCAACACCGCCGATGACGCCGTCGCCATTGCCCGCGCCTTCATCGAGCACGGCGCGGCCGGCATCGACGTGTCCACCGGTCAGGTGGGCCAGGAAGAGAAGCCGGCCTACGGGCGCAGCTACCAGACCCCGTTCGCGGACCGGATCCGGCAGGAAGTCGCCCTTCCCTTGGGCGCTGCAGTGATTGCGGTGGGTGCCATCTCCTCCTACGACGACGCCAACTCCATCCTGCTGGCTGGCCGCGCCGACCTGATAGCACTCGGCCGGACCCACCTGTACGACCCGCAGTGGACCCTGCACGCCGCCGCCGAGCAGGACTACCGCGGCCCGGGTGCAGACTGGATCCCGCAATTCCGTGCCGGCCGCCGCAAGCCGCCGTCCGCCCGCACCGACGCCGTCCGTCCGCGGCTGTCCCTGCTGCGCGAACCGGACGCCGCCGAGGCCGGGCACCTGCGCTGGAAGCCCGCGGCTGCCGTACCTGCGGCGCTGGAATCTGCTGCGCCGGAGCCGGTTGTGGAGGCGGTGCCGACGGCGTAACCGTCCTGGGGTTCGTGCGTAACCGCTTCGTCGGCGAGGGGCTGCGCGGGTAGACCGCGGGGAAGGGAGCATTTACCGACGTTTCGCGGGGACTTGCCGCGAAGGGTCGCTATCTGTCCTCGTCGGGGTGCCGTGAGGGCAGGTAGCCTTCCAGCAATTCGGCGCATCGGCCGGAACCAACCTTGTAGGGCGCGCCGCAACACCCAGTAGATCTCAACGACCGTGAGCAGGCTGACGTAGCGGGGATCGGTTTCGGTCAAGTTGTCGATCAGTTCAGACGCTACCGCCGACTGGTCAGGGTCGTCTTGGACCAGGTAACGAACTACGACGTTGGTATCGAGCCCGATCATTCGGCCTCCGTTGCCGCCCCGGCGATAGCTTCGTTCATTTCATCGATGCTGACCGGTTGCGCTGGCTTTGGCACGGTGGCCTTGAGATCCTTGATTGACGCGTTCTCTGGGTGGATCTCGCCTACGCGCTCACCCGAAGGCTCCATAAACCGAACCTTAGACCTTACAGCGGACGCACATGCGGAAGCAGCTGTGCCGCCGGTCGACCGTGATCAACAATCAGCCATCCGGTGGCATCCGGGCGTGTGCCAAAAAGAACCAGGACCTGCCCGTCGGCATCCGCGCCCGGACGGAGGCCTGCTTCTACCCGCCATCCTCCGGCCGCGCCCCTTTCAAGTGCGGCAGAGCCTGCCCGGATTGCAGTGGCGCCCGCAGCACGCAACCGCGCAGCTTCATCCTGACAGGCCTCATATGAATCAGTCCCGCCGCGCACGACGTCGTCCGTCAGCAGAGGGGTCGCGAAGTTCTCGTCGGTGATACTGACGGCCCAGAGCGCCCTGCTGATACCCTCCAAATCGATTTCATCAGTTATTTCCTCGTGGCGCAGGAACTCAGCCCAAGCTCCGTCGGGCGTATCGGCCAGATATTGCACCGGTCCTTCGCCTTCCCGGTGCCAGCGGGCACTGGGCTGGTTGGCATCTTCCCAAAGGAACGGAAACCGGCCGTCGCTGTGGCGGAAGGCAATCATGCCGCGAAGGGTGCCAGCAGGGATGCGGCCAGGGCTCGGACCTGCTCTGTCCCTTGATCATGCGCCGCCCAGTTCCCGCTGAGGACTTCGACAGGGGATTGGCCGGATAGTGCGGATCGCTTCCGGCCGAACCAACGACGGATACCAAAGTCGTTGTAACTGCCGGACAGGTCCGCCACGATCAGCGTGACAATGTGCAGCCTGGCGGCAATGTGGTCCGGAGTGGGACGCCCGCCTGCCCGGTACCGGTGGAAAGAGGATGCCGACACCCCCACTATTTTCCCGAGCAGATCCTCACCTAGCAGCTCGGCAAGATAGGGCCACTCAAGTTGCGGGAGCGGGCATTCTTCAACGGCTGCCACTACGTCCGAGAGGACATCTGCCAATGCCTCTGGATGGAGATGTTCTACGAGGGACGCAGCGTTGCGTGCTACGCCTTCCCGTGCGAATGCGGCCAGGGCGGCTTTGATCGCCGCGTGTCCCGTGCGGTCTTCCTCCGTCCGCGGTACCAGTTGTAGGGCTTCAGCGAGGGAAACGATTCGAGCCGCGAGGACGGCGATCCGGGTTTCTGGCTGCCCGGGTTCAACCAGGTGGATGGGTGACACTTGGGGTTCCTTTGGATGGAACATGGAAACATCATTCTATCCAAGAACTGTCCGGATGTCCTCCGGTTCTTTATGTTATGCCGCCCCGATACAGGTGGGTATCCGGTGAGGGGAGTACATTGCTGGGATGACACTCGATCCCGCGCAGCGGCGCGAACTGCTCACGAACAGGCTCTTGGGCATTGCCGAATTCAGCCACGCCCATTGGTTCTTTGGCAACGTCTACGAGGCACTGGTCAAGATTCCGCACCGGGTGGCCGGATCGGAGACAACGCCGGACCTGTCCAGGCGGCCCTTCGGCCCCGGCAGCCCTGGGCGGTACTACGTTCCGCTCGCCCCCGCAAACGTTCCGTTAGCCGTGGCCGCGCTGCTGGCGGGCTGGAATCGGGCTGGGATCCGGCCTTGGTTGATCACAGCAGCGGTGAGCTCGGCGGCAGGAGGGGCAGCGACGGCCTACATACTCGGTTCCCTCAACCCGAAGCTATTCTTCAGTCCGCAGCCCCTCGGCGAGGAGATTCGGAAGCCCTTGCTGACCAGGTGGTACCGGGTACACGTGGTCAGGCTGGTGGCCAGTGGGATTGCGCTGGCAGCCATTGACCACGCCCGGGCGGTCGGGTTGAAGACGTCATCCAGAGGCCCTCAAACAGGGGCGTGATCCGCCGCTGCAACAGTCCCAGGTTCAGGCTCACCGCGCTTTTCCTTGGGTCCGGGCGGGTAGGCGGCGGCGCGTCCGGTCAGGGTGATGACAAGGGCGACGACGGCGGGAACGGCCGCTGCCAGCGGCACCAGCAGCGCCCCGGCAACGGTTAGAGCCAAGGCGCCGTAGACGGCACCGATCGCGATGCCCACCTGGATGGTCAACACGGTCAACCCGTTCGCGGCATCGCGGTGCTCACGGCCGGCACGCAGGATGGCAGCCTGGTTATAGATGCCGATCGCGCCCAGCCCGGCGCCCCAGATGGCCAGCAAGATCCCGGCGCCGATCAAGGTGCGTCCCACAAACGGCAACAGCACAAACGCAACGATGATCGCCGTCGTCGCTATCAGCAGTGACCGGCGCGGCCGGGAATCCACCGTGACGCCCGCGACCCAGATCCCCAGCAGCCCGGCCACCCCCAGGATGGTCAGCGACGCGGTGACCGTGTAGTCGGGCAGGCCGGCGGCGCGGATGAAAGGGGCAATGTAGGCAAACAGGGCGAAGTGCGCCAGCAGCAGCAGCGGCCAGGCGATGGCCACGGCCTTGACCCCCGGCTGGCCGAGCGCCAGCTTCAGCGAGGGCCGCTTGGCATCCGCGGTCCGGGTAACCCGGGGCAGCAGCCACCACGCCAGC
Organism: Micrococcaceae bacterium; assembly: GCA_035999715.1. GTDB lineage: Bacteria > Actinomycetota > Actinomycetes > Actinomycetales > Micrococcaceae > Arthrobacter_M. Next base: position 942 of record DASYGM010000184.1, on the reverse strand, counting down.
AGCCCCAGCACCACGCCGGTGCCGGCGAGCAGCTCGAAGGAGGCCCGCCAGCCCAGCAGCGAACCCAGCGCCGTGCCGATCGGCGCGCCGATGGCCAGGCCCAGACTGTTGCCGCTGAAGACCACGGCCATGGCCTTGCCCACCTTGTGCGCCGGCACAATCGTCGCCACGAACGGGGCCATCGTGGACCAGAGCAGGCCGTGCGCAATCCCGCCTACCAGCCGGGCGCCCAGCGCGGACGGGAAGTTGGCGCCGATCCCCACCAGCACATTGCTCAGCGCAAACGTCACCACCAGCGCAATCAGCAGCGTCTTGCGCGGCAACCGGGCAAAAAGCATGGTGGCCGGAATCACCGTGACCACAATGACCGCCGCATATCCGGCCGTCAGGTAGCCGGCGGTCGCCTCGGACACGCCCAGTCCGGCGCTGACCTGCGGCAGCAGTCCGCTGGGCAGCAGTTCGGTGGTGATCGCGGTGAACCCGATGGCCGCCAGGATCACCAGCGCCGCCATCGGCAGGCGGTCGGTGCGCGGCGGAGACGCTTGGGAGGCGGCTTTAAAAGGCATGGCGGCAGGATCCATTCGGAACGGAGTTGGGGATTTGGTGGCCGACGACGGCGTCCTGGCTCACTATGAAGGTTACAAGATGGGGGCGGAGTGGTACAGCGGTTTGGGTGGTACTGCTAGGGCACCCCTAGCAAACGCGCTCCCCAATGCCCAACCCCTGCAAGCCCGGCACCGCTTGAAAGAATCTGCAGTCAGAAACCCCGTCCCTGCACTTTTCCTGCGATTACGGCAACAGTGACCTGCGCCACTTCACAATAAAGGGCAGCATCCATCCACCTTTCGGAGTCCAGATAATGACAGCAAACCAGGCCGCCGCGCAGCACACAGTCGGCACGGCCGAGCCCCAGGGCAAAGCGAAGACCATCCTGGGCACAGG
>DASYGM010000018.1:0-1909 GCA_035999715.1 Micrococcaceae bacterium | reverse complement strand
GAGGCCGGGTCGGTGCCGGGCTGCCAGAGCACGACGGCGTGGCCGTCCACATCGATCCCGCGGCGCCCGGCGCGTCCCGTCAGCTGGGTGTACTCCCCCGCGGAAATGTCCACATGGGCCTCGCCGTTGAACTTGTCGAGTTTTTCCAGCACTACGGACCGTGCCGGCATGTTCACTCCCAGCGCGAGCGTCTCGGTGGCGAAGACGGCGCGGACCAGCCCATCGGCGAACAGGCCCTCGACAACCTCCTTGAACGTCGGCAGCATGCCGGCGTGGTGGGCGGCCAATCCGCGCAGCAGCCCGTCCCGCCAGGACCAGAAGCCCAGCACGTCAAGATCATCCGGCGGCACGTCGCGGCTGGCCTCGTCCACCCGGCGGGCGATTTCCCGCTGTTCGGGCTCGGTGGTCAGCCACAGGCCGGAATCGACGCACTGGCGCACCGCTCCGTCGCAGCCCGCCCGGGAGAAGATGAAGGTGATGGCCGGCAGCAGGCCGGCCCGTTCCAACGCGGTGATGACCTGCGGCCTGCTGGCCCGGCGGACGGTCTCGGTCCGCACCGGGCGCTCCGGACCGCGGTGCGCTTTGCCCCGCCGGCCGCCGCCGTAACGGGAATGCAGGCTGTGTTGGGATTCGCTGCGTGCCAGCCGCAGCAGTTCGGGGTTCACCTCGAAGCGTTCCGCGGGCCGCGGCGCGGCCGGGTCGTCGTCCCCCGGTGCCGCAGCGCCCAACTCGTCGAACGGGGTGTCGGTGGCGAACAGGTCCACGATATCCCGGCCCACCATGACGTGCTGCCACAGCGGGACCGGGCGGTGCTCGGAGACGATCACGTCGGTGTGGCCGCGGACGGTGTCCAGCCACGCGCCGAATTCCTCCGCGTTGGAGACGGTGGCGCTGAGGGAGGCCAGCTGGACCTCGCTGGGGAGGTGGATGATGACCTCCTCCCAGACGGCCCCGCGGAACCTGTCGGCCAGGTAGTGGACCTCGTCCATCACCACGTAGCCCAGGTCGTCCAGGGTCTCCGAGCCGGAGTAGAGCATGTTCCGCAGCACTTCGGTGGTCATCACGATGACCGGCGCCTCGGAGTTGATGTTGGTATCCCCAGTCAGCAGGCCGACGTTGCCGGTACCGTATTTGCGGGCCAGCTCCGCATACTTTTGGTTGCTCAGGGCCTTGATCGGGGTGGTGTAGAAGGCCTTCAGTCCGCGGTCCAGGGCCAGGTAGACGGCGAATTCACCGACGATCGTCTTGCCCGCCCCGGTGGGCGCCGCGACCAGCACCCCCCTGCCGGCATCCAGCGAGGCGCATGCCTGCTGCTGGAAATCGTCCAGTTCAAAGTCCAGCGTGGCCTTGAATGCCCCCAACCGGGTCCTCGCCTCCGCGGCCCTGGCCTGCGCCGCTTGGTACCTCTGGGAGGGGGAAGAAACAGGCTCCGGAGACATAGTCCTAGCCTACGGTAGCTAGAGCTGCTCCAGCTCCGACGCACTGGTCGGCACATCCATGGAAGACTCGGTCTCGCTGACCTTCCTTGCCGTGCGCCGGTCCCTGCGTTTGTCCAGCAGGACACACAGTCCCATGGCACCAAAGTAGAGCACCAGCAGCGGGGCACCGAGGAAGAACATGGAGTACACGTCGCTGCCCGGGGCGGCCATCGCGGCGACGACGGTGATGCCCAGCACCGTGAGCCGCCAGGCCTTGAAATAGCTGCGCCCCCGCACGATGCCGGCCATGTTCACGGCCACCATGACAACGGGCACCAGGAACGCAATTCCCATGAACAGCAGCAGCTGCATCACGAACGTCAGGTAGTCCGTGGCATGAATGATGTTGGAGCCGCCCTGCGGGGTGAAGGACGTCAGGGCCCGGACGATGTTGGGCATGATCACCCAGCCGGAATAGATGCCCGCCAGGA
>DASYGM010000132.1:0-12723 GCA_035999715.1 Micrococcaceae bacterium | reverse complement strand
ACTGTGCTCTCAACCGGGGGCGGCGGCTGCCTTTGGACCGGGCTAGGCCTCTGCCAGGAGCTGGGCCACGGTGTGCCGGCCCAGCTCGAACAGCTGCGGACTGTCATCGGAGTGAAGCAGCATCGCGGTGGCCATGTTCAGGGCCCAACCCCTGGCCCGCCGCCAAGTGTCCGGGTCGGTCCCGGTCAGCCGGTCCAGCTCTGTACGGAAAGCGCGTCTGCCGTCGGCCTCGAAGGTCAGCCAGGCGGTGGCCAGATCGGTGGCCGGATCCCCGCTGGTCAGATCGCCGAAATCGATCACCGCAGCCAACCCGCCGTCGTGCTGGAGAATATTGCCAGGATGCAGATCCCCATGCAGCCATAGCGCCGGACCCGGCCATTCAGGCACGGCCAGTAGTTGGTCCCACAAGGCCTGGAGCCGGTCCGGCTGCGGTACCGCTCCGGAGCCCAGACGGGCGCGGAAGGCCAGATCCCGGGAAGCCAGCGGGAGGCCGCGGACGGGATTCCGCGGTGCATCGCCCGGGGCAGGCCGGTGGATGTCGGCCAGGAAGCGGGCCAGTGGCTCCGCCAGCCCGGCGCGGTGGGCCGGGTCGGACCCCAGGGCCGCGTCGCCGTCGAACCAGGGATTGACGGACCAGGGCCACGGGAAGAGGGCAGAGGGCCGGCCGAGCCGGAGCGGAGCCGGTACGGGGACGCTGGTAGCGGCCGCGAAGGCGGGCAGCCAGCGCTGTTCGTTCAGTAACAATTGGACCGCGACGCGCCGGCGCGGCAACCGCACGGTGTAGCTGTTGCCGGTCCGCGCGTCACCGAGCCGGAAAATCGCGTTGTCCCAACCATTGGAGAGCCGCACCAGGGGTAAACCGGCCAGATCCGGATGCTGTTCCTGCAGCAGGGTCCGCACCAGCGGTACGTCCACCATCACCTCGGCGGCAGGCATCACCGGCACCGACTGCCCCTTTCCTTGCGCCAAGACCTCCGGAATGACCCTACCCGCTCCGGCCGACTGGCGGCGGGCCGGGGCATGCCGTCCGCCATCCGGGCCGGCCGGCGGCCCCTGACGTAGGATTCGAGGGGTACGGCCCGCCCAAACCCCGAGGTGCACATTGCCTGACGTTCGCGCTTCCGCGCCGAGACGTGGTACCAACCTGCCGAGGATGGCGGATTTCAATCTTTCGGTGATCCTCGATGCCGTCCGCCGCGCACCCAAGGGACTCAGCCGCGTCCAATTGGCAGGCCTGGTGGGACTGGCGCCGCAGACCGTGTCCAATATCTGCCGTCGATTGCTGGACCAGGAGCTCATCATTGAGGCCGGCAAGGAGGCCGCCGGACCGGGAAAACCACGGACCATTCTGCGGTTGAATCCCCAGGGCATGTACGCGGTCGGAGTGCACCTTGACCCGTCCCTCACCACCTACGCCCTGCTGGACCTGGCGGGTAACCAGATCCGGCGCCGGCAGCATCCCACCGACACAGTGGCCGGTCCGGACCAGGTGATTGCGGACATGGGCGCGCAGATCCTGGAACTCGTCCGGGACTCCGGTATCGAGACGGCCAGAATTGCCGGCGTGGGAGTGGCAACGCCCGGACCCATCGACTCCCATCAGGGTGCCGTGGTGGACCCGCCGGATCTGCCGGGCTGGGGCAGGGTGCTGCTGCGCAACCGGCTCGCAGAGGCCACCGGGTTGCCCGTGCTGCTTGACAAAGATGTCACGGCCGCCGCCGTCGCGGAAATCTGGAAGGGCGGTGCCAGCGGGACCGGCAGCTTCGTGTTCTTCTACCTGGGAACCGGAATCGGCTGCGGGATGGTGCTCAACGGCGAGGTGGTGCGCGGCAGCTCCGGCAATGCCGGGGAAATCGGGCACATCGTCGCCGACCCGGACGGCAGGGTCTGCGACTGCGGCAAACGGGGCTGCATCAGAGTCACCTGCATGCCGAGCACGCTGGTGGCCGAGGCGAGGGAGCTGGGCGTGCTTGCCGACGACGGCGGCGCGCAGGAGCGGCGCGGGGCGGACGACGGCGGCGCGCAAGTCGGCGGTCGTGGGCCGGCAAGCAGTGGAGCGGACAACCGCCCGGCCGCGGGGGAGCTACCCGAGCAGATGGCGGCTTTGAGCGAGGCTGCAGCCTCCGGGGATGAGGCCGCCCGGGGCATTCTGGAGCGTTCGGCAGCGAGGGTCGGCTGCGCGGTCGCCGTGGTGACGAACCTGCTGGACGTGGAACGGGTGGTCTTCGGGGGGCCGTTCTGGGGCTATCTGAAGGAGTATTATCTGGACCCCGTGCCTGCACTGATCCGGGAGCGCAGTGTGACCTCCGGGGTGCATTCGGTGGAGGTGGTGGGAACCGGGGCGGGGGACGATGTGGGGGCTGTGGGCGCCGCCTGCCTGGTGCTGGAGCACCGACTGGGACCGCACGCAGCCAAATTGCTGCTGGCGGATTGACAACGCTGCCAATGGATTGGATCACAGCTAACGCCTGGTCCAGCGGATCAACGGGCGTGACAGGACTTTCCGAAAACCCTTGACAATCGTTGTCTTATTATTCCATTCGATGTATTATTTGGGCTGGCCTCTAGCGGGCTCTGTGGCGTGATTGGGGGCGGCACAGAGCCGGCGGGCCTGCTAAGGGCCGCCGGCTCTGAGGGCCGCTTCCGGCCGGTTTTAGTCGATGTCCTCGACGATTTGTCCGAAGGGAACCCGGTCGTCGAGGTGGGCCTGAAGCTCCTTGGCCCCCGTCACGACGCGGACCCCGTGAAGCTGATCGGCCGCTGACTGCAGCAGGACTGGCCGGATCGTGGCAACTGCATCCGGGTCTTTGCTGGCAAGGTACAACTCGTATGCTGCTGGAAGTGCGTTCATGGCCACAGCATAGACCGCCGCGGTTGTTCCCCGGAAGGGCGTATTCCGGTTGCCTCAGGCCTTGAGCCCCAGCCACTCCACTGACGTGGCCCGCATTTCCATCTTCCTGACCTTGCCGGTGACGGTCATCGGGAACTCATCCACCACCAGGACGTAGCGGGGGACCTTGTGCCGGGACAGTTTGCCCTCGCAGAAGGCCGCCACGCCCGCTGCGTCCAGCGGGTCCGCGCCCGCGCGCAGCTTGATCCACGCGCACAGTTCCTCGCCGTACCTGGGATCCGGCACGCCTATCACCTGGACGTCGGCGATGTCCGGATGGCTATACAGGAATTCCTCGATTTCGCGAGGGTAGAGGTTCTCGCCGCCTCGGATCACCATGTCCTTGATTCGCCCGACGATGTTGACGTAACCGTCCTCGCGCATTTCGGCCAGGTCTCCGGTGTGCATCCAGCGCGCCTCATCGATGGCCTCAGCGGTCTTGGTCGGATCGTTCCAGTAGCCCAGCATCACCGAATATCCGCGCGTGCAGAATTCGCCCGGCGTTCCGCGCGGGACGGTCAGGCCGCTGGCCGGATCGACGATCTTGACCTCAAGGTGCGGGTGCACCCGGCCCACCGTCGCCGTGCGCCGCTCCACCTCGTCGTCGGGCCTGGTCTGCATCGACACGGGCGACGTCTCGGTCATGCCGTAGGCAATGGCCACCTGGGCCATGTTCATTTCGCTGATGCAGCGCTTCATCACCTCCACCGGGCAGGGCGAGCCGGCCATGATCCCAGTGCGCAGGGTGGAAAGGTCGTAGCCGGAGAAGTCGGGAAGGTTCTGCTCGGCGATGAACATGGTGGGGACGCCGTAGAGGGCGGTGCAGCGCTCATCCTGGACGGCCTTCAGCGTTGCGGCAGCGTCAAAGGACGGTGCCGGGATGACCATGGTGGCCCCGTGCGAAGTGGCGCCCAGGTTGCCCATCACCATGCCGAAGCAGTGGTAGAAGGGCACCGGGATGCACAGCCGGTCCTCGTTGGTGAATCGGATGGTTTCGGTGACGAAGAAGCCGTTGTTGAGGATGTTGTGGTGGCTCAGGGTGGCGCCCTTGGGGTAGCCCGTGGTCCCGGAGGTGTACTGGATGTTGATCGGATCGTCCGCGCCCAGGGTGGCCATCCGCTCGGCCAGCGACTCCGGCGCCTGGCCCTGAGCCTGCCCCTGGCCCTGCCTCTGGGCCTGCCCGGATTCGATCAGCCGGTCCCAGCCGGAGTCACCGATGTACACCACCTGCCCCAGGTCCGGGCACTCCGGACGCACCGCATCGATCATGGCCCGGTAGTCGGTGGTGCGGTAGGTGGCCATGGAAACCAGCAGGCGCAGACCCGATTGCTTGACCGCGTAGGCGAGTTCATGCTGCCGGTAGGACGGGTTGACGTTGACCAGGATGGCGCCGATCTTGGCCGTCGCATATTGCACCAGCACCCATTCCGGGCAGTTCAGTGCCCAGATGCCCACCCGATCGCCCTTGGCGATCCCTGCCGCCATCAGTCCGAGCGCCAGCCTGTCCACATCGGCGTCCAGTTCCGCGTAGGTCCAGCGTCGGCCGGACGGCACATCCACCAGCGCCTCCCGATCCGCATTGGCCGCGGCCATCCGGGCGAAATTGGCGCCGATGGTTTCGCCCAGCAACGGCAGGTCCGAGGTGCCGGAAACGTAGGAGGTGGCAGGAGCCTGCGCGGAGCCGGATGGCGGGGCGGACGCGGAGGCGGAGGTCGAGACGGCCGCGGATGCGGTGGCGGACGCGGGTGCGGGTACGGAGGGTTCGGCAGTCATAGCTGACACGCTATTACGGCCGCCCCGGCATCGGAAGTAGCGCCGCACCCGGCGGTCCGGCGTTGCCCGGGCCGCATCAGGCGGTCCGGCGTAGCCCAGGCCGCATTAGGAGGGTTGGATGCGGACAAGGATCAGCCGAAAGTTCGGCCAAGCCACTATTCAGCGCCAGAAATCGGTACAAACGGTCATCAACGCCCGTAAAGAGGCGTCTTAATTCGTCCCGACAGTTGCAGGCCACCTGCCCGGCGCCTAGAGTCTTAGACAAGTTACTGGATGTAACGTGTCAGCGATCCTCGTTCACCGAGGGTGTGGGTGCCCCCATGTGGGCCTGACATTTGCACACAGGATCCTCCCGTGCACGCGGCGGAGGCCGGCTATCTCAGTCCGTTGCCATGCCCCGGGTCGGATTCCTGGTGTTCCCTTTCCTCAGAACCAAACAGGCCCCGGCCTAAGCAGCGATTACTGCAGTCGGGGTGTGGACTACAGCCAAGGACAGCAAATGTCTCCACCAAGTCTTATCCAGGCGCACCCGAAATTAACGGGGACCGCACCCATCGCCCTCTCCTACGAGCTTTACCCGCCCAAGACACCGGTGGCCGCCCGGAACCTGTGGGCCACCATCCGGGAGCTGGAAACCACCAGCCCGGACTATGTCTCAGTCACCTATGGTGCCAGCGGCTCCAACCGGAACACCGCCGTCGAGCTCCTCAACCGCCTGCTCACAGAAACCACGCTTCGCCCGCTGGCCCACCTGACCTGCGTTGGCAACACGGCCGAGGAGCTGGCAGCGATCATCACGGACCTGCTGGACCATGGGGTGCGCGGCATCCTGGCGCTGCGCGGGGACCATCCGACTGACGGCAGCGTGGAGCACCCGGCGGGATCGCTGGCCTACGCACAGGACCTGATCGAGCTGATCCGCCGGGTTGAGCAGCGCCGGACCGCCCTGCTCTGCGCCGGGAGGGTGGCCATCGGGGTCGCGGCCTATCCCGCCAAGCACCCGGAATCGCCCTCCGAGGAGCACGACATCGAAGTGCTGCTGGCCAAGCAGCGCTCCGGGGCGGACTTCGCCATCACCCAGGTGTTCTTCCATGCCGGGCAGTACGCGCAACTGGTGGCCCGGGCACGGCGGGCAGGGGTGACCATCCCGATTATCCCGGGGGTGATGCCGCTGACCAGCCCGCGCCGGGTCCAGCGGCTGGCCGCGCTGAGCGGCGTCGAGCCGGATCCGGAGCTGGTGCGCGCGCTGGGCAATGCCGACGACGACGGCGCGCGGCGGCGGATCGGAGTGCGGGCCACGGTGGGCCTGGCCCGGGCCGCCCTGGATGCCGGGGCACCGGGCATCCACCTGTACACCTTCAATGAACACGCCGAGGCCCTGGAAGTGCTGGACAAACTGGAACTGCTGCGCCCCGAACGCCCGGCCTTGGCACCCCGCCCCATCGCCAGGGTCGGCGCCGCTGTTGGCTGATACGGACGCCCGAGGTCGCGGGAACGCGGCCCGTTCGCCCCAAGCTCCCACCACCCCACCCCCGAGGTCGCGGGAACGCGGCCCGTTCGCCCCAAGCTTTCGGCGACTTCACCGTCCTCCCACGACCTCGGCGAACTATCTCTGCAAACCACCCCTGCAAAACCCTTAAGGACTCACGATGACTGACACCACCACCATCCCCGCCACCGCAACGGCACCGGCCGTCTCCGCCGGCCGGCCCACGTTCCCGGCTGCCTCCATCCTGGGCTACCCGCGGATCGGGCGCCGGCGGGAACTGAAGAAGGCCGTCGAAGCCTTTTGGGCCGGCAAAATCGACGCCGCAGCCTTGGATGCCGCAGCCAAGGAGATCCAGCTGGGCACTGCCCGGCGGCTGCAGGGCCTGGGCCTGGCTGAGCCGGCGGCCGTCCCCGGCAGCTTCTCCTACTACGACCAGGTCCTGGACGCCGCCGCCCATCTGGGCGCTGTCCCCGCCCGCTTCGGCAACCTGCTGGACGCCGACGGGCAGCTGGACCTCAACGGCTATTTCACCCTGGCCCGCGGCACCGCAGAGCAGCAGCCGCTGGAAATGACCAAGTGGTTTGACACCAACTACCACTACCTGGTGCCGGAAATCGGCCCGGAAACGGCATTCTCGGTGACGTCCAACCGGATCGTGGAGGAATTCGAATTCGCCCTGGCCAACGGCATCGAAACCCGCCCCTACCTGGTGGGCCCGGTGACCTTCCTGCTGCTGAGCAAGGCCTCGGACCAGGCACCGGAGGGCTTCTCGCCGCTGAGCCGGCTGGAGGACGTGCTTCCCGTCTACGTCCAGCTGCTGGGCCGGCTGGCCGCCGCGGGTGCAACCTGGGTGCAGCTGGATGAACCGGCACTGGTGGCGGACCAGGACGTGCCCGCGGATGTGCTGGAGGCCGCTGTTGACCGCTCCTACCAGGTGCTCACCGCAGCGGAAGACCGTCCCGCCATCCTGGTCAGCACGCCCTACGGTTCGCTGGACGCCCTGCTGCCCACGTTGGCGGCCAGCAGCATCGAAGCCCTGCACCTGGACGTGTTCAAGGGCAGCGTCCCGGCCGCCGCACAGCTGGCGGAGCTGGGGGAGACCACCCTGGTGGCCGGGCTGGTGGACGGGCACAACATCTGGCTCAATGACCTGCAGGCCTCCGCGCACAAGCTGGACGCGCTGCGCGAGCGCGCCCGGACCGTGACGGTGTCCACCTCAACCTCCACCCAGCACGTCCCGCACGATGTCCAGGAGGAGACGCAGCTGCCTGCGGAGCTGCGCAGCTGGCTGGCCTTCGCGGACCAGAAGGCGGCCGAGGTGGTCACCCTGGCCGGCCTGCTCAGCGACCCCGAGGCGGTCCAGCCCGCCGTCGAACGCGCCAACCGGCTGATCGCAGCGCGGGCCGCGGCCCCCGGCGTAAAGCGCGACGTCGTCCGGACCCGCACCGCGGCCCTCAGCCGCGCGGACTTCCGGCGCGATGAGTTTGCGGCCCGCGCCGCCATCCAGGACGCCGAACTGCAGTTGCCGGCGCTGCCGACGACGACGATCGGCTCCTTCCCGCAGACCGCCGAGATCCGCTCGGCCCGCGCCCGGGCCAACAAGGGCGAGCTGACCCAGGAGCAGTACACCGCGCTGATGCAGGACGAGATCAAGCGCGTGGTGGCGCTGCAGGAGGAGATCGGCTTCGACGTGCTGGTGCATGGCGAGCCGGAGCGCAACGACATGGTGCAGTACTTTGCCGAGAACCTGGAGGGCTTTGACGTCACCGTCCATGGCTGGGTCCAGTCCTACGGCAGCCGTTGCACCCGGCCGTCCATCCTCTGGGGCGATGTCACCCGCAGCAAACCGATCACGGTGGAATGGGCCCGCTACGCGCAGACGCTGACGGCCAAGCCGATGAAGGGCATGCTCACCGGTCCGGTCACCATTCTGGCCTGGTCCTTTGTCCGGGACGACCAGCCGCTGGGCCAGACCGCCAACCAGGTGGCGCTGGCGCTGCGCGACGAGATCGCGGATCTGGAGGCGGCGGGCATCCGGATCATCCAGGTGGACGAACCCGCGCTGCGCGAACTGCTGCCGCTGCGCGAGGCCGATCAGGCGAGCTACCTGGAATGGTCCGTGAACGCGTTCCGCCTGGCCACCTCCGGGGCGGCGAACGGCACGCAGATCCACACCCACCTGTGCTACTCGGAGTTCGGCGCCATCATCGACGCGATCGACGGCCTGGACGCGGACGTGACGTCCATTGAGGCGGCCCGGTCCAGGATGGAGGTTGTCCAGGACCTGGAGAGCCACGGCTTTGGCCGCGGCGTGGGTCCGGGCGTCTACGACATCCACTCACCGCGGGTACCGGGCCAGGCCGAGGTTGCGGAACTGCTGGGCACCGCCGTCGCGCATGTGCCGGCGCGCCAGCTGTGGGTCAATCCGGACTGCGGCCTGAAGACCCGCGGCTATGCGGAGACCGAGGAGTCGCTGCGGAACCTGGTGGCAGCCGCGCGGCAGGTCCGCGCGCAGCTGGGCTAACTGACGGTCGACGACGGCGGCGTCCCCTTCGCGGGGCCGCCGCCGTCGTCGTCCTCCGCCAGGGCGGCCTCAAGGCCATCCAGGATCAGCTCAAGCCCGAACCTGAATTCGTCGCCAAAATCGTAGCCCGGCTTCAGCACGTGCTCGGTGGCCAACTCCATCATGTGCGGATATGCACCCGAGGAGAACATCTGCACGATCGGCGCGGCCACGGCGGCGGCGTTGTCCGTGCCGCTGAACGGCAGCGAGGCCTCCTGCAGCGCAAATCCGTAGGTGTAGCTGTCCAGCAGGGCGTACGCATGCGCTGCCAGCGGCACGGTAAACCCGCCCGCGCGCAGGGTGCCAAGGGTCGCGTCATGGTGGGTCAGCGTGGCCGGACCGGGAGTCGTCCGCGACTCCAGCAGCCCGATCGCCCAAGGGTGGCGGCTGAGTGCCCGGCGCACCGAATCCGCACGCCGCTCCATCTCCGTGCGCCACTTTCCCTGCACCGATGGCAGGTCGATCTCGCCGAAGACAAGGTCGACAATGCTGTCCAGCAGTTCCTCCTTATTCGCCACGTAGTGGTACAGGGACATCGGCTTGGTGCCGAGGCCCTGGGCCAGGGAACGCATGGTCAGCGCTCCGAGGCCCGCCCCGTCGGCGATTTCCATGGCCCGGCGCAGCACTCGCTCGCGGTTCAGCGGGAGACGGTCGGTTGCATCCTGAGGTAATTGAAGAGACATCGTGGAAACAGTCTATAGCATTTTCGTACTTAGTACGCTAAGCTCTCGTACTAAGTACGAAAACCAAGTATGACGACGACGGAAGCCGGCGCCGCTTCGAAAGGAAAGCACGATGAAACTTCAGGGAATGCGGGCAGGGACCGCCACCGATACGACCGCCGCGGGCGGCGCTGGGGCCGGGGCCACGATGCGGGCGATTGTGCAGGACGGGTACGGCCCGGCTGAGGTCCTGCATCCGGCCCTGGTTCCAAGGCCGACGCCGGCGGTCAATGAGGTGCTGCTGCGCGTACAGGCCGCCGGACTCGACCGGGGGACCTGGCACCTGATGTCCGGACGGCCTTACCTGATGCGGCTCGGTCTGGGGCTGCGTCGGCCCCGGAACCCGATAGCCGGAAGGGACATTGCCGGAACCGTCGTGGCAGTGGGCGCCGGGGTGACAGGCTTCCTGCCCGGCGACGAGGTCTTCGGCATCGGCCGCGGCTCCTTTGCGGAGTACGCCGTCGCCCGGGCGGACAAACTCGCCCGCAAACCCAAGAACGCGAACTTTGCCCAGGCCGCCGTCGTACCGGTATCGGCTATGACCGCGCTGCAGGCGCTGTGCGACGCGGGACGGATAGCAGCGGGGGAGAAGGTGCTGATCATCGGGGCCTCCGGCGGCGTCGGAAGCTACGCCGTACAACTGGCCAAGGGCTTCGGCGCCGAGGTCACCGCCGTCTGTAGCACAGGGAAACTCGACCTGGTGCGTTCCCTGGGTGCGGATCATGCCATTGACTACACGGCCACTGACTTCGCGGAGGGCCCGCAACGCTTCGACCTGATCCTCGACATCGCCGGCAACCCAAGCCTGTCCAGGCTCCGCCGGGCACTCACCGCCCACGGGACCGCCGTCATTGTTGGAGGTGAAGGAACCAGTAACTGGAGCACCGGCATCAATCGCCAACTGCGCGCCCTGGTCCTTTCGCCCTTCGTCCGCCAACGGCTGACCATGCTTATGGCCAAGCAGCGCGCCAGCGACCTGGAAGTGCTGGCCGGGCTGATCGAGGCAGGGACGCTGACGCCGTGCGTCGGCAGGAGCTTCCCGCTGGAAGATGCCGCGGAGGCCATGCGCTACCTCGAGGCAGGAAAGGTGCGTGGAAAGGTCGCCATCACGCTCTGAATCGCCCTGAGTTTTGCTGCTGAAGCTCGCTGCTGAACGTCACTGCTGGACCACAGCCCACGGATCCTCATCCCACCTGCTCCGCATCCCACCTGCTCCCCATCCCACTTGTACGACCCTCTGAAAGAAGAACACCATGTCCACCTCAACGCCGCATCAGTCACCGCTGCCCTCCGTCCCGCCGGAAGGCAGAATGCCCGCCCTGTCCCTGGCCATGCTCATCGGGGGAGTGTTCCTGGGACTCGCCGCCCTGGGGTCGCTGTCCGTGTCCGGGAACATGACCCCGGGGCTGGCAGGCATAGCCGTCGGAGTCCTCCTGATTATCCTTGGAGCCGTAGGCTTGGGACGGGGCATCGCACCGGGTGCACGGATCGACGCCGGCCTGACGGGCCAGGCCTCCCAACCTGCTCGGCTCACCGGACGGCTTGACCCGCAGCTTTCGCGTTGGCTGTGGCTGGTGAAATGGATTATGGCCGTCCCGCACTACCTCGTGCTCGCCGTGCTGTGGATCGCTTTCCTTGTGGTGACGGTAGTGGCCGGGCTGGCCATCCTGGTGACCGGCCGCTATCCGGCGTCCCTCTTCCAGTTCAATGTCGGCGTGCTGCGCTGGAACTGGCGGGTGGCGTTCTATGCCTACGGCGTGCTGGGCACCGACAGCTATCCGCCCTTCACGCTGGCACGCACCAACTACCCGGCTGAATTCGATGTTGCCTACCCGCAGAAGCTGTCCCACTGGAAGGTGCTACTGAAGTCATGGCTGTTCGCGTTCCCGCAGCTGCTGATTGTCAGTGCGCTCACCGGCGGGCTGTGGGCCTCCTCAACCTCGGGGATCTCTTTGCTCAGTCTGCTGGTACTGGTTGCCGCTTTCGTCCTCCTGTTCACGGGGGTGTACCGCCTGGGGCTGTTCAACCTGCTGATGGGCATCAACCGCTGGGCCATGCGCACCATGACGTACGTGTCACTGATGAGCGACAAATACCCGCCGTTCAGGCTGGACCAGGGCCCGCTCGATCCACCGGCAACCCCGGCGGAACCGGCGCTGGGCTGACCAGGATCCCGGCTCACCAGGATCCCCAACACGGCGTTCAGGAGTATGAACATGGAGCGTAACCAGAGCGGACCCATGGCCGGCAAGACGGTGCTGGTCACCGGCGGCAGCGGAGGCATCGGCCTGGCCACCGCTACCGGACTGGCCAGCATGGGTGCCGACCTGGCAATCGTGGGCCGCGACAGGGGCCGCACCGAAGCTGCGGCGGGCGTGATCCGGTCAGCCGGAGGCGGTCACGTGGACGTATTCGTCGCGGACCTCTCCTCCCAGCCTGAGGTGCGGGGCGTGGCAGATGAGGTGCTGCATGCCCTCGCCCGGATCGATGTGCTGGTCAACAACGTCGGCGGGTACTGGAACACCAGGCACCTCACCGCCGACGGCCTCGAGCGCACCTTCGCGCTCAACCACCTGGCGCCGTTCCTGCTCACCAACCTGCTGCTGGAGCGCCTGCAACAGGGTGGCCTGGCCCGGGTTGTCACCGTCGCGTCCAATGCCCAGGCCATGGGACGGATCGACTTCGACGACCTCCAGGGCCAGCGGACCTACTCCGGCGCCCGGGCGTACAACCAGTCCAAGCTCGCCAACGTACTGTTCAGCTACGAGTTGGCCCGTCGGCTCCAGGCCGACTCCGCCTCCGTCACCGTCAACGCAATCCACCCCGGAGTGGTGAGTACCGGCTTCGGCGCCGAGGACCCCGGCAGGATCCAGCGGCTGTTCATCCCGGTCATGCGGCCGTTCATGAAAGGGACAGTGCAGGGAGCCGCCACCTCCATCCACGTGGCTTCCGCTCCCGAACTGGCGGCGGTAACGGGCCGCTACTTCGTCAACGGCAAACCCCGGAAATCCTCGAAGCGCAGCTACGACCAGACGGTGGCCGCCAGGCTTTGGCAGGTCAGCGCCGAGTTGGTTCGTCTGGAAACCGGCGGGTAAGGACAGGGGTTTTCGAAGCGCCACGGCGGACGGATCTCCCGACGGAAGCCCTGGCGTACACCGATCGGTTTACATGAGTGTCCGCTATGGCGGAACGTCGCGCGCGGACGCCCCGATCAGCCTTGAGTGGACGGCGAACGTCGGGCGGTTGAGCGCGCAGGTTCCCCGGCGTAGCATCAAGCCGGGCCAGG
>DASYGM010000014.1:0-7856 GCA_035999715.1 Micrococcaceae bacterium | reverse complement strand
CGGTGTGATGCACGTTCAGCCCGATGGGCGCTTTGATGGCCGAATCGTGCTGGGCCTGGCTGATCTTGTTCTGCTGGAGCATTTTATCCAGCACGGTGTTCCGCCGGTCGATGGCATGCTGCGGCTGGGTGATCGGGTCGTAGTAGGCGGGGTCGTTCACGACGCCGGCCAGCGTTGCCGCCTGCGGCAGGGAGAGGTCTTTGGCGTGGACGCCGAAGTAGAAGTTGGAGGCCGCCTCGATTCCGTAGACGTTGTTGTCGAAGTAGACAATGTTCAGGTAGCCCTTGAGGATGTCGTCCTTGGAGTACTTCTTTTCCAGGGCGATGGCCAGTTTCATCTCGCGGACTTTGTCTGCGACTGTTTTGGCGGACCCGAGTTTGACCTGGTCTGCGTTCCCGCTGGCCACTTGGGCTTCAATGATGACGTTGTTCACGTATTGCTGCGTGATCGTGGAGGCGCCCTGGCGGCCCCCGCCGGCGGTGGCCGCCAGGGCACGCAGGATGCCCAGCGGATCGATGCCGCCGTGCTGGTAGAAGCGGGCGTCCTCAATGGATACGATGCCGTCCTTGATGAAGGGCGACATCTGGTCCAGCTTGACCCGGACCCGGTCTTCCGCATAGAAGGTGGCAATCAGGGAACCGTCATTGGCCAGTACCCTGGTGGCCTGGGCCGGGGCGTTAACGTCCAGCTGGGCCGGAATACGGTCAAAGAAGGAGATGGAATTGCTCACCGTGGTTCCGGCCACTGCCACGGCGGGCATCAGCAGCCCCGCCAGCAGCACCCCGCACATCACTCCTGCCAGCACAAACGCAACGAGTCGACGACGCACCGTCATTGCTGGGTAGCCAGATTTCCCAGCGTCACGTGCAGGGTAGGGGCCGCTTGACCGCGCTGCACGACGACGTCGACCTGCTGGCCAGGATCCTGCTTCCTGAGGGCTGCCAGAAGGTCGGTCACGTTCGCTACCGGTGTCCCGGCGAATTTGGTAATAATATCCCCTGCCTTCATGCCTGCCCGATCTGCCGGGCTGCCCTGTGAGACGTTCACAACCAGCGCACCTGTCGTTGTTGGCAGTGAGAAGCGCTGGGCGATCTGCGCGGTGATGTCGGCGGGGACCACGCCCAGGGCCGCGTGCTTGACCGTGCCGCTCTTCAGTAATTGGTCGGCCACCTCGGTAACCGTCGATGACGGGGTGACGAACCCGATGGAGACCGCGCCGGAACTGGGCGGCAAGTAGGCTTCGGAGAGTCCGATAACCTGCCCGCTTGAGTCGGCCACCGCTCCGCCGGAATTACCGGGGGAGATCGGCGCATCTGTCTGGAGGAGGTTGATGGCCCCGTGTGGTGAGTCCTTGGACGGGGGCATATTGCGGTGCAGGCTCGAGACGATTCCCGCGGTCACGGTTTCATCAAGTCCCAGCGGGCTGCCGATCACTACTGTCATGGACCCCACCTGGGGAGCCGAGGAGGCGAACTGGGCGGCGGGAAGGCCGGTACGGTCGACCTTAAGGACAGCAACGTCGGTCACGTCGTCAACGCCGACGACCGTGGCTTGGGACTGTGAGCCGTCCGCGAACTGGATCTGCACGGTTTTGAAGGCCTGCTTCTGCTGGTCCTCGACGACGTGGGCATCGGTCACGATGGTTCCGTCGCTGTGGTAAACGACTCCGCTGCCCAGGCCGATGGCGGTCGTGATGGTGACGACCGACGGCTCGACGTCCTTCACTACACCGGGAACGGCAGTCAGGCCTGCGCCGGCGGGTAGAGCCGTTGCCGCGGCAACAGAAGCGCCCGGGGACGAGGCAGAAGGACTTGACCCGGCTGTTGCATTACTGGTGCAACCGGTCAGGGTGAGCGCCGCTGCGGTCACTCCGGCTGCCGCGTAGCGTTGGAAGTACTTCATGGATGTCTCTCCTAGTCGAGGCCGGGTCCGCCCTGGTCGGCCTTGTGTTTGATGGTGTGGCGTTGGTGTTCGAGTTGCTGCTCACCCTCGTCCTCGGCGGCGTAGAGCCTGGAGTTGCTGATTTTGAGTTCGAGCATGAGGGCGTCGAGCTTCACGTGCAGGGCGGCAGAATCACGGTTTTGGGTGTTCTGGATGATGAAGACCATCAGGAACGTGATGATGGTCGTTCCTGTGTTGATGACCAGTTGCCATGTATTCGAATAGCCCAGGAACGGGCCGCTGATCGCCCAGAGGAGGAGGACGCAGACAGCGGCCATAAACACCCAAGCGTGGCCCATGGTCTTGGAGGCTTTGCTGGTGAAACGGGTAAAGACGTCCGGTTTCTTGTTGCTCATGGTGATGATCCTGTCGTTCGTGACCTGTGGAGCGCCCCGGTCCGGAGCTATTGATGTGGCTCTCTTGGTTGTTCATTACGTGTGGAGGGGGCGTTTCGAAGTTGGCGGTGAAAAAAGTCATAGGTCCGTTGCCAGGCGTCGGCGGCAGCGTCCTGCTGTTGACCCGTCACGGGCGCGCGTAGGGCTTGGGGCAGCCACCGCGGACCGCTGGACTGTCCGGTGAGGAGACCTCTGCCTGCCTGCGGGTAGACCTTGACGTCGTGGTCGATGAGCTTTTGGTCCAGTGCTTTCACCAACCGCCCACAGCTTCCTGCCGTGGACCGTTGGCGGGCACCATAGCTGGCTATCAACGGGCAGGCGCCTTCGAGGAGAACATTGAGCCTTTTGGGAAGCTTCGCACAATTTACTGAAACGGCGTCGAAGCCCTTGGACGCGCTGGCGAGTGCCAGTACTCCTGAGGCGCCGCTTCCCAGCAAGGCCACCGCCCCGTCGCAATCCGCCCGTTGCACCAGGTATGCGCGGGCGGCGGCGATGTCCTGGACGAGCCGGTCCCGCCGACCCGGAAAAGGTGACGGTGGAACGGGTCTGCGGGTGCTGGTGAACAGGTCGGGCATCAGGGCAAGGTATCCGCGGGCGGCGAAACGGCTAAGCTGGCTCCGCATGAACTCATCGGTGACGGCGCTTTCCGGGAGGATCACGACGGCGGGCCAGGGACCGGTTCCGGTTGGAGTGGCCAGGACTGCGGGCAGGCTTCGCTGTCGGCCTGATACCGGACTGTCCACCATGACGTTGCCGATGCCGCCGCCGCTTCCGGCGCCCGGGCCCTCGCCGGACCCCGCGGTCGCCCGGGAATGCTCCAGGCGGCGCTTCGCCTCGGCCAGGACTTCGCTGCTGATAACGTAGACGCTGCCCAGAGATATGTCCCGGGCGACGGCGTTCAGCCAGGCACCGGGAGGACGCCGCAGATGCCGGCGTTCAAGGGCGGCCCGGAGCATGGCGGTAATTTCGTCTGAGGTTTCCTCGCCTTGTACCTGTTCAGCGACGTCCAGTATGGCCAGTTGACGACGGACCTTCCGCTCGTAACCGGTGTTTGCCGTATCCATGGTCTCCTCCTTGCCGGACGTGGCGGGCATCGGTTGCCTAGCCGATCCGGTATTTTTCGATGTCTGTGCTACGAAGGGCGAGCCCGTTGCCGGGGGAGTGGGCATCGGGGGCGATTGCCCCGCCCGTGGGGTCCAAAGTCCCATCGAAGAACATGCCTTCGATCCGGACGTGGTCATGGAACCACTCCAGATGGCGGAAGTTCTCCGTCGCAGCGGCAACGGGCACACTTAGGTGCGGTGCGCAGTGGCCGGATACCTGGAGCCCATGGGCGGCCACCAGAGCCGCTATGCGCAGCCATTGGGTGATGCCGCCGCACCGGGAGACATCCACTTGGACGCAATCCAGGGCCTCCGCCTGGCACATCCGGTGGAAATAGAACAGGTCAGTGCCGTATTCCCCCGCGGCAACATCGGCGCTGATTGCCTCCCTGACAGTGCGCAGACCATCCAGGTCGTCTGAGGAGACGGGCTCTTCGAACCACGTCACCCGGGAGTCGCGGGCCGCTTCAAACACCCTGATGGCCTGTTTAGCCGTGTAGGCGCCATTGGCGTCGACAAACAGCTCCGTTTCCTCGCCGATGACGGTCCGGGACTGGTGGATGCGTTCCAGGTCCCGGGACACGTCCGTTCCGCGGTCCTGCCCGATTTTGATTTTGACCCGTGGGATGTGTTGGCCGTGCACCCACCCGGACAGCTGGTCCTCCAGCTGCTGATGGGAATAGGTAGTGAAGCCGCCGCTGCCGTAGACCTCGACTTTGTCCCGGACCGCTCCCAACAGCCGGTACAGGGGAAGGCCAAGCAGGCGTGCCTTCAGATCCCACAGGGCACAGTCCACCGCGGAGATCGCGTAGCCG
This sequence comes from Micrococcaceae bacterium, assembly GCA_035999715.1. GTDB lineage: Bacteria > Actinomycetota > Actinomycetes > Actinomycetales > Micrococcaceae > Arthrobacter_M. Next base: position 3,602 of record DASYGM010000014.1, on the reverse strand, counting down.
GCCAGTCCCGCCCGACCGGTGTTGCGCACAGCGTGTAGCATCGCCAGCGCACTGCCTGCAGTGTCCCAGGCTGAGCGTCCGGAAACCACTGGCTCGAGCGATCCGGTGATCAGCTGCGCGCAGGACGCAGGTGCATACGTCCAGCCGAGCCCTTCGCAGTCCCCGGCACGGGCCCGGACGACCACCAGGGTGGTGGCGTCCCAGGCGAAGGTGCCGTCTGCCTCTGGGGCATCGGTGGGAATGGTGTAGGTGCTGACTTCCAAACCGGCCAGGGCTGGATCGGATCTGGTTCCCGTGGCGGACATGGTCAGCCTTCCTTGTGCGGGAGAAATTCCTGCAGCTTGGTTTTGACTCCCTCCGTAATGATGCCCCAGGCATCCGGGTCGCCCTTGAGCATGGCTTCGGCGGACTTCTTGGCCTGTTCGAAGGTGGCGTGGGGGGGGATCGGAGGCACATCGGCGTTGGTGTGGAAGTCCAGCACGGTGGGCCGGTCTGCGGCCAGGGCGCTGGACCAGGCGCCCGCTACGTCCTCAGGGCGTGTGACCGTGAGCCCCTGTAGACCCAGGCTGCGGGCAAACGCCGCGTAATCGACATCGGGCAGGCTTTGGGATTCGGTGAAGACCGGGCTGCCCGCCATAGCGCGCAGCTCCCAGGTCACCTGGTTCAGGTCGTTGTTGTGCAGGACGGCCACGATCAGGCGCGGATCCGACCATTCCTGCCAGTAGCGTTTGATGGTGATCAGTTCGGCCATGCCGTTCATCTGCATGGCACCGTCACCTACGAACGCGATGGCGGGCCTGTCCGGGTGGCCGAATTTGGCGCCGATGGCGTACGGAACCCCGGGGCCCATGGTGGCCAGATTGCCGGAAAGTGAACCCCGCATGTTCCCGCGGAATTTCAGCTGTCGGGCGTACCAGTCGGCCGAGGACCCCGAGTCCGCCGACACCATGGCGTTTTCGGGCAGTACCGGTGAGAGCTCGTGGAACAGGCGCTGCGGGTTGACGGGATCGGCACTGACCATGGCTTCCATCTTCATGGTTTTCCACCACCGGACGACTTTGGATTCGATCTGCTTCCGCCACGTGCGGTCCTCTTTGCGTTGGAGCAGCGGGATCAGCGCCCGCAGGGTCGTCGCTGCGTCCCCGACAATGTTGAGCTCGTAGTTGTAGCGCATTCCGATCATTTTCGGATCCACGTCGATCTGCACGGCACGCGCCTGACCCGGTTCAGGCATAAATTGGGTGTACGGGAAGCTCGAGCCGACGGTCAGGAGTGTGTCGCACTCCATCATCATTTCGTAGCTGGGCCGGGTTCCCAGCAGACCGATGGAACCGGTAACGTAAGAAAGCTCGTCCGAGAGAGCGTCCTTGCCGAGTAGGGCTTTAGCGACGCCGGCGCCCAACAGTTCGGCCACCTGCTCCACTTCGTCCTTGGCCCCCCGCGCGCCCTGTCCGATGAGCATGGCCACCTTCTGTCCGGCGTTGAGCAGGTCAGCGGCCTGGCGGACGGCCGCATCGTCGGGGGAGACGGTGGGCCACTGCACGCCGATACTGGAGGGCACCATTTTGAAGGCATGCGTCGGGGGCGCGTATTCGAGCTCCTGCACGTCGGAGGGAATGATGATGGCAGTCACCGTCTGGTTGGCGGTGGCGATGCGGATGGCCCTGTCGATGACGTTGGGCAGCTGCTGCGGGACGGTGACCATCTGCAGGTAGTCGCTCGCGACGTCCTTGAACAGTGTCATCAGGTCCACTTCCTGCTGGTAGGACCCTCCCATGGCGCTTTGGGCTGTTTGCCCCACGATGGCCACGACCGGTACGTGGTCCATTTTGGCGTCGTAGAGGCCGTTGAGCAGATGGATGGCACCCGGGCCGGAGGTCGCCATGCAGACGGCAGTCCGGCCGGTGAATTTCGCGTAGCCCACGGCCTCGAACGCTGCCATCTCCTCGTGGCGGGCCTGGATGAATTGTGGCTTGTTGTCCGCCCGGCCAAAGGCGGAAATGATGCCGTTGATGCCATCTCCGGGGAAGGCAAAGATCTTCTCCACGTCCCATTCGCGAAGCCGGCTCAGCAGGTAATCGGCGATCAGTTCTTTTGCCATTGTTCGTTCCTCTGTTCGCTCGTGGCCGTGTAACCGGCCGGTGTTGGTTCAGGTCGTTTTATGGGCACCGCTCCGGGCGCCGGCGATCAGGCGGTCCGCCGCCCGGGCAGCGACGGCCATGATGGTCAGTGCCGGGTTGGCGCTGCCCTGGGTGGGCAACACACTGCCGTCAGTGATGTAGAGGTTGGGTACCGCGAAGCTGCGGCAGTCCGCGTCCACCACGCCGTGCCGCTCATCCGCCGCCATCCGCGCACCACCCACCAGGTGGGCGTAGCGCTTGATGGTAATGACCTCGTCGGCTCCCGCGGCCTGCAGGATCTTTTCCATCACTTCCTGCGCGGCGCCCAGCAGTTGTCTGTCGTTGTCGCATTGCGAGTAATGGAAATGCGCTATCGGCATGCCGTTGCGGTCCTTTTCCTGCGCCAAGGTGACCCGGTTTCCCTCCAGCGGCAGGAACTCGCACAACGCCCCCAGGCAGGCCCAGTGCACGTAGTCGCTCATATACTCGCGGAGTTTCGCTCCCCAATGTCCCTGGGCTGTGACATGTTCGGCCCAGGTGATGGGCAGCGGGGAGACGGTCTGCACGGAGAAGCCGCGCTTGTAGGGTTTGGACGGGTCGGTTTCGTAGAACTGCTCCGTACTGACCTCCGGCGGGGGGGCCTTCCACATCCGCACCTCCGAGTCGAACCGGCCGGCCGTCTGCGGGGCGCCCTGGACCATCAGGTAACGGCCCACCTGGTCGAAGTCGTTGCAGAGTCCGTCCGGGAAGCGCTGCGAGGTGGAATTGAGCAGCAGCCGGGGTGTTTCGATCGAATAGCCGGCGACGGCGACCATCCTGGCCCGCTGGAAGTACTGCCTGCCCTCCCGGACGTAGTGTACCCCGCTCGCCCGGCCGCTGTGCTGGTCGACTTCGATGTGCGTGACCATCGAGTCGGAGCGTACCTCCGCCCCGTGCGCCAGGGCATCCGGAATGTGCGTGATCAGCGGGGAGGCCTTGGCATTGACCTTGCAGCCCTGCAGGCAGAAGCCGCGGTAGATGCAGTGCGGGCGGTTGCCGAAGCGGCCGTTGGCAATGGCCACAGGTCCCACCTTGGCGGTGATGCCGCACGCCAGGGCGCCGCGCAGGAACAGCTCGCCGTTGCCGGAGACCGGGTGCGGGCTGTGCGGATAGCCGTGCGGGTCCCCCCACGGCCAGTACTGGCCCGCCACCGGCAGTTCGCCTTCGATGTCCTCATAGTAGGAGCGCAGGTCCTGGTACTGCAGCGGCCAGTCAGCCCCCACGCCATCGGTGCTGTAGGTGCGGAAGTCGCTGGGATGGAACCGGGGCGTGTAGCCGGCGTAGTGCACCATCGATCCGCCCACTCCGCGTCCCGAATTGTTGGATCCCAGCGGGACCGGGTCGTCGCCGGAGATCTCCCGCGGTTCGGTCCAGTACAGCTGGTGCGATCCCGCCTCGTCACTGACCCAGTCCCGTTCCGGGTCCCAGAACGGTCCGGCATCC
>DASYGM010000012.1:0-8974 GCA_035999715.1 Micrococcaceae bacterium | reverse complement strand
CAAGATCGGCCGGCAGAAGGTGCTCGCCACCACCCTGCTGATCATGGCCGCCTCCACCTTTGCCGTCGGCCTGCTGCCCAGCTACGCCATGATCGGCATCTGGTCCGCCGCCCTGCTGGTGGTACTCAAGCTCATCCAGGGCTTCTCCACCGGCGGTGAGTATGCGGGCGCCACCACGTTCGTGAGCGAATACGCTCCGGATAAGCGCCGCGGCTTCTTTGCCAGCTTCCTGGACATGGGCAGCTACATCGGCTTTGCCATCGGCGCGGCCCTGGTCTCCATCCTGCAGCTGACCCTGGGCCAGCCGGCGATGGAAGCATGGGGGTGGCGGTTTCCGTTCCTGCTGGCCGGCCCGCTGGGCCTGATCGCCATCTACTTCCGGAGCAAGATCGAGGAGTCGCCCCAGTTCCAGGCCACCCTGGATGCCCAGGAGGCTGTGGTGAAGGACGCGGAGGCGCTCGATGAGGACGTTGCCAAGGGACCCTTGGGCATCGTCAGGGCCTACTGGCGCCAGATTGTGCTAGCCATGATCCTGGCCGCCGCGGCCAACACCGTCGGCTATGCGCTGACCTCCTACATGCCCACTTACCTGACTGATGCCAAGGGGTACGATCCGGTCCACGGTACGCTGCTGACCATCCCGGTACTGGTCGTCATGGCCGTCTGCATTCCGCTGACCGGCCGCCTTTCGGACCGCATCGGCCGCCGTCCGGTGCTGTGGATCGGCGCCATCAGCACCATTGTGTTCGCCGTCCCGGCGTTCATGCTGATCGGCGTCGGCGCCATCTGGTCCACCATGCTGGGCCTGGCCCTGGTAGCCTTCCCCGTGACGTTCTACGTCGCGAACCTGGCCTCCGCACTGCCGGCGCTGTTCCCGACCGCCAGCCGGTACGGCGGAATGGGCATCGCGTACAACTTCTCGGTAGCCATCTTCGGCGGCACCACGCCGTTCATTGTGCAGGGCCTGATCACCATGTCCAACAATGACATGATGCCGGCCTATTACCTGATGGCCACCTCGATCGTGGGCGCCATCGCCATCTATTTCCTGAAGGAATCCGCCCAGAAACCGCTCCCTGGCTCGATGCCCAGCGTCGACTCGGAAGCGGAAGCCAAGGAACTGGTGGCCAGCCAGGACGCGAACCCGTACCTGGATATGGACGAACTGCCGTTCGATGACAGCTACGAGCCGCCAACGCCAGCCCGCGGTATCCCCGAGACGGAGCTCGCATCGGTCTAGCCCGAAGTTACCTCTAGCTCCAGCGCACCCGCTTCATAACCGACGACGGCGGCGTCCCCATCTTGCGAGGGGGTGCGCCGTCGTCCTGCGTTACCGGCGCACCGGCGCCGCCGCGATCAGGCGGGCGGGGGCCAGCCGGGACAGGAACGCCAGCAGCCGGTAGCGCCGTGAGGGTATGGAAACCGCCTTATTGGCGAATGCGTCCGAGAGCCCTTCGCGCACCACCCGGTCCGGCTGGAGCCACATCCAGCGCGGCATCCCGGACATGGACACCCCCATCCGATCGTGGAACTCGGTGTGCACAAAGCCCGGACAGACCGCCGTGACATGAACGCCCTTGCGGCCGTACCGCACATTGGCCCACCGGCTGAAATTGATGACCCACGCCTTGCAGGCGCTGTAGGTGCCCTGCGGGACGAAGCCCGCCATGCTGGCCACGTTGATGATCCGGCCGTGGCCGGCCTCCAGCATCGGCCCCAGCGCCGCGTGCATCAGCTGCATCGGCGTGGCCACCAGGATCCTCAGGAGGCCACTCTCCTGCTCAACGGAATTGTATTCAAAGCTCCTGGCCATGCCATAGCCGGCGTTGTTGACCAGCAGCGTCACCGGCTCAGCGGGCTGACCCAAACGAGCTACGACCGCGGCCACGCCGGCATCGGTCTGCAGGTCCGCGGAGATGGTTTCCACCGCAACGCCGAATTCGCGCCGCAGCCGCTCCGCCTTGGACTCCAGCCGGGCCGCGTCGCGGGCCACCAGCACCAGGTTGTAGCGCTTCGCGGCCAACTGCTGGGCGAACTCCGCCCCCAGTCCGGCCGTCGCCCCGGTGATCAGGGCGGTCTCCCGAGCGGACCCGGTCCCCTTGCCCGGCTGCCTCTGCTCTGCGGACCCCCTCATGCCTGGCGAGCCCCTCAGGCGGCCGGTTCAGGCCAGTCGGTGCATTGGGTGTACATGTCGTGGCGCTGGAGGAACCGGGCGATGAACTCACAATGCGGGATGATGCGCTTGCCGGAGGCCACCACGTCGTCCAGCGCGTAGCGGGCCAGCACCTTCGCCAGGCCCTTGCCCGAGTAACCTTCCTCGGTCTGCGTATGCAGGAGGTCAATATGCCCGGGCAGGTCGCGGAACCGCACCTGGGAAGCGAGTTTTCCGCCCACCCGCAACTCGTAGCGGTGCTCGGCATCGTTGCGGGCCATCGTCACGTCGGTGTGGAAGGTCTCTGCCGTCTCGGTCATGATTCGAGCTTGGCACGACGGCGATGCGCTGGCAATGGGGGCCGGCGGCCACCGGGCGGCGCCGGTTGGTTTTGGGCTACGGTTGACATGATGGCCGCCCCGCGCCGGGAAACCCGCGCGTCGGGTGGCGGCAGTTATCCGCCTACAGGTTAGGAACCAGTTTTATGGAAACCGTACTTAATGTCCTGCACGTCGTCGCGGCGGTCTTCATTGTGGGGCCAATGGCGATCCTGCCCATGACCGGGATGCGGGCGGTCCGGGCCGGCCAGGGCGGACAGGTGGCAACCCTGGCCAAGTCAACCAACATCTTCACCCTGCTCTCGCTGGTGGTGGTGTTCTTTGGTTTCGGCGTGATGGGGATGACGGATAAGAAATTCAACCTCTCCTTCACCACCCCGTGGATCCTGATCTCCATCATTCTCTACGTCATCGCTCTGATTCTGAGCCTGGCACTGGTGGTTCCCGGTCTCCGTTCCGCCGCCGAGCGGCTGCAGGGCACCGCGGTAGACGGCGGCACGGCTGCCGCGGCAAGCGCCACGAAGGCCCCCGAATACGGCCGGATCGCGGCCGGATCGGGCCTCGTGTCGCTGCTGCTGCTGGCCGTGGTCGTCCTGATGGTGTGGAAGCCCTAGCGGAACGGGACGGCACCATGAGCCGCGGAATCTATGTCAGCGCCACCACCCCCGGCTCCGGGAAATCCCTGATCACCCTGGGGCTGGCGGACATGCTGCACCGGCACGCGGACCGGATCGGTTTCTTCCGGCCGATCGTCTCGGCCGAGGACCCGGAACAGGACCCCATGGTCGCCCTCATGCGGCGGACCTTTAACCTGGACCGCAGCCGGTGCCGCGGCGGTCTGACCGACCGCCAGGCCCGGGCCATGCTCGCCGCCGGAACCCGCGAGGACATCGATACCGCCTGCGTAGCCATCTACAGCGAGATCGCGCGCAACTGCGACGTCGTCATTGTCGAGGGAACGGATCTGGTGGGCCACGATGCCGCCGTCGAATTCGATCTGAACGCCCGGCTGGCCAACAATCTTGGCACCGTCGTCGTAGCGGTGGTCAGCGCCAAGGGCATGACTCCGGCGGAAGCGGCCGACGCCGTCGACGTCGCCCGGCGCGAACTGGATGCAGCGAACTGCTCGCTGCTGGCGATGATGGTCAACCGTGCCGATGAGCCCAGCATCCCGGAGATCGCAGCGTCGGTGCGGCCCGGAGCCTCCCGGCGGCCGGTCTACATCCTGCCCGAGCTGGAGGAGATTTCCCGGCCCACGGTGGGCGCGGTCGCCGCAGCGCTGGGCGTGGGCCCGGTTGCGGGCAACCCCAATCTGGAGCGCGACGTCACCTCCATCAAGGTGGCGGCAATGACCGTGGGCAATTTCCTCAACGTGCTCAACGACGGCGAACTGGTCATCACCCCGGGCGATCGGGCCGACGTCATGGTGGCGACCATGGCGTCCGCCCTGTCCGCCGAATTCCCGGTTCCCTCCGGGCTGGTCCTCACCGGCGGGCTCTCCCCCGACGCCCACATCTATCCGCTGTTGGCGCAGGCACCGTTCCCGGTTTTCACCGTCCCGGAGGATACCTACCAGACGGCCCAGAGGGTCAGCGCGGTGCGTGGCGAAATCGCCACCGGCGAGCGCCGCAAGGCCGCTGCCGCGCTGGGTGCCTGGGTCAACGCCGTCGACGAGGCCGAACTGCTGGAGCGGCTGACCCTGCCGCGGCCGGAAAGGATGACCCCGCTGCGCTTTCTGCACGAGCTCATCGAACGCGCCCGCGCGCGGCGCAAGCACATCGTGCTGCCGGAGGGCCTGGACATCCGGATCCTGCGCGCCGCGGAGATCCTGCACCGCCGCGACGTCTGCGAGCTGACCCTGCTGGGCCCGGCCAAACAGATCCGCGAACTCGCCGGCACCCAGGGCATTGACCTGTCCGGCCTGGCCATTGTGGACCCCGCCGTGAGCGAGCTGCGCGAGGAATTCGCCACCGAATACGCCCGGCTGCGTGCCCATAAGGGGATCACCCTGGACGCGGCGCGCGAGGTGATGCTGGAGGGCGCCTATTTTGGCACCATGATGGTCCAGCTGGGCCGGGTGGACGGCATGGTCTCCGGTGCGGCGCACACCACCGCCAACACCATCCGCCCGGCGCTGGAATTCGTCAAGACGCGCCCCGGGGTGAAGATTGTCTCCTCGGTTTTCATCATGCTGCTGGCGGATCGGGCCCTGGTCTACGGCGACTGCGCGGTGAACCCGGACCCGGACGAGGAGCAGCTGGCGGACATTGCCATCGCCTCTGCCGAAACCGCGGCCCAGTTCGGCGTGCAGCCGCGCGTCGCCATGCTCTCCTATTCCACCGGCGGCTCCGGCTCCGGGGAGGCCGTGGACCAGGTGCGCCGGGCCACCGAGCTGGTCCGGCAGCGCCGCCCGGACCTGCCGGTGGAGGGTCCCATCCAGTACGACGCAGCCGTGGATGCCTCGATCGCGGCGTCCAAGATGCCGGGTTCCACGGTCGCGGGGCAGGCCACCGTCTTCATCTTCCCGGACCTGAACACCGGCAACAACACCTACAAGGCGGTGCAACAGTCCTCCGGCGCCGTCGCCGTCGGACCCGTCCTGCAGGGACTGCGCAAACCGGTCAACGACCTGTCAAGGGGCTGCACAGTGGAGGACATCGTGAACACCGTGGCCATCACCGCAGTGCAGGCCCAGTCGCTGGTAGCGCAGCCCGTCCAACCTTAATCCACTCCGGCCTTAATCCGCCCCGGCAGTCAGGACCCAGCGTGCTCATCCTCGTCATCAACTCCGGTTCCTCTTCCCTGAAGTACCAGGTCCGCAACGTGCCGGAAGGCGGGCACGACGTCGGGCAGGACGACGGCGTTCAGGCGGAGGCCGTGCCAGCCGAGGCCGTGCTGGCCGAGGGCCTGGTGGAGCGGATCGGCGAGGAAGGCGGTCCGGCCGACCACGCCGCCGCCATGGAACAGGTGACCCGGGACCTGGGCCCCGCGCTGAAGGGCCGGGAACTGGACGCCGTCGGACACCGCGTGGTTCACGGCGGGGAGCGCTTCAGCGAGCCGGTGCTGATCAACAATGAGATCACCCGCGCCATCGAACGCCTCAACCCGCTGGCACCGCTGCACAATCCCGCCAATGTACTGGGCATTCGTGCCATCACCTCAATGTGGCCGCACATGCCCCAGGTCGCGGTCTTCGACACGGCCTTCCACCGCACGCTGCCCGAATACGCCTGGCGCTACGCCGTCCCGGATTCGCTGTACCGCAACTACGGCATCCGACGCTATGGCTTCCACGGCACGTCGCATGAATATGTCTCGCACCGCGCCGCTGACCTGCTGGGCATCCCGCGGGATGGCTTCAACGCTGTCATCGCGCATCTGGGCAACGGCGCCTCCATCACGGCGATCCGCGGGGGCGCCAGCATCGACACCTCGATGGGCTTCACCCCGCTGGAGGGCCTGGTGATGGGCACCCGCTCCGGCGACCTTGACCCCTCCATCCTGCTGTTCCTGGAGCGCCAGGGGATGGACACGGATGCGGTGGACAGCATGCTCAACCGCGAATCGGGCCTGAAGGCGCTCGCTGGCAACAATGACATGCGCACCATCGTTGAGGCGTCCGACGCCGGCGACGAGCGCGCCCAGCTTGCCCTCGCCGTCGCCTCCTACCGGCTGGCCAAGTACATCGGCGGTTACCACGTGGCCGTAGGCGGCGCGCAGGCGCTGGTCTTCACGGCCGGCATCGGCGAAAATTCCGCCCAGTTCCGCTCCCTGGTGGTCCCGCGACTGGGCGCACTGGGCGTGAGGCTCGACGACGGCGCCAACAGTTCCCGGAGCAAGGAGCCCAGGGTGATCAGCGCAGTTGACTCCGCCATCCCGGTCCTTGTTGTCCCCACCGACGAAGAACGTGCTATCGCCGAGGCCACCGCCGCCGTCGTGCGCGCGCAGCAAGAGTAACCGCACCCAGGCTCTGGCCTTTCCCCCGCCCCTCTGCCTACAGTGGAACAGCGGGCGCGACGTCCGGGCGGCCCCGTACAGGAGGAAGTCGTGGCCCAAACCCAACCGCAGAACGTGGCCCAGAAACTCATTTCCAGCCACCTGGTCAGCGGCACCATGGAGCTGGGTGGCGAGCTCGGCCTGGCCATCGACCAGACCCTCACCCAGGACGCCACGGGCACCATGGTGATGCTTGAACTGGAGGCGCTGGGGCTGGAGCGCGTCAGCACTTCGCTGTCCGCACAGTATGTGGACCACAATCTGCTGCAGACCGATGAGAAGAACCCCGACGACCACCTGTTCCTGCAGTCCGCGGCACAGCGCTTTGGCCTGTGGTTCTCCAAACCCGGCAACGGCGTCTCGCACCCCGTGCACCAGGCGCGCTTCGGTATTCCCGGGGCAACCCTGATCGGCTCCGACTCGCACACCTGCGCCGCCGGCGCCCTGGGCATGCTGGCCATCGGCGTCGGCGGCCTGGAGGTGGCCATGGCGATGGCCGGCGAGTCGCTGTTCATCGCCATGCCGCAGATCTGGGGCGTGGAACTGACCGGCGAACTGCCGGACTGGGTCTCCGCCAAGGACGTCATCCTGGAACTGCTGCGCCGCCACGACGTCAAGGGCGGGGTAGGACGGATCATCGAATACCACGGACCGGGCCTGGCGGGCCTGACCGCCATGGACCGGCACGTCATCGCCAACATGGGCGCGGAACTGGGCGCCACCGCCAGCGTCTTCCCCGCCGATGCGGCGGTGCGGGAATACCTGGAATCCGTCGGCCGGCCCCAGGACTACCACGAACTGCTGGCCGACGACGGCGCCCCTTACGACATTGAGGAGACCATCGCCCTGGATCAGCTGGTCCCGCTGATTGCCAAACCCTCCTCCCCCGGCAATGTTGTCCCCGTCAGCGAGGTGGCAGGCGAGCCGGTTTCCCAAGTGGTGGTCGGCTCCTCCGCCAACCCCGGTCTGCGCGACTTTGCCGTCGTCGCCGAAATCCTGCGCGGCCGGCAGACGGACAGCGGCCTCTCGCTGGACATCAACCCGACCTCCCGGGAAATCCTGGCCGACCTGACCAAGGGGGGCTGGCTCGTGGACCTGATCCAGTCCGGCGCCCGGATCCACCAATCCGGCTGCATGGGGTGCATCGGCATGGGCCAAGCCCCTGCCACGGGACGGAACAGCCTGCGCACCATGCCACGCAATTTCCCCGGCCGCTCCGGCAACGACGAAGACTCGGTCTGGCTCTGTTCACCGGAGACCGCGGCAGCGGCTGCACTCACCGGCGTCATCACCGACCCCCGGACCCTGAAGATGGACTACCCACGGCTCCAGCTGCCGGCCAAGGCGTCGGTCAATACCGCCATGCTGCTGGCTCCGCTGCCCGCTGACGAAGCGGCCAAGGTGCAGCTGGTCAAGGGACCTAACATCGCCTCCCTACCGGAGTTCGACCCGCTGCCGGAGCGCATCGAACTGCCCGTGCTGCTCAAGGTCGGGGACAACGTGTCCACCGACGAGATCATGCCAGCCGGTGCCCGGGTATTGCCCTACCGCAGCAACATCCCCAAAATCTCCGAATTCGTCTACATCCAGGTAGATCCCAGCTACGCCAGCCGCGCCCGGGACACCAAGGGCGGCCACCTTATCGTCGGCGGCAACAACTACGGCCAAGGCTCCTCCCGCGAACACGCAGTCATCGCCCCCCGCTACCTGGGACTGCGGATTGTCGCGGCCAAGTCCTTCGCCCGGATCCATTGGCAGAACCTGGCCAACTTCGGCGTGCTGGCGCTCGAATTCAGCAAACCGGAGGATTACGACCGGCTGCAGCAAGGCGATGTCCTCACCTTTGACTCTCTGCGCCAAGCCCTGTCCGACGGCGGCAGCGTCACCGCCACGGTCCAGCCAGGCGCCGGCGCAAGCCGGACCGGCGAGGACAGTACTCGCTCCACCGCTGACCCCACCCCTAGCACCACCGCTAGCACCACCGCTCCGCAGGAAATCAGCTTCCGCCACCGCCTCTCGCCCCGACAGGTAGCCATGGTGCTGGCCGGGGGCAGGATCCCCTACCGTGCCGCGCAGTCCTGACCGCGCAGCGCCAGATTTGAAGTCCCCTCGGCGCAGTGCTGATCTGCGAGTCTTGGGTGCGCTACTCCTGATCGCCGCAAGTCCTGGTCTGCCGTCCCAATGCGTGGCCGGGAATGCCTGCCGCAGCCAATTTGCTGCCTGACACAGCATCACATCTCCAGTGTGGGTTCGAGTTGGGTTTGGGGTCTGAAGTAGGTGTTGCGAAGGGGTTTTTGGTCGGGGTCTATTTCCGGGGGTGGGATGAACCAGGGCGCGCCGGTGCTGATATCGATTCGCCAATGTTCCTGGTGGATCAGATGGTGGTGCCATGAGCAGAGAAGACACCCGTTTGCTGTGTCGGTCAGTCCACCGTTCTGCCAGTAGTCCACGTGGTGGGCCTCGGTCCACCCGACGGGCATGGTGCAGG
>DASYGM010000227.1:0-8939 GCA_035999715.1 Micrococcaceae bacterium | reverse complement strand
GATGTGCAGGGCGCAGGCCAGTTCCTCGGTGGTGGAAACCCCCTGCTGGGAGGACTGCCAGGAATCCATGCCCAGGCCCCGCCCGAGTTCCTCGCTGACGGCGTCCAGGGACGCGACCAAAACGGTTTTCAGGGCCGCGGTCCGCGCTTCCAGCCGGGCGAGTTCGGTGATCGCGGCCACGGTGTCCGTGTACCGGTCCTCCGCGGCGTCCTGCCACGCCCGGGCCGCCGCCAGCGACAGCCCGCCAGGGTGCCCCCGGTCCGAAACCCCCACGAGGAAGCCTGGATCCGGGGCCGGGACCACGGGCAGGGCCACCGCCGCTATCGCGGCGGCCAGATCCGGCATGCTTGCCCGGTTCTGGCCCTGTGCCGGATCCTCGAATTCCTCCATACCCTCACCCTGCCAGAGGGTACTGACAATTTCGGGCCGGTCCCCGCCGCCATCCACAGGACCGCAAATTCGGCCAACGATGTCTCCGAAACGGGACCCCGAGCCATTGATGGCGCAGGCACCATCGCGGCCAGCCGCCGTCGACGCTGCCCCCAGATCTGACGCAATCCATGGACGGGGAAGCGCGCTTGCAGACGGAATTCCGAGGCCATATTCAAGACCGAACGACGCGTTGACGGGCATGCGCGCTGGGTCTAGCGTTTTCTTAGGCTGACGCTCGTCAACCTCTGTTCAATGAGGAGCGCACCATGGCAATCGCAGTAGTCCAGGTCTTTCGCGGTGGCACCCTGGAGCAGTACGACCAGGTCATTGAAAACCTAAATTTCACTCCGGGCGGGCAGGGCGCGCCCGGCGGACTGTTCCATTGGGTGACTGAAACAGATGGTGACGTCCGCATCACCGATGTCTGGGATTCGAGGGAGGCATTTGAAGCCTTCGCCCGCGACAAGATTGGTCCGGCGACGGCCGCCGCCGGGATCGCAGGTCCGCCCGAAGTCACGTTCTTCGATGTCCACAATTACCTGACGGCAGGTCAACGATCCTGAACCGATAGTTATGCAGGGCAGCCGCTCGCCAAAGCTCTTCGGACTTTGTCCCAAACCAGTAGTGCATGAGCGGCCGCCCCGAATTTACAGCTCCAGCTCAGGCGGCGGTTGCGAAGCCCGGCATTACACCGGCTCATAATTGACGGCGATCAATCGTCTATGGGTTCCAGATCCTCTTCGTCCACATCACTGACGAAGACCTGGTCTTCGTCGTCGTCATCATCCTCTTCATCTTCGTCGTAAACGACGAGGGGGGTGACTTCGTGGAAGCTGTCATAAAGGGCTTCCTCGTACACTTCGAAAGCGTCGATGATAGCCAGGTAGGCCGATTCAACGGAGGGATCCTCATCCCCCCGCCGCGCTGCAGCGGCGGCCAGATGTTCTTCTAAAGCGGTGTTCAATGACTGGAGCGCGACACGCGGATCTATGCTCATGCTTAGACGCTACCAGTGCCGTCAGCAACATGTAAGAGCGGCTTTTTGGCCCAATGAAAAGTTTTGCAGGAAGCTGGACGTGGGCGGTTTTATGGAGAGAATAGAGGGCAATGAGGGAACAATTCACCGCAGGTGCGGTATCAAGGGAACGGGACTACGCCCGCCAGTACGAATACCTGGTGCTGACGGTAGCTCCGTCCGAGTCTTTGCCGGCGGCGCGCCAGCGGCTGACCGAACATGCGGAGTACGGCAAGTGGGAACTGGAGCGCAGCCGGCTCTACGTAGGCGGTGGCCGCCAGTTCTGGCTGCGCCGCAAGATCATGCGCGTCGAACGGACGGCGTAGAGTCCAGGCGGCGCCTTGGGGCACCCATGAACCTCCCTGCCGGCACGAGGGTCAGTTAGCTGCTGCCTGTACCTATTCCTCCAGGCGTTCCAACGCCTTAGCGGACTCCAGGGCATCCCAGGCAAAACTGGCCAGCCAGTGCGAGGACATGAACTCGGTGGTGACAACAGCTGCCAATCCGGCGCTCAGGAGCGGCTGGAGAGCGTCCTGAAGTGCTCTGCTGGCCGTCTGCTCTCCCGCGATGTGCAGGGTGCGCAGGATCCGGGCGACCTGTCCCGCCCGCGACAGGTTGAGTCCGTGCAGATGCACCATGTAGCCATCGGTCTCATCTGTCACACGAACGGGTCGCAGGATCGGGGATGCCGCCGAGAGTCCGGGAAGGAATCGGCCGAACCAGGCAGCGAATTCTGCAGGCACGAGGATCCGGTGCATCAGGTCGGCCTCGGCCAGTCCGGCGGAGAGGAAGTCCTGGCCACTCAGTTCCCATTGCTGAGCCCAGTCAACGTCTTCGCTGAACCATCGCACCGAGGCGGCTGCACAGGCCGCCGCCGCCTTATCCCGGCCCAGGGCGCGGAAGGCATCGATCATGAGGGTCATGCCGAAGGCGGCGTTGGTGTGGATTCCGTGCCGTACGGGCCATTCGACCTTGGCGGACCAATCCATAACCAGGTCCGCCACAATGTCCACCGAGGCATCAAGCGCCGCGCCCCAGCCACGGATTTCGGCATCCTCGGAGGCCGCGCAGGTGGCAGCCAGCCGGACCAGCCAGGCCCAACCGTAGGGACGCTCCCAGCCGGGGTTGGCCTTGAGGTAGGCGCTCTCTAAGGTGAGGTTCGCGGCGGTCAGATTGGCGCCCATTGCGGCACGGAGGGCCGCATTCCGGTCTGCATCAAGCCCGGATTCCAGCAGCGAGACCCCCAGCCAGTGCATGTGCACGCAGGAATGCCAGTCAAAGGAGGTGTAGAAACTGGGGTGCAGTTCCTGCGGGCTGGGTCGGTCCTGGGCGGAGGTCTCGGTGTGGTGCGACGCGTACGGGTAGTTGCGTCCCAGGTTCTCCAGCACGACGTCGGCATAGGTGGCGGCCAGGTCCTGCTGCTGCAGGCCTTTCGCGGTGGTCCGCTGCTGGGTGGGGTTTGTCGTGGAATTCATCATGATTCTCCATTGGGTCCGGAAAGGGGCCTAAAAGGCAGGTGCTAGATGGGCGGCCCGAAAAGGCGGTGCTAACAGGCGGGTGCTGACTGGCGGACGCTAACAAGCGGGCGCTGACAGGCGGGCGCTAACTAACGGCGTCTAAAACGCCAGGAAGTACATCAGCGCGATGTTCGCGCCCAGCAGCGGGAAGGCGGTGCCCAGTTGCGCCTGTATCACCCCATACTTGTTCTTCATTTCCAGCAGCGCGGAAGGCACCAGGTTGAAGTTCGCCGCCATCGGCGTGCAGAGCGTGCCGCAGAAACCGGCCAGCATGCCAATGGCGAAGACGATGGCGGGATTGCCATGGAAGCCCAGCACCAGGACCGGCCAGCCGATGGCGGCGGTCATGATGGGAAAGGCGGCGAAGCCGTTGCCCATCAGCACGGTGAAGATGAACATTCCCACGCAGTAGACCACGACGGCGGCCAGCAGCGAGCCCTTGGGCAGCATGCCCGAGGCAAGGGTCCCCACGGCGGTTCCGACGCCGGCCTTGGTGAACAGGATGCCCAGGGTGGAAAGCATCTGCGGCAGCAGTGCTGCCCAGCCGATCGATTCCACGATGCGCCGGCTTTCAAACACTGGCGTGAGCATTTTCTTGGGCCGCAGGATCAGCAGGGCGACGACGACGGCGGTG
The DNA here is from genome assembly GCA_035999715.1 of Micrococcaceae bacterium. Lineage (GTDB taxonomy): Bacteria > Actinomycetota > Actinomycetes > Actinomycetales > Micrococcaceae > Arthrobacter_M. Next base: position 5,341 of record DASYGM010000227.1, on the reverse strand, counting down.
ACCGCGCCGATGCCCAGCGCCACGAGGGTGGTGTTCTTCGGATCCACGACGGGCTTGCCGCCTATGACCAGCACAGGCGCCAGCAGGACCACCAGCACGGTGACCACGGGCAGCGTAAGTGCGGGGATGAAGAGTTTGTTGCGGAACTTAGCCGCATACCCCTCGCGTTCGGCGGGGCTGGACGACTTGGCCCTTCCGTCCCCCAAGGGCCCGGCACTGGCCAGGACCACCAGGACCAGGATGGCGATTCCCAGTACCCAGCCGGGGGCCTTGCCTGCCTGCACCCACGTGCCGTAGAAGAAACACAGGCCCAGCAGTCCCCAGAAGGAGGCGCTGCCCCAGCGCTTGGGATGGTTGGCGTCCCGGCCGATCAGGAAGGCCCAGGCCAGGAACAGTATTCCGATCAGCCAGTAGACGGCTTCGACATTGATCACGCGTTTCCTCCGGCGTCGACGGTCTGAAGCGCCTGGGCGGCTTCGATTTCACGGATTTCCTTGTCCAGCTTGCGGTCCAGCCGCAGCAGCCGGAACCCGTGGATCAAGAGGGCGCAGATGGCTGTGGGGATGGCCCAGATGGCCAGCTGGAGCGGTTCCAGGTGCAGGTGGTAGGTGGTGTCCACAAACGTGGTGATCAGCAGGATGGAACCCACCGCAACGAAAACGTCCTCACCGAAGAAGACACCAACGTTGTCCGCGGCGGCTGAATGGCCTTTGATCTTCTCCTTGACCTTGTCCGGGACAGTCCCGTAACGGCGCAGCGCGGCGCCCTCGGCCATCGGGTAGACCAGCGGGCGGACAGTCTGGGCATGTCCGCCGATGCTGTTCAGCCCAACGGCGGCGGTCAGCTGGCGCACCACCAGGTAGCCCAGCAGCACACGCCCGGCCGTCATCCGGGAGAGCTTGGCGATGAGCCGCTTGGCCTGTTCCTGCAGACCGAAGTATTCGATGACGCCGACCACAGGCAGCACGGCAACAAAGATTGTTACCGAGCGGCTGCTGGCGAAGCCGGTGCCGAAGGCGTCGAGGATCTGTACAGGATTCATCCCGCCGAGCAGGGCCGTGACGATACCGGCCACGGTCACCACAACCAAGGGGTTCAGGCGGATCGCGAAGCCAACAATGACCAGCAATACCCCGATAAGTACAAGCATGACGTTCCATTCTCAAAGAACCGGCTCGCGGGTTCTGAGTAGTCTGTGCCGGCAGAACCGAACACCGGTGGATCGGTGAGGATTGATCTCTGCCGTGGGCGGCGGCCCGACGTGTGATTTACAGCATAGACTTTTGTTGAACAATCACGCAAGGGGAGTGCCTCAGCCGCCGCTTCAGGGGCAACGGCAGGACGCTGTTGTGCTACCTCAGCAGGGCCTTCGACGGCGGCGAAATGCCCTCGACGGCGGCGAGCAGTTGCGCTTCGGCGCGGTCGAGGTAGTCCACCATGAAGGCCGCTGCCTCGTCCGGGCGACCCGCGGCCAGCAGTTGGATGATGTGCCCGTTGTCCTCCACGTAAGGCTCATGGAAGACAGGGTCGGCGGCCATGGCATGGAAAACAAGGCGCATCTCCGCCAGCACCTGCGCCATCAGCGCGTCCAGCCGTTCGCTGCCAGCGCGGGCCACCACCACCCGGTGGAAATCCTGGTTCGCCCCGGCCATTCCGGCAATGTCGCCGTCGTCGCGCGCCCGCCGTGCCTGCGTGACTATGGCCTCCAGCTCAGTGCTGGGGCTCGACGGCGACCACATCAGTGCCGCTGGCTCCAGGTACCGCCGGACCCGGTAGATCTCGCGGATGTCGTCGCCGTTGGGATGGGCCACAAAGACACCGCGGTTGGGAATGCGGGTGATGATGTGCTCGGCGTGCAGGGCGGTAAAGGCCTCCCGGAGGGTGTTCCGGGAGACGCCAAGGGCCTCGCAGAGGGCCTCCTCGGCGAGCTTGGTGCCGGGGGCCAGCTGGCCGGCGGCGATACGCTGCCGGAGCTGGTGGGAGACCCACAGTCCGGTTTCGGCGTGCTTGGCCCCCCGGGCCAGCGCGCTGAGTTCCTCAAGCACTTCCGTGAACGTCATGGTTCCACGATAATCTGCCAGCTGCCGGCAACCGGCACGCCGCTTCAGCGGATGGCGGCCAGCACGCTGCCCTGGGCGATGGCATCGCCGGCCGCGACGAGCGGTTCACCCAACACGCCATCCCGGTGGGCCGCGACGGCGGTTTCCATCTTCATCGCCTCCAGGACCAACACCGGCTGGCCCTGTTCGACGGCGGCGCCAGGCTCGGCAAGCCACTTCACCACGGTGCCGGCCATATTGGACAGCAGCTCGGATGGGTCCTCGCCGCGGGCTCCCCCGCACTCCCCGGCAGTGCTGGTGCGTTCCGGTCCCAAACCGGATCCGTTCTGCCAGCCGTCGAGCAGATCGGCGGGCAGCCCCAGGGCTACACGCTTACCATCCAGTTCAATGCTGATGGTTCGTCGGGGGGCGTCGGGCGCGGTGGGGCTGAACGCGGGGTCCTGCGCCAGCCGGACGGAGAATTCGCTTTCGATCCAGGTCGTGTAGATGCCCAGTGAGTCGGTGGAGGTGAAGGCCGGCTCCTGCACCATGGCCCTGTGGAACGGCAGCACTGTTGCCACCCCGTTGATGGTGAATTCTTTGAGGGCCCGGCGGGCACGGCGCAGCGCCTGCTGCCGGTCCGCTCCGGTGACAACGAGTTTGGCCAGCAGTGAATCGAATTGGCCGGGGACAAGACTGCCGGAACGGACACCGGCGTCGACCCGGACGCCCGGACCGGTCGGCGGAAGAAAGTCCACCACCGTTCCCGGGGAAGGCAGGAAACCGCGGCCCACGTCCTCGGCGTTGATGCGGAACTCGAAGGAGTGGCCGTGTGGCTGCAGGTCCTCGGTCCATGGGAGCGGCTGTCCATCAGCGATGTCCAGTTGGGCGGCCACAAGGTCTATGCCGGAGGTCTCCTCCGTGATCGGGTGCTCCACCTGGAGCCGGGTATTGACCTCCAGGAAGGACACGGTTCCATCCGCCGCCACCAGGTACTCCACTGTTCCCGCACCTTCATAACGGGCCTCGCGGCAGATGGCCTTGGCTGAACGGTGGATGCGCTCGCGCTGCTCCGTAGTCAGAAACGGCGCCGGCGCCTCCTCGACGAGTTTCTGGTTCCTGCGCTGCAGGGAGCAGTCACGGGTGCCCACCACGACGACATTTCCTTGCCGGTCCGCCAGGATCTGGGCCTCCACATGGCGCGGGCGGTCCAGGAACTTCTCCACGAAACACTCTTCGCGGCCGAAGGCTGCCTTGGATTCGCGGACCGCCGAGGCGAACGACTCTTCAATGCTGTCCGCCTCGCGGACCACCTTCAGGCCCCGGCCGCCGCCGCCGAAGGCGGCTTTGATGGCCACCGGCAGGCCGTGCTGTTCAACGAAACGGCGGACGTCCGCGGCCGACTGGATGGGGCTGTCGCTGCCAGGGGCCAAGGGGGCGCCGACGCGCTTGGCGATCTCGCGGGCGGAGATTTTGTTCCCCAGCAGCCGGATGGCCTCCGGGGAAGGCCCGATCCAGATCAGACCTGCGTCCAGCACGGCCTGGGCAAAGTCGGCATCTTCGGACAGGAATCCGTACCCGGGGTGGACCGCGTCGGCGCCGGAGCGGGCGGCAATCTTTAGGATCTTCGCGGTATTCAGGTAGCTGTCAGCGGGCCTGGAGCCATCCAGTGAGTATGCCTCGCTGGCCGCAGAGACATGCACCGCGTCCGCGTCCACGTCCGCATACATGGCGACCGTCTGCAATCCCGCGTCATCGCAGGCACGGGCAATCCTGACGGCAATTTCGCCGCGATTGGCTATGAGGACTTTACGCATAGGGGTTTCCTTGCTGGCTGGGCGCGCTGCTGGAATTGGACTTGTATGGAATGAAGCGGACCCGGTGGCCAGGCGGAAGCTGTGCCGCCCGGTCAAGGTCTTCGGTGACCACCACGCCGATCACCGGGTAGCCGCCGGTTACCGGATGGTCGGCGAGAAAGAGCACCGGCTGTCCCTCCGGGGGGACCTGGACAGCTCCGCGGACGGTGCCTTCACTGGCCAGTTCCCCGTTCCGAGCCCGTTGCAGCGGCTCTCCGGCCAGGCGCAGGCCAATCCGGTTGGACTGTTGGGTGACCAACCACTCCTGGGCACAAAACCGCGCCACGGTTTCCTTGCTGAACCAGTCGTCCCGGGGACCGGGAATAAGCCGCAACTCGGTGCAGGAGGCCACCGGCTCGGGCAGGCTTTCCGGCGACCCCACGATGCTGCCCGGCGGTGCCGTGGCGACGGCCAGGTGCGTTCCGATGGCCAACGGCTTGGGGCCGATCCCTGACATGGTATCCGTGGAACGGCTCCCCATCACGGGGGCGACGTCGAACCCGCCCCTGACAGCCAGGTAGCTACGAAGTCCCGAGGCGGGCTGGCCGAGTTCGAGGGTCTCCCCCGCCAGCAGGGCAAACGGCGCAGCCATGGTGACGTGCCGCGGCTGTCCCCGCCGCGCAGTGGTGGCTGCGTCGTCTACTGGCACAGGGGGGACGGTGATGGACAGGACGGCCGAGGCTCCGGCCACCGCGAGTACCTGGTCCGTAAGCGCGGTGACCGCGAGCCCACCGTGGAGCACCTCGAGCCCTGCGGCGCCTTCCGGGTTTCCGGCCAGCCGGTTTGCCTGCCGCAGCGCGGCCTGGTCCATGGCGCCGGCGCCTGCCACGCCGAGATTGGCGAATCCCGGCCGGCCCAGGTCCTGGATGGTGGATTGCAGGCCTGGACGGACGACGACGAGGCCGGAGGCCGGCTTCGCGGCGCTGGCCGCTCCGTCCGCTGGTGACTGGATCTGGGGCGACTGCGCCCGGACAGCGCCCTGACCCGCCTGAGTCGCCGTTAGCCCGGCCTGGGCACGGACAGCCTTGAACCGGACGCGGTCCCCTGGCCGGACAAGAGCCGGATCCGGCCGCTGCAGGTCCCACATCCTGGCGTCGGTGCGCCCGATCAATTGCCATCCGCCGGGGGTCCGGGCGGGATAGACGGCGGAATAGACGCCGGCCAGGCCAACGGAGCCCGCCGGCACCGCGGTGCGCGGGTTCTGGCGGCGCGGGACCTCGAGCCGGGGATCGGGCCCGGCCAGGTAGGCAAATCCCGGGGCAAAGCCGCCGAAGGCGGCCGTCCAGTCCTGCTCCGTGTGAGCGCGGACCACGCCGTCCCGGCCCAGTCCGGTCAGCCGGCCCACCTCATCCAGATCGTCGCCGTCGTACACGGTCTCGATGACCACCAAGGCGCCGTCGAGGGGCGGGGCCTGTTCCAGATCGAGACTACGGACATGCACAGCCA
>DASYGM010000222.1:0-2882 GCA_035999715.1 Micrococcaceae bacterium | reverse complement strand
GCAGTCTGGTGGCCGTCGGGTCAACACTGGGACCGATCATCGCGGCTCCCGTCCTGGCCAGGATCATTGCGCAGCCGTCCCTCGGTTGGCGATGGGCCTTCGGGATCCTGGGCATCATTGGGCTGCTCTGGTCCCTGGGCTGGCTGCTCGTAGGCAAGGATGGGCCCTTCAGCCATCTCCGGCAGGGGGCGCCGTCGTCCCATACTGACCCAGCCGGGAAGGAAAAGGAGCCAAAGGCCGTCGCGCCCGGGACTCGCGTGGCATCCGGTGGGGAAGCGAGTGCTGCCGACCGTGCCGACCTGCTGAAGATAGTGCCGATCCGCCGCGTGCTGGGCACAAAGATGTTTGTTGCCGCAGTGCTCTCCGGCGCCGGATGCTTTTGGGCCATGGGGTTCCTTACCACCTGGTCGCCAAAGTACCTGGACTCCATTGTGAAGCTGTCGCCGGCCATGATCGGGCTGGTCTCCACGTTCCCGTGGATAGTCGGGGCGCTGGCACTTCTGGTCCTCGGTTACGCGTCCCGGTTCCTGATGCGCGCCGGGGTAACCGTCCGATGGGCTATCGGCGCGTTGTTCGGGGGAGCGCTCTTGTGCTCCGGAGTCTGCTTCCTGGTCCTTCCGCACGTCGGCGGCCCGGTGGCTGTGGTATTCCTGACCATTGGCGCCGGGCTGGCCATGATCTACCCCATGGCACCCACAGCGGTGGCTTTCGCCGTCTGCTCCCGCCAGCGTGCAGCCGTCATGGCCACCCTGACCGGACTCGCCTCGCTGGGCGGCGTAATTGCCCCAGCCATGGTGGGTTTCCTGATGGACAAGGCAGGTTACCTGCCGCCGGCCAAGGGTGCGGTTGAGACCGCCGAGATGGCTCTGCGCCTCGCGTCCGGCATGAATTCCGCCTTCTGGATGATCGGGGTCTATCTTCTCCTGGTCGGGGCGGCGAGTGTGCTGCTGCTCAACCCGGACCGGACCGCCGACAGCCTGCAGAGGCGCTTTGAGTTCAACGGCTGACCGGACCTTCCCTTTTTCGGACGTCCGGCGACGTCGCGGCCGTCCGAAAACAGGAGAGTCACATAACAAAATGCTGACGATCGTAATATCATCAATACATGAGAAGCGACATCGACGACGAGCGGACCCATGCGGACGCAGCGCAGGAGCACCGTGCGAAGGCCAGCATTGAAAGAACAGTCGAGTGGGTCGATACGGACGCATCGGGACACCAGCACAACTCGGCCATCATGCGCTGGGTGGAGGCAGCCGAGGCGCAACTCGTCCGTGACCTTGGCTTGGACGACTACTTTCCGGCTGCTCCCCGGGTGCGCCAGGAAATCAACTACCGCACCAAACTATGGTTCGGGCAGCCGGTCACTGCCACCGTGGCGGTTGTGAAGATGGGGCGCAGTTCCATGACCTATGCCTTTGAGGTAGTGGGCCATCCGTTTGCCGGCCATGCCGGCGGCACGGCGGCCGACGGCACTGTCACGGTGGTTCATGTTCCGGTAGGCAGCAGCACGGGCAGCCCGTGGCCGGGGCCCATGCGCGCGGCGCTGGCCCCGGACGGCTTGGGAGCGCCTGTTGGGATTTTCGACGACGTCGACATCGCCTCCACGTAGGATGGGGCGGAAGATGGCAGAAATAGCAGAGGTAGCCAAGGCGGAGCGCGGTTCCGGGATCGCCGGGGCGCGGATCGGGTCGGACGCAGCCGTGTCGGGAGGGCAGATCGAGGCTATTCCGGAACCGCCGGTCCGGCACCAGCAGATCATCATCACGCTGTACGGCCTCTATGCCCGCCAAAGGGAGAGCGCGCTTCCGGTTTCCGTCCTGATCTCCATGTTGGGGGACCTCGGCTACGACGCCCCGGGCGTGCGCTCGTCCGTTTCCCGGCTCAAGGCTAAAGGGGTGCTGAACAGCGTCCGCACCGAGGGTGTGGCCGGATACGCCATTTCCCCCCGGGCTCTGGAGATCTTCACAGAGGGCGATGAACGCATCTTCGCCACGGAACGGCCCAACTCGGGCCACGACTGGGTGCTGGCCATCTTCTCCGTGCCGGAATCCATGCGCAGCAAGCGGCACCAGCTCCGCTCCGAACTGCAGGCCCTGGGATTCGGCGCCATGGGATCCGGTGTCTGGATTGCGCCGGCGCGTGTGCAGCCGGTGGCCAAGCGCCGCCTGGAGTCCCGCGGCCTGGCCGGATTCGTCGAGTTCTTCCACGGCGACTACGCCACCGACGCGGACATGCGCCAGAAGGTGGCGCAATGGTGGGACCTCGGCGAGCTGGATGCGCAGCTGCGCGAATTCCTGGATGTCTATGCCGGCGCCTTGGACCGTTGGACGGAGGAATTGGGGGACTCGCCGGATGCTGCCCTGGCCGCAGCCTCTGACCAGACGCTGCGCGCCGCCTTCCGGTACTACATCCCGATGCTCACGCTGTGGCGGCGCATTCCGTACCGCGACCCGGGTCTGCCGCTGGATCTGCTGCCGGAGGGCTGGAAGGGCCCGCAGTCACAGCGGATTTTCCTGGGCGTGCACCGCCTGATCGCCCCGCTTGCGGCGGCACATGCCCGGACCCTGATGGGACGGCAGCCGGCAGCGGTCCTGTAGGCCCTGCAGCGGGCGGGCCCGCCGTGCTTCTCTCGCCGACTAAACGGTGCAGGTCCCTTTACGGCTCCTGGATCACCGCCACGCCCTGGATCTCGATCAGCGCCTCCTTCTGCCACAGCCGGCTGATGCCGATCCCCGCCATCGCCGGGTATTCGCTGCCAGCCATCTCACGCCAGATCCGGCCGATCTCCCGTCCGTGGGCCATGTAGTCGTCCACGTCGGTGAGGTAGATGGTCACGCTGACCAGGTCCCGCGGCTGCCCGCCGGCCTCCGCCAGGGTGG
>DASYGM010000264.1:0-7139 GCA_035999715.1 Micrococcaceae bacterium | reverse complement strand
ATTACACCGCACGCCACCTTTCTGTCCTGGAAGGGCTGGAAGCGGTGCGCAAGAGACCTGGCATGTACATCGGTTCCACGGACTCCCGCGGCTTGATGCACTGTCTCTGGGAAATCATCGACAATTCGGTGGACGAGGCGCTGGCTGGCTTCGGGCAGAGCATCAAAGTGATACTGCATCCGGACAATTCGGTGGAAATCCACGACGACGGCCGCGGCATCCCGGTGGACGCGGAACCGAAGACCGGACTCAGCGGGGTTGAGGTGGTCCTGACCAAGCTCCATGCGGGCGGCAAATTCGGTGGCGGCTCCTACACTGCCTCCGGTGGCCTGCATGGCGTCGGTGCCAGTGTGGTGAACGCTCTCTCCGCCCGCCTGGACGTGCAGGTGGACCGCGGCGGAAAGACCTACCAGATGTGCTTCCGACGTGGTGAGCCCGGGCACTTCCTGGACACCGGCAAGAACCTTAGCCCGACGGTGCCCTTTGAACCGTTCATCGACAAATCCAGTCTGGACGTGGTGGGCTCCACCAAGCGCGGAGTGACCGGAACCCGGATCCGGTACTGGGCGGACCGGCAGATCTTCACGCCCGACGCCAGGTTTTCGTACGAGGAGCTGACGGCCCGGGCCCGGCAGACCTCCTTCCTGGTCCCAGGTCTGCGAATCGCCATCCGTGACGAGCGCCGGCTGCCGGGCACGCCGGGGGAGTTCGAGGTGCACGAGGAGGTTTTCCACCACGACGGCGGCATCTCCGAGTTTGTCGACTTCATGGCTTCCGATGCGCCGGTAACCGACATCTGGCGGCTGCACGGCACCAGCACCTTCAAGGAAACGGTGCCGGTGCTGGATGAAAAGGGCCACCTGCGCAGCACCGAAGTGGAGCGCGACTGCGAGGTGGACATTGCGCTGCGCTGGGGCATCGGCTACGAGACCACGATGCGCAGCTTCGTCAATATCATCGCGACGCCCAAGGGCGGTCGGCACCAGGAGGGCTTTGAACAGGCCCTGCTGAAGACCTTCCGCAAGGTGATCGAGGCCAACGCCCGCAAGCTCAAGGCCGGCAATGACAAGATCGAAAAGGACGACGTGCAGGCCGGCCTCACCGCTGTCCTCACGGTCCGGCTGGCCGAACCGCAGTTCGAGGGCCAGACCAAGGAAATCCTCGGCACTCCCGCGGTGCGCACCATCGTGGCCAAGGTGGTGGAAAAGGAACTCACCGCCAAGCTGAACTCAAGCCACCGCAATGACAAGGCCCAGTCGGCACAGCTGCTGGAAAAAGTCGTCGCGGAAATGAAATCCCGGATCTCCGCCCGGGTGCACAAGGAGACGCAGCGCCGCAAGAATGCGTTGGAAACCTCCTCGCTGCCCACTAAGCTGGCCGACTGCCGCACGGACGACGTCGACCGCAGCGAGCTGTTCATCGTGGAGGGTGACAGCGCGCTGGGCACGGCCAAGCTGGCCCGGTCCTCGGATTTCCAGGCGCTGCTGCCCATCCGGGGCAAGATCCTCAACGTTCAGAAGGCCTCGGTGGGGGACATGCTCTCCAACGCCGAGTGCGCAGCCCTGATCCAGGTGGTAGGCGCCGGCTCGGGCCGCAGCTTCGCCATCGAGGCGGCGCGCTACGGCAAGGTCATCCTGATGACGGATGCCGACGTCGACGGCGCCCACATCCGCACGCTGCTGCTGACCCTGTTCTTCCGTTACATGCGGCCCATGATCGACGCCGGCCGGGTCTTCGCCGCGGTTCCCCCGCTGCACCGCGTGGAGGTCGTACACGCTGGTTCCAAGGCCAACGAGATGATCTACACATACTCGGAGCAGGAACTGCACACGCTGCTGGCACAGCTGGAAAAGTCGGGCAAGCGCTACAAGGAGCCGATCCAGCGCTATAAGGGTCTGGGGGAGATGGATGCAGGGCAGCTGGCCGAGACCACCATGGATCCGCGGCACCGCACGCTGCGCCGCGTGACGGCTGAAAACGCGGAGATGGCGGAGAAGACCTTTGAGCTGCTGATGGGGTCGGAGGTTGCCCCGCGCAAGGACTTCATCATCGCCGGCAGCTCCAGCCTGGACCGCGAACGCATCGACGCCTGACCGGACGGGATCAGGGAGGTGCGGATGCTGCCGCTCCGGACCGGTGCCCCGGACGAAGCCACGGCATGCGTCAGGACCCGGGGCATCTGTCCGCAACACCGGCAAGGTCCGGGTGATCTGTACACATCCAGGCCGGAAGCGGAGGCGAGATTCTCTGCGTGATGCCAGTGTTCGTCTATGAGCAGCTTCAAGCCCCCGCCATGGACAACGCCCGCCGACCGTCCGGATGACGAAAATTACGCGCGCGTCCTGTCCAGGCAGGCCAAACGCGGCGAGTTGTGCAGGGTCCGGCGCGGCCTTTACCTGCCCACCTCCGTCTGGAGAGGCCTGGAACCATGGCAGCAGTACGCTGTGCGTATTGATGCCGTACACCGCACCGCTCATGGCGATCCCATCTTCTGCCAGCGCTCGGCAGCCCAGCTGTGGGGAATTCCCGTCATCGAGATCCCTGATTTTGTCGACATGCTGGTGAGCCAAGAGGGCGGGGGAAGATCCACCGCTGATGTGCGGCGTCACCGGAGCGACCTATCCGAGGTCCGCACCGTGCGGATCCGCGGACTTCGCGCCACAACCAAGCTCCAGACCGTCCGGGACCTGGCGGTCGTGCTGCCCTTCCCGGACGCCGTAGCCGCAATGGACCGCGTGCTGTCCCCGCTCAATCTGCCAGTCGAGCGGGCATCGACACCGCTGCAGAAGCCGCAGGTGGCCGCCTCCCTAAAGCTTTTGCCGTATGCCAGCCAGCAACGGCGGGTCCAGCGGGTACTCGATTTTGCCGACGGGCGCTCCGGCTCGCCCGGCGAGTCGCTCAGCCGGGCGCACATCTTCCGGCTTGGCCTTCCAATTCCGGCACTCCAGCATGAAATCCGGGACGGCCAGGGCAGGATCGGTTACGCGGATTTCTACTGGAAGGAATCCGGCCTGGTGGGCGAGTTCGATGGATGGGTGAAGTATTCACGGGGAGAATTTCTGGCTGGCGAACTCCCGTCCGAGGTTCTGCGCCGGGAGAAGGTCCGCGAGGACCGGATCCGCGCGACGGGGCTCCGGGTGGTGCGGTGGATGTGGTCCGAGGCAAGGAAGCCGGAGCTGTTGCGGCAAAAGCTTATTCGTGCCGGGCTGAAGCCCCTCTGAAAGTGAACGTATCCTCGGACTGACGGCACTGCGGACCGTTGCCCTGGACGAAGACGTTGCATCTGTCCGCAGCTATGGCAGTTGTCCGGATCTGTGGCAGGCAGGGAGCCGGAGGTACCACGTATTCGCGGAGGAACCAGGCATCCGCCGGGTGCGCCGGGTGCGCCGGGCGCGGGCCGTGAGCGGGTTTCAGCCCAGCAGGCCGGGCACCACCAGCAAGGCCGTCGGCACCGCCAGCAGCAGCACCGAGCTGGCCAGCACCGTGTTGCGGACGGCCGGGACCAGCGGCGGGACAGGGGTGATCAGCCGGCCCAGCCGGGCCGACGTCGTCTCCGGTGTGTCGATCCGGGCCGCCCCGGCATCCACCAGCTCGCTTGCCGGAAGCTCGGCGGAACCGCTGGCCACCAGGGCGATGGCCTTCACCAGGGTGGCGCGGTCCACGGTTTTCAGCGCCTCGTCGTCGGCAAGCATCTCGATCAGCGAATTCACGGCACGCTGGGCAAGCCGGGAGGTGGGCAGCCAGGGCAGCGCCGAGCGCCAGGCGGCAAAGGCCCACAGCAGCATGTGGTGGTGCTGGGCCAGGTGGGTGTTTTCGTGGATCAGCACCGCGCGCAGTTCATCCGGTTCCAGCAGATTCATCAGCCCGTCGGAGAGCACCGTGACCGAGCGCGCCCCGCCCGGCAGGCAGTACGCCACGGGTACATCGTGGTTGATCACCACGGTGCCGGGACGCTCCGCATCGGGGGAGCTGAGCAGGTCCAGCAGTTCCCGGTGCCGGCGGCGCTGCTGCTGGATCCGGATGTAGGTCAGCAGCAGCGTGAAGAGCAGGTGGGCCAGCAGCAGCCCGGCCGCGCTGAGCGCGAAGGCATTCCAGAAATCCAGCGCGGCACTGGCCCTGTTGCCCAGCATGATGCGCGCCAGGGTGCCCAGTCCGGAGATCAGGTTCTGGCCCAGCGGGACCAGTCCGAAGACCAGCATGGCTCCAATCATGGACAACCCGCCGGCCAGTGCTATGGCCTGCCACAGCACCATTGCGGTGAAGGGGGAACGGGCCGGCCAGTGCGCGCGGGAGAGCAGCAACGGTACCGGCCAGGCCAGCACGATGGCGAGTACCGCAAGGAACCAGGAGGTCCAGAACATGGCGGGTGCCGGAGGCGGCTGCTGCCGCGGTTAGGCGTGCCCCAGCAGTTTGCGCAAAGTGGCGGCCTCGCCGTCGCTCACCGTTCCGATGAAGCGGGCCAGCACGGCCTCCCGGTCCGGAGCGGATCCGAGCACTTCAAGCATCAGTTCCGCGGTGTGGTCGGCGCGGCTGGTGACGGCACGGTACCGGTGCGGGCGGATGTCGCGCTCACGCTGCACCAGGCCCTTCTTTTCCAGCCGGGACAGCACGGTCAGGACGGTGGTGACGGCCAGTTCCTTGGAGTCCGCTCCGTCCTTGTTGCCCGACGCCGGTCGCTGGCTGAGCAGGTCCCGGAGCGTATTGGCGCTCATCGCCGCCGGGTGTTCCCACAAGAGATCCATGACAGCCCGTTCGAGCTCCCCAAGAGTGGCCACGTAAATCCTTCTCGTCATCGCTAATTCAGCTGTCTTGATCTAAATGTACCCGGTTTCGCCAAATTGTTCTACACTCAGTAGAAGTCTGTTTTCTACGGATTGTAGAAAATGAGCGGAGCCGCCCTGAAGTGGTTCTTGACCGGCCCGGATCCGCACAGGCCCAAGCCCGTACTGAAGGGGAACGATGGAAGCACTCGACATAGCCCGCTGGCAGTTTGGCATCACCACGGTCTACCACTTCCTGATGGTTCCGCTGACCATCGGCCTGGGGCTGCTGGTGGTGCTGCTGCAGACCGCCTGGCACCGCACGGGCAAGGCGGAGTACCTGCGGATGACCAAGTTCTGGGGCAAGCTCTTCCTGATCAACTTCATCATGGGTGTGGCCACGGGCATTGTGCAGGAGTTCCAGTTCGGTATGGCCTGGAGCGAATACAGCCGGTTCGTCGGCGACGTCTTCGGTGCCCCGCTGGCCATGGAGGCGCTGCTGGCGTTCTTCGTCGAGTCCACCTTTCTGGGCCTGTGGATCTTCGGCTGGAAGAAGCTTCCCGCCCGGATCCATTTGGCCTGCCTGTGGACCGCGGTGCTGGGATCGGTGCTCTCCGCTTACTTCATCATCGTCGCCAACTCCTGGATGCAGCATCCGGTGGGGGTAAAGATGGTCAATGGCCGGCCCCAGATGGTGGACGCCTGGGCAGTCTTCACCAACAACACCGCCCTGGTCGCCTTCCCGCACACCCTCACCGGAGCCATTGCGGTGGCCGGCGGTTTCCTGCTGGGCATCTCCTGGTACCACCTGTGGCGCCGCCGCCGGGACGGGATTGACACCGTGGACGCCAACGGGCGCGTCGTCGTCGGCGCATCCGCCACCATCCCCGGCCGGGACCGGACCGACCACAAAGTCTGGCTGCGCTCGCTGCGGATCGGCGCCGTCGTCGCCATGCTGGCCTTCGCCGGCACCGCCATCACCGGGGATATGCAGGGCAAACTGATGTTCGCGCAGCAGCCCATGAAGATGGCCGCTGCGGAGGCCGCGTGCCATGACGGCACCAGCTTCTCGGTGCTCTCCCTGGGCGACCCGGGCAGCAAGAACTGCAGTGACGTGGTGGCCGTGATAGAGGTGCCTGGGCTGCTTTCCTTCCTGGCGCACAATGACTTCACCACCGACATCAAGGGAGTGAACTCGCTGGTGCCGGAATACCAGGCCAAATACGGTACCAACCTGCCCAACAACCCGGTCTACGGCGACCGCGCCGGCCAGCCGATCCAGTACGTCCCGGTCATGGCCGTCACCTACTGGGGCTTCCGGATGATGATCGGCTTCGGCGGCCTGGCCGCGCTCGCTGCGCTGGTGGCCCTGGTCATCACGCGCAAGGGGACGGTGCCGTCGTCGAAATGGCTGATGCGCCTGGCCCTGTTCGGGATCCTGGCACCCTTCGGCGCCAACTCTGCCGGCTGGATCTTCACCGAAATGGGCCGCCAGCCCTTCGTCGTCGCACCGAACCCGCAGATGAGCGGGGTCGACCAGGTCTTCATGTTCACCGCCGCCGCGGTCTCGCCGGGAGTCCGCGCCGGGGAACTGATCTTCTCCGTGGTGGCGCTGGGCTCGGTCTACGCCGTGCTGCTGGTGGTGGAGGTCAGGCTGCTGGTGCGCTATATCCGCGGCGGGGTGGTCTCCGCGATGCCGGAACTGGCCCACGCCGGGAGCGGCGGCTCCGGTCCGGACGGCGGCTCCGGTCCGGACGGCCCGGACGCCGGACGGCACGACGACGACGTCCTCGCGTTCGCGTACTGACCCGCCTGCCCGGCCTGACCCATCCTGCAAGCTGCGCACTGACACCAAAGGAAAACCATGGAAACACTGCCAACCATCTGGTTTGTGCTGATCGCTGTCCTGTGGACCGGGTACCTCTTTCTGGAGGGCTTTGACCTGGGCGTGGGGATGCTGATGAAGCTCTTCGCGCGCAACAACGACGAGCGCCGCGTACTGCTGAACACGGTGGGCCCGGTCTGGGACGGAAACGAGGTGTGGCTGATCACCGCCGGAGGAGCCACCTTCGCCGCCTTCCCGCTGTGGTACGCGGCGCTGTTCTCCGCCTTGTACGTACCCCTGGTGCTGGTCCTGCTGGGCCTGATCTTCCGTGCGGTGGCCTTCGAATACCGCGGGAAGGTCAATTCGGAGCGCTGGCGCAACCGTTGGGACTGGGCCATCGCTCTGGGCTCCTTTGTCTCCGCCTTCGGCATCGGTGCGGCCCTGGCGTTGACCACCACGGGCCTGCCGCTGAACGCAAACGGCGACCGGGTGGGCGGTCCCTTCGCCTGGTTCAACGGCTATGCGGTGCTGGGCGGGCTGGCCGTCGTCGGCTT
>DASYGM010000119.1:0-2121 GCA_035999715.1 Micrococcaceae bacterium | reverse complement strand
GGGCTGTGGGCCCGTTCCAGCGTGCTGGCCGCCGTGACAGGGCTGGCCGCCTACGCCATGGTCGGGATACTGACCATCCCGCACGGTCAGTACGGCCTGATCATCGGTAACCTGTCCGGCAACATCTGGCTGTTCGGCATTGCCGTCGTAACGCCGGTGGCCGTGGCGCTCTGCGGGCGGATCCTGCATCCGCGGCGCAGCCGCTCCGGCGGCTGAGCGCCGGTGACCCCCGCGCCCGGGCGGCTAGCTTCCGGTCGTGGGCTCGTCGGAAGCCGACCGGTCCAGATGGTGGGCGAAAAGGATCGAGGTGGGGACGCCGTCGTCGTCCGCTGGCCGTTGCGCATATTCCTCAACAAGCGCGTTGAACCTGTCCAGCATTTCCCTCTGGTGCTCGGCGTTGAACTTGACGCCCAGCCGCGATACGTCGATGTCTACCGGCGCCAGGTCCTCGATTTCCTGCAGGAAGGTGCTGATCAGTACGGAGGCGACGTTGGGTACCGGCGTGTGCAGGGACAGTTTGCTGGCCAGGTAGGGGATTTCCTTGGCGCCCCGTTTGCCCGCCCGGGGCTCCTGGGGCAACAGGAAGCCGGTACGGACCAGTGTGCGCACGTGATGGAGCGTGGAGGCGGGATTGAGGCCCAGCGCGTCCGCGATTTCCTTGTTGGTGCGGCCGCGGTGCAGGCAGATGCGCAGGATGCGCATGCGCAGTGGCGAGCTGAGGGCCCGGCCGCGCGCCAGGACCGTCTCGTCGGAACCGTCGCCGTCCATGCGGCCATATTAGATTAGTGATTGACAGAAACCAATGGCTGCAACCAGAATATGCGAGTGAGCGTACACACTATTGGGGGACCCGCTACATCGTTGTTGCGGAGCCGGAATTTTCTGAATTTCTGGACCGGCCAGACCATAAGCCAATTGGGGGCGCAGCTGGGTCAGCTGGCCTTCCCGGTTTTGGCAGTATCAATTCTAGGGGCCACCGAATTTCAGGTAGGTGCGCTGAACGCCGCGGGGATGGCCGCCTTCCTGGTGGTCGGGCTTCCGGCGGGGGCCTGGGTGGACCGCTGGATCAAGCGCCGGGTGATGATCATCGCGGATCTGGTCCGGATGGCAGCCATGCTTTTGGTGCCCGCTTTGTGGTGGCTTCACCAGCTGCAGATCTGGCACCTGTATGTGGTGGCCGCCGTCGTTGGCGTAGCCACCGTTTTTTTTGACGTTTCCTACCAGAGCTTCGTGCCCATACTGGTGCCGACCAAGCAGGTGGCGGAGACCAATTCCAAGCTCGAATCGACGTCGCAGATCTCCCGGGTCGGCGGCCCTGCCCTGGGCGGATTCCTGTTGACGCTGATCAGCGCACCGCTGCTTTTTGTCGGTGAATCCTTGGGCTACCTGGCCTCGGCGCTCTTCCTCCAGCGGACCCGTGACCAGGAGCAGCCGCACGCCGTCGCGGACCGAAGACCGCTGGCGGTGGAGATCAAGGAGGGTCTGGCTTTTGTGGCCGGGCATCCGCTGATCCGCCGGATTGTCACCTGCACGGCGGGCCTGAACTTTTTTGCCGCCATCACCATCACCATGTTGCCGGTGCTGATTCTGCGCGACCTGGACCTCGGGGCGGCGGGCCTGGGCATCATCATGTCCGTCGGGTCCGTCGGTGGCGTGCTGGGGGCCTTGTCCACGCCGTGGCTTGCCCGGCGGATCGGCGAGGGCACGCTGATCCCGCTGGCGGCGATGACGTCCACCTGTTCTGTGGTGCTGATCCCGGTCGCCGATCTGGGCCACGACAAGTGGATTTCCCTGGCCGTCCTGGTCGTCTCCGATTTCTGCTTCAACTTTGCCGTGCTGGGCTACAACATCATGCAGGTGAGCATGCGCCAGCGGGTCTGTCCGCCCCGGTTGCTGGGCCGGATGAACGCCTCCATCAGGTTCATCGTGTTCGGCGTGATGCCTCTCTCGGCACTGATCTCGGGGGTCCTGGGACAGTGGCTCGGGCTGCTTCCGACGCTGTGGATCGGTGGGTTGGGCGGCTTCCTGGCCGTCGCTGTCGTGTTTTTCTCGCCGCTGCGTGGCATGAGGAAGCTGCCGGACACCGTCCACGGCGGCCCGGAATCCGTCGAGGGTGGGCCG
>DASYGM010000117.1:0-57873 GCA_035999715.1 Micrococcaceae bacterium | reverse complement strand
GCCATCGCCCGGCTCAGGGCGCTGGGCCTGCGCCCGATCCTGCTCACCGGCGACAACGCCGCCGTCGCCGCCCAGGTGGCCGCCGCCGTCGGCATCCCTGAGCAGGACGTCTTCGCGGACGTCCTGCCGGAAGGCAAGGTCGACGCCGTCAAGCGCCTGCAGCGCGGCGGCGCCACGGTGGCGATGGCCGGCGACGGCGTGAACGACGCCGCCGCGCTGGCCCAGGCCGATCTGGGCATCGCGATGGGATCCGGCACCGACGTGGCCATTGAAGCCGCGGACCTGACCGTGATGGGCAACGACCTGGGCCAGGTCGCCACCGCCATCGAACTGTCCCGGAGGACCCTGGGCACCATCAAGACCAACCTGTTCTGGGCCTTCTTCTACAACGCCATCGGCATCCCGGTCGCGGCGCTGGGACTGCTGAACCCGATGATCGCCGGTGCCGCGATGGCTGCCAGCTCCGTCCTGGTGGTGGCCAACTCGCTGCGGCTGCGCCGGTTCGGCCGCGCAGCAGGCTGAGCCATTGCCCCCTGCCGCGAGCGCTGGCAGGATAGCCTTGGTCCCGAAAAGGGGAGGCGGCCGTTGGGTGTCCCGGGTGCAGAGGGTGTGGAGAACGACGACGACGGCGGCGGAGCGGCCGGTCCGCCCGCTGCAGGCCAGCGGGATAAATGGCTGAATAAGGGCATTGTGGGAGTCGGCACCGCCTCCTTCTTCAGCGATGCCGGACATGAACTCGTCACCTCGGTGCTGCCTTCCTTTGTCACCTCGACCCTGCACGCCGGACCCGCGGCGCTGGGCGCCATCGAAGGAGTTTCCGACGCCCTGGTCGGCCTGAGCAAGCTTGCGGGGGGCCCGCTCTCCAACGAGCCATCGCGGCGCGCCAAGGTCGCCTCCGGCGGATACCTGATCACCGCCGTTGCCACGGCCGCGATCGGTCTGACCACCGCCATCTGGCAGGTCGCCATCCTTCGCGGCCTGGCCTGGGCAGCCCGCGGCGTCCGGTCCCCCGCCCGGGACACCCTGCTGGTCTCCATCACCCCGCGCTCAGCCTATGGCCGGGCCTCGGGCGTTGAACGGGCCGGCGACAATGCCGGCGCCATCGTGGGACCGCTGCTGGCCGGTCTGCTGGTGGGACTGGTCGGACTACGCCCGGCCATCATCTTCTCCTTTATTCCCAGTGCCCTGGCGGCCGTCGCCATCACGCTGGCCGCTCGGCAGGCTCACAAGTCCCTGGTCACCCCTGCGGGCAGGAGGACCCTCAGCTTCAACCTCGGGGAGCTGCGCCGCAGCGGGGCCGCCAGGGCACTGCTGCCGGTTTCCTTTTTTGAACTGGGCAATCTGGCCACCACACTGCTGATCCTGCGGGCCACCGAACTGCTCACCGGCCAGGGCCGGAATCCGGCAGCGGCAGCCGCGCTGGCCATCTTCTTTTACGCCGCCCACAACGCCGCCGCCACGGTGGCTGCGCTGACCGGCGGCCAGCTCGTGGACCGCGCCGGCGCACGGCCGGTCTTTGCCGCCGGCGGTATCGTCTACATTGCCGCCTACCTGCTGTTCGCGTTCGGCGGCCACAGCTGGCCGGTGGCGCTGGCAGGCTTCCTGCTGGCAGGCGTCGGCATCGGATTCGCCGAAACGGCCGAATCCACCGCCGTTGCCCTGGCCCTGCCGGACCACCTGCGCGGGAACGGCTACGGCATGCTCGGGCTCGTCCAGTCCGCCGGCGACATCGGCGCCACCGTGGTCGCGGGGATTCTCTGGGCTGTCTTTTCCCCGGCCGTGGCATTCAGCTACGCCGCCCTCTGGATGCTCGCCTCGGTGCTCACCTCCTCGGCGCTGCGCCCGTCCCAACCGAGGTCCGCATAATCCCGCGTCACCGCTCCGGCTCCTCCGATAACCATCCAGGCGGGATCCATCACCTTCACTGACCATACGGCGGCCATACCGACCGCAGGAAGACCGCGCCACGGCAGGATGGCACTGCAAGGCTCCAACGTTGTTAGGCCGCCGCTGAAGGTAAAGTTTGGTCTGTAGCTAACGGGACCCACAGCCCCCACCGTTCCAAGCCGCAGCAGCACCATCAGCACTTCCGACGAGAGGACGCCTGCCATGTCCGGCCTGGTGGACACCATCCTCAACGTCAACGCGGTCCTGGTCTACGTTCTGGTGGCCGCCCTGGTTTTTGCCGAGGACGCGGTCTTTGTCGGTTTCATCCTCCCCGGGGAAACCGCCGCCGTGTTGGGCGGGGTGGTGGCCAGCCGGGGCCATGTCCAGCTGTGGCTGCTGATGGTTCTGGTGGTGCTCGCAGCCATCGTCGGCGACTCCGTCGGCTACGAGGTGGGCAAGCATTTCGGCCCCCGTCTGCTGAACATCAAAGTCCTGGCCCGGCACAGGCACCGGCTTCAGGAGGCCCAGGATGTGTTGCGCCAGCGCGGTGGCGCGGCGGTCTTCCTGGGCCGGTTTACCGCCTTCTTCCGGGCCGTCATGCCCGCGCTTGCCGGTACGTCCCGGATGCCGTACCGCGTTTTCCTGGCCTACAACGCTGCCGGTGGCGTCGTCTGGGGTGTGGGATATGTGCTGCTGGGTTTCCTGGCCGGCAACTCCTACGAGGCTGTGGCCAAAACCACCGGGGGCGGCGTCGCCGTCGTCCTGGCGCTGTTGGTCATCGCGGCCCTGGTGGTCTGGCGGGTACGCAAGGCCCGCCGGGAACGCCGGCTGGAGCAGGAACCGCAGCCGGCCCCTGAGGGCCAGCCGGATCAGCCGGACCGGCCGGCCGACGGTACCGAAATCCCGTGAACCAGCGGCACCCACTACCGGGTACCCCCGCTGGCAGTGCCGTCCCGGCGTGGCGGACTTGGCCGCTCCATGCCGCCGGCTTCACCACCGCCTTCGGCGCCCACGCGGTCGCCGCCAATCTGGGCGCCTACGCTGTGGGCCACGGCGAATCCCTGCTGGCCCTGGGCGGACTGCTTGCGCTGTACGACGGGGCCGAACTGGTGCTCAAGCCCGTCTTCGGCACGCTGTCCGACCGGATCGGAGTCCGTCCCGTGCTGCTGGCGGGCCTGCTGGCCTTCGCACTGTTCTCCGCCTGGTTTGTGGTGGCCGGGAATCCGGGGTTCCTCTGGCTGGCCCGGCTGGGGCAGGGCGCCGCGGCTTCGGCCTTCTCCCCCGCGGCATCCACGCTGGTCGCCCGGCTCAGCACCTCCGCCCGGCACGGCCGAGCCTTTGGCACCTACGGGTTCTACAAGAGCCTGGGCTACACCGCGGGCCCGTTGCTGGGCGGCGTCTTCGTTGCCCTGGGCGGGCTGAGCCTGCTCTTCACGCTGACGGCGCTCCTTGCCTTGGGCGTGGCCGCCTGGGCGTTTGCGTCCGTTCCCGCGGTACCGCCGCTGCCGCGCTCCCGGCAGACGCTGGCCGACCTGACCCGCAGCCTCGGCGATCTGTCCTTCCTGACGCCGACGGCGGCGCTGGCCGCGGCCACTGCTGCACTGTCAGTCGGCGTTGGCTTCCTGCCGCTCTCCGGAGCCGCGGCCGGCCTGGGGCCCGCGGCCACCGGAGCCGCGGTTTCGGTGCTGGCCATCTGCGCCGCCGCCGTCCAGCCGTGGGCCGGAAGAGCGGTGGACGACGGCCGGCTGGGCACAGTACGGGCGTTGGGCCTTGGCCTGGCGCTGACCGCTGCCGGACTGGCCGCCGCAGCCGTGCCTGGTCTGGTCGGTGCGGCGGGTGCGGCACCGGGGTTGGCTGGCCTGGCCATCGCGGCGGTTGCCATCGGCGCCGGTACCGGGATCATCACCCCCGTCGCCTTCGCCAGCCTGGCTGCCAATACCCCGCAGGAAAGGCTGGGTCAGACCATGGGGTCCGCGGAGCTGGGCCGGGAGGCCGGCGATGCCGGAGGACCCCTGCTGGTGGGCGGCATCGCGGCGGCCAGCACGCTGGCGCTGGGGTATGGTGCGTTGGCACTGCTGCTGGTTGCCATCCCCGCCGGGGCCCTGCTGGGCCGCCGCCGCGTCCGCCGGAGTTAGGTAACAGGGATCGCCTCTACCTAATGTAGACGTTGAAGGGCAATCCGAGAGAGCGGCTGGAGGCAGGACCATGGCAGGCAGGGCGATACCGTCCCGGCTGGCCCGCACGGCCACCGTCAGCAGCGTCCTGTTTTCGCTGGCCGCGGCCGCCCACCTGATGCCCGGCGGCACCTTGCCTGTGCCGATAATTTGCCTGGCGCTCTTTGCCTTCATCACGGTTCCGGTCATGCTGCTCAGCCGGCTCAGGCTGTCGCTGCCGATCATGGCGGCACTGATGGGCGCCAGCCAGCTGGCCCTCCACACTGCCTTTTCCGCACTCTCCGCGTCCAGTGGTTTCGCCCCGGCCAAACCTGAGCATTTCCACAATGTCCACAATGTCCGTTCGGCGATGGCGCCGGCTATGGCAACGGGGATGCCCTCCGCGTCAGTGCCGATGCTGGTGCTCCACATCGCGGCGGCCGTCCTGGCCACCGTGATGCTGGCCAAAGGCGACGCCGCCCTCTGGGGTCTGGCCCGCTGGCTCCGTCCCCTGGCCCGCCGCCCCGTCCTGGTGGCTTTGCCGCCGCTGCCAGCGGTTCCGGTTGGCAACCAGGGATTCGTCCCTCTGCTGCCGCCGTGCGTCCGGCTTCCCGCCCTCCGCGGTCCACCCCGGACAGCTTCAACAGCGACCTGAACTGCAGTGACCTGAACTGCAGCCACCCCCATTATCTTGAGCCGCTGCCACCCATCCGCCGCGCTGCCCGGAGCGAATCTCCAGCAGAACGGCAGGAGGCCCCAGCGCTTCCCCATCCAACCGCGCGGCCCTCGGCCGCGCCTCTGAAAGGCTTTCCATGAAGAATTCACTCCGCCGGACCCTCAAGGCGGCGACGGCAGCAACCCTCACCGCCGGCATGCTTGCCTTCGGCGTTGCCGCTGCGTCAGCGCACGTCAAGGTCGATCCCGCGCAGACCGCGGAAGGCGGCTACTCGCAGCTGACCTTCAGCGTCCCCAATGAATCGGCGACCGCCAAGACCAGCAAACTGGAAGTCAAGCTGCCCACCGATGCGCCCTTCACCTCGGTTTCGGTCAAGCCCGTGGACGGCTGGACGGTACAGGTCATAACCAGCACGTTGCCCAAGCCCATCACCACCGCGGCCGGATCAACGGTCACCAAGGCCGCCAGCTCCGTGGTTTGGACTGCCGATGCCGCCCATGAAATCGGCCCGAACGAATACCAGACCTTCTCGCTCTCGGTGGGCACCTTGCCGAATGCCGGCACCACCGTCGCCCTGCCGGCCGTCCAGACCTACACGGACGGCTCCGTGGTGAACTGGGATGAGAAGACGGTTGCCGGCCAGGCCGAGCCAGAACATCCGGCACCGTCCTTCGTGACCACGAGTAAGACGGACCCGGCCGGGGCCACCTCTACGCAGTCCGCAGCTGCGCAGCCCGTGGACAGCGCCACCGGGGTCTGGGGCATCGTGCTGGGCGCCGCCGGGCTGGTGCTTGGCGCCGTCGCCCTGATCATCGCGCTATCTATCCGCCGTAAAGCAACAGCAAAGTAACTGCCTGTCCCACAGGTATGGCCCCGTGGACCACGGGGCCATACCTTTCCTCGCGGTGCGTGGGCCCGGCTGCGCCCCGTATGGCGGGTACGGAAGCGCGGCCCACCGGCTGGATGCTAAGCATACTGGCCAATTTCGGGGCCAGCGCGACTAGACTGGCAGTTATCCAGCCAGCCGGCACCCGGTGCCTGCCACCGCAATGCTTGTGAGGAGAACGCAGTGATCGACGCGGATCAGGTAAAGAAACTCATCCAGTCAGAGGGAAACGTGCGGACCTTCGAAGGCGAGAAGATTGGCACCTTCGGCCAGTTCTACCTCGACGACGACAGCGGCTGGCCCAACTGGGTAACGGTGCGGACGGGCTTCTTCGGCAACTCGGAATCGTTCGTCCCGCTTGCGGAAACCGCCGTTGAAGGGTCGGACCTGCTGGTCCCCTACCCGAAGGACCTGGTCAAGGATGCGCCCCGGATTGAGCATGACGGGGACCTCAGCCCCGAGGAGGAGGACCGGCTCTACCGCCATTACCAGTTGCAGCCGGATTCCGGAACTGCGGACGGTGTACAGACGTCCTGGGCTGCCACCCCCGCCTCTGGCACGGTTGGCGAGCCGACGATGGCTGCTTCCGCGCCGGAGGAAAGTCCAACGACGGCCGCCGGCCCGGCTGCCGGCCGGGTGCGCCTGCGTCGGTATACGGTCATCGAGGACATCACCCCCACCGGAACCGGCGAATCCGAGCTCGGCGACCGCTGATTTCAGACGGCCCCGCTCGCTGGGCCTTTTCGCGCGGCCTTCACTGTGCCGCGAGGACGTGGTTCACCAGCACATAATCGGCGATCGCCATCGCCGAGGTGGCCGCGGGCGACGGCGCGTTGCGCAGCAGCGTCACTGGTCCCACCTGGTCCACCGCGAAATCATCCAGCAACGCCCCGTCACTGCCCCAGGCTTGGGCCCGGACACCCGCGGCCGTCTTGGCCGCCAGGTCTGCCGGCTCCAGCGCCGGAATGAACCGCCGTGCCTGTTTGAAGTACAGGGGTTTGAGCAGCGAGGCGGCAATCTCCTTGGCGCCCATCCGCCAGTGCTGCCTGGCCAGCGCACCGGCACCGGGCCAGCGAAGCGAGGCCAGCGTATCGCTGACGGAAATCGTGCCCCACCCATAGCCTTCCCGCGCCAAAGCCGGCACGGCATTCGGACCGATGTGCACGTCGTCGTACACCCCGCGGGTGAAGTGCACGCCCAGGAACGGGAACCGCGGATCCGGCACGGGGTAGATCATGCCGCGGACCAGATGCTGCCGTTCCGGGGCCAGCGACCAGTATTCCCCGCGGAAGGGCAGGATTTTCGGCGAGGGCGCGGCCCCCACCATGCCGGCCACGACGTCGGACTGCAGCCCCGCGCAGACAATCAGCCGGTCGAAGTCCAGCTCGGCCGCCGTCGTCGTGACCCGGACCCTG
The DNA here is from genome assembly GCA_035999715.1 of Micrococcaceae bacterium. GTDB lineage: Bacteria > Actinomycetota > Actinomycetes > Actinomycetales > Micrococcaceae > Arthrobacter_M. The sequence goes on along the minus strand of DASYGM010000117.1, from coordinate 50,856 downwards.
CCGTTGTCCAGCGCAATGGCGGTCACCTCGTGCCCCAGCAGGATGGATCCCCCGCCCTGCCGGACATCCTCGGCCATAGCCTCCGTGATCGCGGCATAGTCGACGACGGCGGTGTGCGGCGAATGCAGCGCAGCCACGCCCGTCACATGCGGCTCGATCTCCTTCATTGCCGCCGGCCCCACCCGGCGCAGCCCCGGGACTCCGTTGGCCTCGGAGCGGGACTGCAGGCTGGCCAGGGCGGGCAACTCCGCCTCCGTCACGGCCACCACCAGCTTGCCCACTTCCCGGTACGGCAGCTTTTTCTCCTGGCAGAAGTCCCGCGTTGCCACCCTGCCCTGCGCACACAGCTGCGCCTTCAGCGATCCCGGTGCGTAATAGATCCCGGCGTGGACCACCCCGGAATTGTGCCCGGTCTGGTGCATGGCCACGCGGCGTTCCTTCTCCAGTACCGTCACCGCGCCCAGGCCCCTGTTGACCAGGGCCCGCGCGATGGCGATGCCCACGATTCCGCCGCCAATCACGCCGATATTCTCCGCCACTGCTGCCCCGTTCCCGTTCTCGTTCCGCGTCCGAACAGGAGCGGCCTGGCCTGCTCGCAGTGTACGCGAGTGCTGCGGGCAGGGACAGGACGCTGCGGACTACATCTGCATGTCGACCAGCTCGAAGATCTCCAGGCTGAACTTGCCGTTGCCGTCGGAAAGGAACGGATGGCCCTGGGTGAGGGCTTTGGCCCCCTCCAGGTTTTGCGCCTCCACAATGGTGTAGCCGCTCAGATCCGACGCCGCGGCGGTGGAGCCGTCGTCGACGACTGCCGTGCCGCCCGCGAACGGCGATCCGCCGTCGAGCAGGGCAGATCCGACCTTGCCCATCCAGCCCTGCCAGGCCGCCATCTGCGCCTCGGATTGCTCCGGCGTGAATTGGTCCATGGGCGTTGCCGGGCCGCGATACAGATAGATGAACTTGCTCATGATGTTTTCCTTCCGTTGATGCACCCCGGCTTAGCCCGGGGTGCGGTTGTTTGTTGGGTCCCGGCGGCACCGTCCGGGACGTTTCGGCTGGGCCGCTCGCGCGACTCCAGGATGGCTTTGAGCCTTTTCAGGTCCTGCCGCGTGGCGCGCCGCATCATCGTGGCCATCAAGGGGGCCAGGACCCGGGAGAAACCGGACGGCTCCCCGCTGTTACGCAAGGTCATCCGGGTGCTGCTCTCGTCCACCGCCGCCCACGTATAGCTGGTCTGCATCGGAAACGGCCCCTGGACGGTACGCATCACCAACTTCTCCCCCGGCACCAGCTCTGTGATCCGGTACACGTAGGCGAGCTCCCGGCCCAGGAACCGGGCCGTAAAGGCCACCTCGGAGCCCAGCTGCAAGGGCGGGGCGCTCCGCCACTGGGCCGAGCGGATGTTGCGGTACCAGCGCGGCGCGTTGTCCGGGTCCGCCGCATAGGCGGCCACCTCGCGGCATGGCCGGGCGATTACCGTCACCGTCTGGACATCCACCATCTTTGCCCCTTCCTAGGCCGCCGGCACCTGCCGGCCGGTGAACGCGATCAGCCGGTCCAGGCTGGCGGCCGACTCGCCGACGACGGTGGCCTCGGAGAAGCTTCCGTTGGCGCGCACCTGTGGGCTGATGGTAGTCCGGGCCAGTTCCAGCACGTAGTCGGACAGCGCGGGGGCCACCACCAACTCCTGGCCACTAGCCACGGCCAGGTCCCACGCGTGGACCAGGAATTCAATGTTCAGGATGTTCGCCGCGATGGTGGCCGGCAGATCGGCGAAGCCCATGTCGATGGTGCCCTCCAGGCCGCGGCGGGCGAAGGCTTCCAGCGTGGCCTGCGCGGCGTCCGCGATCCGCACTTCCGACGACGACGACCCGGGCAGCGCGCCGGCTGGAACCTGCGCCGTGGTCGCCGATCCCGTGGCCCGCGGCCCTGCTGCGGGCTGCGAGGCGGTGCCGTCCGAAACATGGGCACCGAGTGCGCGGCCGATTCCGGCCACGGAGCCAAAGAGGTGGTCCACCAGTTCGGCCACGCTGAAATCCCGGCACGGGGTCGGCTTGGCCATATCCGCCTCCGACAGCCCGCGCAGCACCCGCTGCACGATGGCCAGCGTCGCCTCGGCGCTGATCAGCTCGTTGATGGGATCGGGCGCCGCCGCCCACTCGTCCGCGCCGGCATCGCCCGTGGAGCCAAAGGTAACCAGCCGCCCCAGGAAATGGTTCCAGCCCTCTGCATGGCTGGCGGCCTGCTCCTCCGTCAGCCCCTCGTGGACCAGCCTCAGGTTGGTGCCGCCGTCGGCCGCTTCCAGGGTGATCGAGACGGTCGACGCTCCCGGCGGCAGGTCGGGCGAGCCCTCCCAGCCCCAGCTGAACACGACGTGCTTGCCCGGCTCAATCTCGGTGAACGTGCCGGCCGCGGAAAACCCGGGCACAATCGTCCAGCGGTACTCCCCGCCGACCCGAAGATCCAGCCGGGCGCTGACGGTCTTCCAGCGGCGCAGCCGCTCCGGCTGGGTAATGAGCTCAAAGGCGGCGTCGGGGTCAACGGGCAGGAATACGGTCTTATCGAATGCCATCGGGGTCTCCTTGCGGTGCTTGTTGGTGGAGCGGTGGTTATTGGTGGAAATGGGTTGCCTCCGTGACCAGCTGGTCCAGTTCAGCCGTCCAGAACGCCTCGATGACACTCCGCAGCCGGGTCATGCCTTCCTGTTCCAGCCGGTAAAAGCGGTTCCGCCCCTCTTTCCTTGCCGTCACCAGCCCCGCTTCCGCCAGCAGCAGCAGATGCTGGGAGACCGCCGAGCGGCTGACCGGGAATTCGGCGGTCAGCTGGGTCACGGTCTGTTCGCCGCTGGCCAACAGCTGGAGCAACCGGCGGCGGCTGGGCTCGGCGGCCACCTCCAGTAGGTCAAGCATAAAAAATACGTTAGCAGCCGCTAACGCATTTGGCAATGGCTCCCACAACCGGTCATCTTTGCCGCCCCGGCCCCCGCAGGTACCCGCATCCACCCTTGCGCCCGCTACCGCCCCAGCGGAGACTGGAGTAGTCCCGGCGGCAGCTTCAGACTCCAGTCACGAGGTCGCAGCGCCCCTTGGAGAGCGCCAGTAAGAGGTTCGGCAATGACGGCAACTTCCAGACCAGGGCCCACCACGACGACGAGCTCCCCCGCCGGGCGCTATGGCGAACCCGCAGCCGGTTCCGGCCCATCCCAGCTGCCGCACGGCGTCGCCGAGGGCGCCCCGGAATTCGCCCGGGAACTGCGGCCGCTGATCGCCGGGGAGATCCGGATCGACCCCGGCACCCGGGCCCTTTACGCCACTGATGCCTCCAATTACCGGCAGCTGCCCATCGCCGTCGTCCGTCCCAGGAGTGCAACCGACGTCGAGCAGACCGTACGCGTCTGCCGCCGGCAGAATCTGCCGCTGCTGTGCCGCGGCGGCGGGACAGCGCTGGCCGGGCAGACCTGCAACACCGCAGTGATCCTTGACTTCTCCCGGCACATGAACCGCATCCTTGACCTCGACGTTCAGGCAGGGACCGCCACGGTGGAGCCCGGCGTGGTGCTCGATGACCTCCGCGACGCCGCCAAAGCGGTCGGCCTGACCTTCGGCCCGGACCCCGCCACCCACAACCGCTGCACCCTGGGCGGCATGATCGGGAACAATTCCTGCGGCGTGCACTCGGTGATGGCCGGGCGCACCTGCGAGAACGTCGAGGCGCTGGAGATCCTGACCCCGGACGGCCTTAGGATGTGGGTCGGAGCCACCCCGGAGGCCAAGCTGGCGGAGATCGCCGCCGGCGGCGGACGGCGGGCGCAAATCTATGCGGCACTTCAGGATCTGATCGGGGAGCAGGCCACGGCGGTCCGCGAGCGCTTTCCCCGCATCCCGCGCCGGGTGTCCGGCTTCAACCTGGACGAGCTGCTCCCGGAGGCTGGCTTCAATGTGGCCCGCGCCCTGGTCGGCACCGAGGGGACCTGCGTCGTCGTGCTGGCCGCCAAACTACGGCTGGTCCCGGTCCGCACCGAACGCCGGACCGTGGTGATCGGGTTCGACGACGGGCCCGCGGCGGCGGATGCGGTGCCGGCGGTGATGGCGCATTCCCCGATCGGCCTGGAAGGCTTTGACCAGGTCCTGATGGACGACGTCAAGAAGCTGGGGCTGCACAAGGACGGCTGGGCGCTGCTGCCCGACGGCGGCGGCTGGCTGCTGGCGGAGTTCGGCTCCGACGACGCGAAGGAAACGGAGGACGCAGCGGCCCAGCTGGTGGCCGAATTCCGCAACGCCCGGCTGCTCTCGCCCGAGGATGCCCCCAAGGTCTGGGGCATCCGGGAATCCGGGCTCGGCGCCACCGCCCGGGTCCCCGGTGAGGCCCCGTCCTGGTCCGGCTGGGAGGATTCCGCCGTCGATCCCGCAGTGCTGGGCAGCTACCTGCGGGACATGAAGGGCCTGTACCAGCGGTACGGCTACCATGCGGCGCTGTACGGTCACTTTGGCCAGGGCTGCGTGCACTCGCGGGTGGACTTTGACCTGGGCACGGCCGGCGGGATAGCGGCCTTCCGCCGGTTCCTGCAGGAGGCCGCCGGCCTGTGCATCCGGCACGGCGGCTCGCTGTCCGGCGAGCACGGCGACGGGCAGTCCCGCGCGGAACTGCTGCCGCTGATGTTCGGCGAGGACCTGGTCCGCGCCTTCGCCCGGTTCAAGGAGATCTGGGATCCGGAAGGAATGATGAATCCGGGCAAGGTGGTCCACCCCAATCCCATCACGGCGGACCTGCGCGTCGGGGCGGACTACCGGCCGCGCCAGCTGCCCACCACCTTTGCCTTCGCCAACGACGACGGCGACTTCGCCAAGGCGGTCTCCCGCTGTGTGGGGGTGGGGGCATGCCGCACCGAACGCGGCTCGGTGATGTGCCCCAGCTATCAGGTAACGCGGGAGGAGGAGCACTCCACCCGCGGCCGCGCCCACCTGCTCTATGAATTGCTCAACGGCGACGAACTGGCGGACAACTGGAGGGACCCACACGTCAAGGACGCCCTGGACCTGTGCCTATCCTGCAAGGGCTGCAAGCACGACTGCCCGGTGGGGGTGGACATGGCCGAGTACAAGGCCGAATTCCTCTCGCACTGGTGGGGCTGGGACCGGCTGCGGCCCGCACCGGCCTATGCGATGGGGCTGATCATGTACTCCAGCCAGCTCGCCTCCGCAGCGCCCTGGCTGGTCAACACGCTGGCAAAAACGCCGGGGATTTCGGATCTGGCCAAGAAACTGGCGGGGATCCATCCGGACCGGCAGGTGCCGCGGTTCGCCGCCCGCACCTTCCGCGGCTGGTGGCGGCAGCGCCTGGCTGCGGGCGGGCCAGGCAACCGGACGGACCGGGTAATGCTTTGGCCGGACACGTTCACCAACCACTTCCGTCCGGGCGCCGGCACCGCGGCGGTTCGTGTGCTGGAAGCTGCCGGCGCCGCCGTCGAGCTTCCCTCCGCCTGGGTCTGCTGCGGCCGCCCTCTCTATGACTGGGGCATGCTGGGCCACGCCCGCCACCTGCTCCGGCGCACCCTTGCGGTCATCGGGGAAGCGGTCGACGACGGCGTCCCCCTGGTTGTGCTCGAGCCCAGCTGCGCGTCGGTGTTCCGCGATGAACTGCCCGAGCTGCTCCCCCGCGACGCCCGTGCAGCCCGGCTCTCGGCACTAACCTTCACGCTGGCGGAATACCTGGAGCAGTACCGGCCCGGCTGGTCGCCGCCGCAGCTGGACGCGTCCGTGCTGGGCCACGGGCACTGCCATGACCGTTCGGTGCTGGATTATGAAGCGGAAGAACGCCTGCTGCGGCGCACCGGTGCCCGGCTCAGCGTCCCGGCCAAGGGCTGCTGCGGAATGGCGGGCGCGTTCGGGTTCGAGGCCGGCCACTACGACGTGTCCCAGGCGATCGGCGAGCAGGAACTCCTGCCGGCCGTCCGACGGGCCTCCGCCGGGACGGACATCGTGGCCGACGGGTTCAGCTGCCATGAGCAGATCAGGCAGAACACGGGCCGGTCTCCCCTGCATCTGGCGGAGCTGCTGGCCCGCGGCTTGGACGGTGCCGGAAGGTCCTAGCCCTCCGGTCAGGAATGCCCCAGTTCGGCCTCCGGATCCTCCGCCGCGGTTGTGTCCTCTGCCGCCTCCGGATCCTCCTCCGGCTCAAACGTGGTCGGTTCCGTACCGGCCCCCAGCCCCACGCCCTTATCCCCGGAAGGCACGCTCTGCCCGGTCCCCGGTTCCCCACCTGGCACCAGCGGATCCTGTTCCTTCGACTCGCCGCTCATGGTTTCCTCCTCGCCGTCGTCCGGTCGGTCCTTTCACCTTAGACGCCGCCCCGCAGCAAAGGAAGGACGCTTAGTATGGTGGGAAAGCAGGAACGGGCGGCCATTGCGGCCGCGGCCAGGAACGGGCGGCCGGAGGAGTTGCGGCCAGGAACGGGAGGTCAGCGGATGGGCGCTGTGGAACTCGTGCTGATCCGGCACGGCGAGAGCGAAGGCAATGTCGCTGCCTCCGATGCCCAGGCGGCCGGCGCGGAAGTCATCGACGTCAGGCTCCGGGATGCGGACGTCCCGCTCAGCCCGACCGGACGCGAACAGGCTGCGGCGCTGAAGGAATGGCTGGCCGCCGCCGCGCCGTCCGAGTCACCGGACGCCGTCTGGTGTTCCCCGTATCTGAGGGCCCGGCAGACGGCGGAACTGGCCGGATTACAGGGTGCGTCCGGGCTCCTGATGGAATCCGCCGGCATCCGCATCGACGAGCGGCTGCGCGACCGGGAATTGGGGGTCCTGGACATGCTGACCGCGACGGGCGTGGCGGCGCGGTTTCCGGCCGAGGCAAGGCGGCGCGAGTGGCTCGGCAAGTTCTACTACCGGCCACCGGGCGGCGAATCCTGGACGGACGTGGCGCTGCGGCTGCGCTCGCTGCTGGCCGAGTTGGACCAGGTGGAGGACGGCCACAGCGTCGCCCTGGTCTGCCATGACGCCGTGATCATGCTGTTCCGGTACATCTGCGAGGGCCTGACCGAGGAAGACCTGCTGGCACTCGCGGCCTCCACCACCATCCTGAACTGCTCCGTTACCCGCCTGGTCCGCCCCTTCGGCAGCGGCCCCTGGAAGCTGGAATCCTTCAATGAGGTGGCGCATCTGAAGGCCGTTGGCGCCCCCGTCACCGAGCACGGTGGAGATACCGATGTCCTCCCACACTGAAATCGTCACACCGGCACTGTTACGTGGTTGGCAGTTATCCAAACGTGCCGCGGACAAGGACGACCGCGGCACCATGCTGGTCATTGGCGGTGCGCTGCGGACCCCGGGCGCCGCCCTGCTGGCCGGGCTGGCCGGGCTGCGGGCCGGCGCGGGACGGCTGGTGCTCGCCGTCGCCGAGCCGGCAACTATGGCAATGGCCCTGGCCGTGCCCGAGGCAGCGGTGGTGGGGCTGCCGGAGCAGGCCTCCGGATCGGAGCGTGCCGCCGTCCTGGAACGGGACCTCGCCGCGACGGATGTCGTCGTCGTCGGCCCCGGACTGGACAACGCAGAGGAAGCCGCCGCCCTGCTCAAAGCCATCGCCCCGCTGATCACGGAGGAGACCACCGTGGTCCTGGACGCCTACGCCCTGGGAGTGCTGCCGGGACTGGACGATGTGTACCGGCAGTGGACCGGGCGGATGGTCCTGACCCCCAACCGGACCGAGGCGGGCCGGCTGCTGGGGCGGCGCGGCGTGAAGATGGCGACGGCGGTGCCACGGATCGCGGAAAAGTACGGCGCGCTGGTCACCGGACAGGGCATCATCGCCGATCCCGAGGGCCGGATCTGGGAGGTCGCCGGCGGCAATCCAGGACTGGGGACCTCCGGCAGCGGCGATGTGCTGGCCGGGGCCGTGGGCGGACTGCTGGCCCGCAAGGCCAGCCCGGCCCAGGCCGCCTGCTGGGCCACCTACCTGCACGCGACGGCGGGAGACCGGCTGGCGGCGCGGATTGGACCGATGAGCTACCTGGCGCGCGAACTGCTCGATGCCATGCCCCAGGTCCTCACCGAGCTTTCCATCTAGCCCCGCTTGGGTCCGGCCGGACCGGTTGCATTCGCCCAAAAGAGGGGTACGTTACAGAGCAGGGGATGCAAATACCGGGCCGCATGGCCCCATGGTTAGGGAGCACAACATGCCTGACAAATCGCCACACCGGCACCAGTCCAAAAAGCCGGTCAAGACCATTAAAGAAAAGCGCGCGGACAAGCGGACCAAGAGCACCAACGATGCCGCCGCGGATCCCGTGGCCCACATCAAGAAGCGCTAAGTTCCCCGCTCCGGGCGCCGCCCACAGCGCACCCACCCCAGCATGCCGAGCACGCGGGCATGCCAGTCTTCACTAGCACTCTTCTGCGCCCGCCCACCCTTCGTTGAGGTAACACTTCGCGCCCATGTCCTCGAAAACATGGGCGCCAAGTGGCACCTCAACATCGGGGTTGGGCGCGTTTAGGACTGGCGGGACGGCTGGTCGGACGGTTCGCCGGCCGGCGGGGAGTCCAGCCGGGCCTCGGCCCGGGTGGGCTGGAAGAGCTCGACAAGATTTCCGGAGGGGTCCTCGAGGAGAATCTGCAGGCCCCCGACGCCGGTGACAACCTCGTTGCGGAAGCTGGCTCCCACCGCCCGCAAGGCAACCACGGCTGCTGCCAGGTCGTCCACCTCAAGGCAGAACCGGTTCCATCCGCCCGGTTCGGGCAGGGTTCCGTCCGGCATGGCCGCTCCGCCGCCGGGGCCTCCGCCCGGGGTGCTCAGCACCAGCCTCAGGTCGCCCTTCGAGAGCATGGCAAATGCCGGAGCCGGGTGCATCACCTCCCGGAATCCCAACTGCTGGCAGTAGAAGGAAATAGCCGCGTCCACGTCGTGGACAATGTAGCGCACGCTTACTGTTGACATGTCCGTCTCCTTCTTCGAGCCCTGACCACAGACTACCTCCGGCGCCATGCCGGACGATGTGCAACCTTGGCTATCCTTAAGGGAAATGATTACCCGACGCCAAGCCGCCCAGTTCCTTGATATTCCGCTCGAGATGGCCCAGCGGAACGGCATCCCCTCCCGTCTGAGCGAAGCCGAGCTTGCCGACATCGACCAGCATCCTCCGCCCTGGCTGGCCCAATCGCGTGCCAACCGCACCGGTAAGCGGCCCGTCTGGGTACAACTGCGCTGCTACATCTGCGACTTCTCCGAGACCGTGCGGCCCAAGAAATGGTGGCCGGACTTCAGCTACGTGGTCTGCGCCCACCATGGTGTCCATGACCTGCCCGAGTTGGCCGCCGGGGACCGCCGGCGCGAATACGAGGGCATCGGCAGCCGGTTCATTGGCATCGTGGAAGGACCCGACGCTTAGACGATCCTTTGCAGCCTGAGTCCCTATTTCGCCAGACCGGCCTTGCGGAGCGCCTCGGCCATGGCCGTATTGGCCGGGGCCGGTCCGGCTGCGGGCCTCGCCATCCGCTGCCCCGGCTTCTCCGGCTGACGGGTCTGCCCCGGCTGGCGCGATGGACCCGCCTTTCCGGATTGCCCGGGCCGGGACAACGAAGCGCCTGACCCGGCGCCGTCGTCGTCGAGCCTCAAGGAGAGCGAAATCCGCTTCCGCTCCGGATCCACCTCCAGCACCCGAACCCGGACCACCTGTCCGGACTTGACCACCTCGCGGGGATCGGAGACGAAGCGGTTGGACATCGCGGAGACGTGGACCAGCCCGTCCTGGTGCACGCCGATGTCCACGAAGGCACCGAACCCCGCCACGTTGGAGACGGTGCCCTCCAGGACCATGCCCGGGCGCAGGTCGGTGATCTTGTCGATCCCCTCGGAAAAGGATGCGGTGGCAAACCCGGGCCGCGGATCCCGGCCGGGTTTGACCAGCTCCGCCATGATGTCCTGCACGGTTGGCAACCCAAAGGTCTCATCCGCAAAGTCCGCCGCCGCCAGGGTGGCCACCGCGCCCACCCCGGTCACGACGTCGCCCTTCGAAGCGCCGGCGGCGGCCAGGATCTTCCGCGCCACCCCGTAGGCCTCCGGGTGCACACTGGAGGCGTCCAGCGGCTCGGCTCCCCCGCTGATCCGCAGGAAACCGGCGCACTGTTCGAAGGCCTTCGCGCCCAGCCGAGGCACCTTCTTCAGGTCGGCACGGCGGGCAAACGGCCCGTGCTCGTTGCGGTGGGCCACAATGTTTTCGCTCAGCAGCGTGCCCACGCCTGCCACCCGGGCCAGCAGTGCCGGCGAGGCGGTGTTGACGTCCACGCCCACCGCATTGACGCAGTCCTCCACCACGGCATCGAGCGAGCGGTCCAGTTTCGCCGGGGTCAGGTCGTGCTGGTACTGGCCCACGCCGATCGACTTGGGCTCAATCTTGACCAGTTCGGCGAGCGGATCCTGCAGCCGCCGCGCGATCGAGACGGCCCCGCGCAGGGACACGTCCATCCCGGGCAGTTCCGCCGCGGCCAGCGCAGACGCGGAATAGACTGAGGCTCCCGCTTCGGAGACCACCAGTTTGGCCACCTTCCGCGCCGGATCGGCCCGCTTCAGCTCGGCGATCAGCTCGCCGGCCAGCTTGTCCGTCTCGCGCGAGGCCGTCCCGTTGCCGATCGCGACGAGCTGCACCTTGTGCGCGGTGGCCAGGAGGGCCAGCCTGGCCAGCGCGTCGTCCCACTTCCGGGCCGGCGCGTGCGGGTAGATGGTGTCGGTGGCCACCACCTTGCCGGTGCCATCCACCACCGCCACCTTGACGCCGGTCCGCAGCCCCGGGTCCAGACCCAGGGTGGCGCGGTTCCCCGCCGGGGCGGCGAGCAGCACATCGCGCAGGTTCGCCGCAAAGACCCGCACCGCCTCCTCCTCGGCGGCCAGGAACAGCCGGGTGCGCAGGTCCAGCGTGAGCCGGGTCAGGATCCGGGCCCGCCAGGCCAGCTGCGCGGTCTGCACCAGCCACGCGTCCGCCGGCCGGCCGTGGTCGGCGATGCCCAGGGAACGGGCGACGGCCGCCTCGTAGCGGGCGCGGGCCCGCTGCAGCGCCTCCGCATCGCGCGGGTCCGCCTCCGCGAGGTCCAGCTGCAGCACGCCTTCCTTTTCGCCGCGCAGCAGGGCCAGCACCCGGTGGCTGGGCAGCGTGTGCAGCGGCTGCGCGAAGTCGAAGTAGTCCTTGAATTTGGCGCCCTCGGTCTCCTGGCCGGCCTTGACCTGCGCGCGCACCCGGCCCTGCGTCCAGAGCCGCTCGCGCAATTCCGCCACCAGATTAGCGTCCTGCCCGGCGCGCTCGGTCAGGATCGCGCGCGCCCCGGCCAGCGCCTCCGCCGGGTCCGTGACCTGGTGGTCGGCGTTGAGGTAGCCCGCCGCCTCCTGCTCCGGGTCCAGGCCCGGGTTCTTCAGCAGCGCATCGGCCAGCGGCTCCAGACCGGCCTCGCGCGCGATCTGGGCCCGGGTCCGGCGCTTGGATTTGAACGGCAGGTACAGGTCCTCCAGCCCGGCTTTGGTGTCGGCGCCGACGACGGCGGACCTGAGTTCCGCGGTCAGCTTGCCCTGCGCTTCGATCGCTTCCAGTACGGTGCGCCGACGGTCCTCCAGCTCGCGCAGGTACCGCAGCCGCTCCTCCAGCTCCCGCAACTGTGTGTCATCCAGGGTGCCGGTGGCCTCCTTGCGGTACCGCGCCACGAAAGGCACGGTTGCGCCGCCGTCGAGCAGTTCCACCGCGGCCTTGACCTGCCACGGCTGGACCCCCAGCTCTGCGGCGATGGTGGCGTAAATCTTGGTCTGCAGGCTTTCAGGTGTTTCACTCACCCCAACTATTTTGCCTTAGTCCGCCATGGCTCCGCCTCAACCCATCACTCCCCTCCGTTAGTGTCGAGATCTGCACCTAAAAGTGGGACTATACGGTGCTGATCTCGACACTCAACGGAGGGGGTAACGGTGATGGGAGGTCAGGTGCTGACGGTCATCTCCTGCGGCACCGCGATGACGTCCACCATCGCCCCGTTGCGCAGCACGGTGATGGGCAACGGCACACCGATGGCGTCGGCAAAGAGCAGTTTCTGCAGGCTTTCGGCACTGGAGACCGCCCGGCGGCCTGCGCTGAGCACCAGGTCGCCCGCTTTGAGGCCGGCATGGTCCGCGGGCGAGCCTGCCATCACTTCAACGACGCGCAGCGCCTCGCGCTGCCCGGTGCGAAGGGCAAGGCTCTCGTTCAGCGGAAGCGGCGAGCTGACCAGACCCAGGTAGGCGCGGCGGACGCGCCCATCCGTCCGCAGTGCGGAGATGATCCGGCGGGTGGTGGCATTGATGGGGACGGCCAGGCCCAGCCCGGCTCCGGCCACCGCCGTGTTGATGCCGACGATCCGGCCGCGGGTGTCCGCCAGGGCGCCTCCCGAGCTGCCGGGGTTAAGGGCCGCGTCGGTCTGGATCACGTCCTCGATCACCCGCCGGTTCCGTCCGTCCGCCGTCGGGATGGAACGGCCCAGCCCGCTCACGACGCCTGCAGTGACCGACCCGGCCAGGCCCAACGGGTTGCCCACCGCAATCACCAGCTGACCCACCCGCAGGCCTTCTGCATCGCCGAGTTCGGCCGGTGGCGGTGTGGACGAGAGTCCGCGGATGACGGCCAGGTCGGAGAGCGGATCCGCGCCGGTGATGTCCAGTTCCGTGCCGCTGCCATCGGCAAACACGGCTCGCCCGGCATTTGCGCCGTGCACCACGTGGGCGTTCGTCAGCATATAGCCGTCCTCGGTGAACACGACGGCCGAGCCCGCCCCGACGCGGAACGCCCCGTTGCGTCCGGTACCTGTCATCTCGATGGCCGCCACGTGCGGGGTGACCGTCCGGGCCACCCGGATGACGGTTCGGGAATAACTGTCGAGCGGATCCTCGGCATCCCGGGAACCGGTGGGCCCATCCGGAACTGTGCTCACCACGCGCCTCCAAGGTCGCTTGTTTTGGTAAAACGAGTTGTTTAGGTAGAACGAGGGGGCTGAGCTGGCTAATCCGCCTTGGGCTACGCCCTCAGTGAAACAACCACAGGGCTTCATCTTCCGTCTCGGGCCCCGGGACGGGCGGCGCCGGTCCCCTGTCGTCCCAAGCTGCACCAGATTGCGGCGGCACCGAGCGGATTTGACGGCGTTTCTTCCTTCGCCATGCACCGGCCGCCTCCAATCTGGTGCAGGAAGACGCGCCCGCTCCGACCACGCCCGATTCCGGATCCTAAACGCCACGTTCAGCGCATTCTGGAGCACAGGAGTCACCCGGGTGTCGAAATATGACGGCGCCGTTGGCCATCGCCATGCCTTTTCCGGTTTAGTTGCCATTGACCCATCCCGAGCGGCCGAGATACCTGGATCTGTGAAACCGCAGCAACCCCCCGATGCCATTCAAGGCATCCGGAAGGTGCTAATGCCAGGACCGATGGAGCTTTTTCATGACGACGTACCCCCTGGTTGCTGCTGAACCCACCCCCCAGGCATCTGCGCCGGAACACACGCAGAAGAACGCCGAGAGGATCGCCTTCTGGGAGGACGCGGCCCGTGACCTTGAGTGGGCCAGACCCTGGCACACCGCCCATAGCTGGGAGCCGGCCCGGCCCCTGACAGCCCACCTGCTGGCTGACGGCCAGACGGAAGAACCGGCCCTCACGGTCCCGAAAATCGAGTGGTTCGCCGGCGGCCGGCTCAACGTGGCCGTGAACTGCGTGGACCGCCATGTGGCCGCCGGCCGGGGCGCCAAGGTGGCCCTGTACTTTGAGGGCGAACCCGGTGACCGGCGTGCGATCACCTACGCCGAACTCCAGCAGGAGGTATCCCGCGCCGCCAACGTGCTGCTTGACCTCGGGATCGGCCAGGGCGACAGGGTGGTCATCTACCTGCCGGTGATTCCGGAAACGGTCATCATCACCCTGGCCGTGGCCCGGATCGGTGCCATCCACTCGCTGGTCTTCGGCGGATTTTCCGCGGAGGCGCTGCGCTTTCGGATAGAGGACACCGGCGCCAAGCTGCTGGTCACCACGGACGGACAGTACCGCCGCGGCAGCGCAGTTCCGGTCAAGGCGAACGCGGATGCCGCCGTCGCCGGGGAAAACGCCGTCGAGCATGTGCTGGTGGTCCGCCGGACCGGCTCGGAGGTGGACTGGACCCCGGGCCGGGACATCTGGTGGCATGACGCCGTCGGCACCGCCAGTCCGGAGCACCAGGCCGAGGCTTTCGACGCGGAAACCCCGCTGTTCATCATGTACACCTCCGGAACCACCGGCAAGCCCAAGGGCCTGGTGCATACGTCCGGCGGTTACCTGACGCAGGCGGCGTGGAGCTACCGGCACCTGTTCAGCCATCCGGACCCCTCGCGGCGGGACGCGGATGTGCACTGGTGCACGGCGGACCTGGCCTGGGTCACCGCGCACACCTACGAGATCTACGGTCCGCTGGCCAACGGCGCCACGCAGGTCATCTATGAGGGCACGCCGAACACGCCGGATCCGGGCCGGCACTTCGAGATCATTCAGCGCTACGGCGTCACCAGCTACTACACCGCGCCCACCCTGGTCCGCGCCCTGATGGGCTGGTTCCCGGACGGAGTCACGGCAGGCTACGACCTCTCCTCGATCCGCCTGCTGGGCACCGTCGGCGAGGCCATCAATCCGGAGGCCTGGCGGTGGTTCCGCACGCACGTCGGCGCGGGCACGGCCCCGGTGGTGGACACCTGGTGGCAGTCCGAAACCGGCGCCACGGTGCTGTCCCCACGCCAGACGGACACGGCCTTCAAGCCCGGCTGCGCCTCCCGCGCACTTCCCGGGCTGAGTGTCAAAATCGTCGACGACGACGGCCTCCAGGTCCCGCCGGGGGTGCAGGGCCACATCGTGGTGGACGGCACCGGCCCGGCCATGGCGCGCACGGTCTGGGGGAATCCGCAGCGCTACCTGGATTCCTACTGGCGCAAGTACGCGCGGCAGGGGTACTTCCTGGCCGGCGACGGCGCGAAGTACGACGACGACGGCGACATCTGGATCCTGGGCCGCACCGACGACGTGCTGAACGTCTCCGGGCACCGGCTCTCCACGATCGAGATCGAGTCGGCCCTGGTCTCCCATCCGCTGGTGGTGGAGGCCGGCGTGGCGCCGGTGGCCGACCCGCTGACCGGCCATGCCATTGCCGCCTTCGTTGTCCTCCGCGAAACACCTCGGTCGGTGGCCCACCAAGCAAGCGCCAGCGAGCGCGTGCAGGCCCCCATGGACCTGACGGAGGAGCTGCGCCGGCGCGTGGCACGGGAGATTGGCCCCATCGCCAAACCCGCTGCCGTCGTCGTCGTTCCCGACGTCCCCAAGACCCGCTCCGGCAAGATCATGCGCCGGCTGCTGACCCAGCTTTACGAGGGCACGGCGCTGGGCGACACCACCTCACTGCAGAACGAACCATCCATTGCCGGCATTGTTGCCGCCCTGGCCCAACGGAAGAAGGAAACCCGATGAGCAGCACGCCCCAGATCGACCTCTCCACCCCGCTCAAGTTCGCGTATTGGGTGCCCAACGTCTCCGGCGGCCTGGTGGTCAGCACCATTGAGCAGCGCACCGACTGGAGCTTCGAGTACAACAGGAAGCTGGCCCGCATCGCGGAAAACAGCGGCTTCGAGTACGCCCTGACGCAGACCCGCTACGCCGCCTCCTACGGCGCGGACAAGCAGCACGAATCCACCAGTTTTTCGCTGGCCCTCCTCGGCGCCACCGAACGGCTGAAGGTGATCTCGGCCGTCCATCCGGGCATGTGGCACCCCGGCGTGCTGGCCAAGTTCATGATCACCGCGGACCACCTCTCCAACGGCCGCGCCGCCGTGAACATCGTTTCCGGCTGGCTCAAGGACGAGTTTGTGAACTTCGGCCTGCCCTGGCTGGAGCACGACGAGCGCTATGTGCGCACCGAGGAGTTCATCCGGGTGCTGCGCGGCCTGTGGACCGAGCAGGACTACTCGCAGGACGGGAAGTACTACAACATCAACAACTTCACCCTGAATCCGGCGCCCGTGGAGGTGCCCGGCCGGGCGCACCCGGAGATCTTCTTCGGCGGCAACTCCACCGCGGCCCAAGCCACCGCCGGACGGGTGGCGGACTGGTACTTCTCCAACGGCAAGGACCTGGAGGGCTTCAGCGAGAACATTGCCGGCGTCACGGCCGCCGCGGCGCAGGCCGGCCGCCGGCCCCGGTTCGGGCTCAACGGCTTCGTGATTGCCCGCGGCTCCGAGAAGGAGGCCCGCGAAACCCTGCGCGAGATCGTCGCCAAGGCGCATAAGCCCGCCGTCGAGGGCTTCCGGGAGGCAGTGCAGGAGGCCGGTGCCTCGACCAAGGACAAGAAGGGCATGTGGGCCGATTCCACCTTCGAGGACCTGATCCAGTACAACGACGGTTTCAAGACCCAGCTGATCGGCACGCCGGAGCAGATCGCCACCCGGATCGTGGAGTACAAGAAGCGCGGCGTGAACCTGTTCCTGACCTGCTACCTGCACTTCCAGGAGGAGGTGGAGGCCTTCGGCCGGGACATCCTGCCGATCGTCCGCGAACTGGAGGCGGAGGCGGCCCGCGCCAACGGTACGGAGCTGAACACGGACCTGCTGCCCGCCACTGCCCTGCAGGGGGTGTCCGCCTGATGGCCGAGCGCACCTTCGGATTCCGGACCCGTTCGCTGCACGCCGGCGGCACGCCCGACGCCGAGCACGGCGCCCGCGCGGTCCCGATTTACCAGACCACCTCCTTTGTCTTCAAGGACACCGACGACGCCGCCAGCCTTTTTGCGCTGCAGAAGTACGGGAACATCTACTCCCGGATCGGCAATCCGACGGTGGCTGCCTTCGAGGAGCGGATCGCCTCGCTCGAGGGCGGCATCGGGGCGGTCGCGACGTCGTCGGGCATGTCCGCGGAGTTCATCACCTTCGCGGCGCTGGCCGGCAACGGCGACCACATCGTGGCCTCCTCCCAGCTCTACGGGGGAACCATCACCCAGCTCGACGTCACGCTGCGCCGCTTCGGGGTGGAGACGACGTTTGTGCCCGGGACGGATCCGGCGGACTACGCCGCAGCCATCCGGGAGAACACCAAGGCCGTCTACGCGGAGATCGTGGCCAACCCTTCCGGGGAGATTGCGGACATTGCGGGGCTGGCCAAGGTGGCGCACGATGCCGGTGTGCCGCTGGTGGTCGATGCCACGCTGTCCACCCCCTATCTGGTCCGGCCGATCGAACACGGCGCGGACATCGTCATCCATTCGGCCACCAAGTTCATCGGCGGGCACGGCACCACGCTGGGCGGGGTCGTCGTCGAATCCGGAAAGTTCAACTGGGGCAACGGGAAATTCCCCACCATGACCGAGCCGGTAGCCTCCTACGGCAACGTCTCCTGGTGGGAGAACTTCGGCGAGTACGGCTTCCTGACCAAGCTCCGCTCCGAGCAGCTGCGCGACATCGGCCCTGCCCTGACACCGCTGGCCGCCTTCCAGCTGCTGCAGGGCGTGGAAACCCTGCCGCAGCGTCTGGACGAGCACCTCAAGAATGCCCTCGCGGTGGCGCAGTGGCTGGAGCGGGACCCGCGGGTGGCCTACGTGAACTATGCCGGCCTGCCGTCACACGTCCACCATGAGCGGGCTAAGAAGTACCTGCCGTTGGGCCCGGGATCGGTGTTTTCCTTCGGTGTGGTGGGCGGCCGCGCTGCCGGGCGGTCGTTCATCGACTCGCTGCAGCTTGCCAGCCACCTGGCCAACATCGGCGATTCGCGCACCCTGGTCATCCACCCGGGCTCCACCACGCACCAGCAGCTCTCCGCCGAACACCTGGAGGCGGCTGGCATTCCGGAGGACCTGATCCGGATCTCGGTGGGGCTGGAGGACTTGGAGGACATCCTTTGGGACCTGGACCAGGCCTTGGACCAGTCGCAGCTGGTTTCCGGCCGAGCGCAACCGGGCGCCGCGGAGCGTACCGGCGGAGCGCCGCAGGGCGCCAGCGAGCGCACCGAGGCCCAGGAGGTCAACGCATGAGCACCGAAACCGCCACCGTCCGCAGCTGGCAGGGCCCCTCCGCCGCCGAGCGGCTGCGGATCCTGCAGCAGGCCCAGTCCATTGCCATCGTGGGAGCCTCGGACAAGCCGTCCCGCGCCTCCTACTTCGTGGCCACCTACCTCTCGTCCACCCCCTACCGCGTCTACTACGTGAACCCGGTGGTCAAGGAAATCCTGGGCCAGCGCACCTACGCGTCGCTGGCCGAGGTACCCGAACCGGTGGACATTGTGGATGTTTTCCGCAGGCACGACGACCTGCCCGGGGTGCTGCGGGAGGCCATCGACGCCGGCGCCAAGAACCTCTGGCTGCAGCTCGGCTCCTGGCATGAGGAGGTGGCCCGGGACGCCGAAGCGGCCGGCCTGGGCGTGGTGATGGACCGCTGCCTGAAGATCGAGCATGCCCGCTTCCACGGCGGCCTGCATCTGGCCGGATTCAACACCGGCGTCATTTCCGCCAAGCGACAGGTGCTGGCCTGAGCGGTGCCGCCTTGGGCACCGCCGGTAAGGCACGGCGGAAATCAGCTACGAAAGGAACGCCTTCATGACAGAGCTGGCAACGCTTGCCGCCTCGCAGCGGGAGGTCCTGGGACGGTTCGCCTCCGGCATCGTCGTCGTGACAGCCATCGGCAGGAGCGGTCCGATCGGCTTCACCTGCCAGTCCTTCGCCTCCCTCTCGCTGGAACCGGCGCTGGTCAGCTTCAGCCCCTCCCGCGCCTCCAGCACCTGGCCAAGGATCCGCGAGGCCGAGAGCTTCTGCATTAACGTCCTCGCCGACGGGCACCAGCACCTGAGCAACGCCTTTGCCCGCACCGGCACGGATAAGTTCGCCAACGTGCCTTGGACCCCGGCCCCATCCGGCGCCCCGATCCTGGACGGGGTGCTGGCCTGGGCGGACTGCTCGCTGTGGGCAGAGTACGACGGCGGCGATCACACCATTGTCGCGGCCCGGGTGCACAGCCTGGAGGTCGGCGAGGACGGCCATCCGCTGCTGTTCTACCGCGGAAAGTACGGCCTGCCGCAACTGCCCCGCAGATAACGCACTTTTCACGCGGAAAACGTGCGTTACCTGCGGGGCAGTTGCCGACTCCCCGCGGCAAGGTGCTACCGGCCCAGGTGGGCAATCCCCGTCCGGGCCATCGCATCCGCGTAGGCAGCGTGCATTTCTTCCAGCCCCTGCTGCTGCCGCGCCGGCGTTCCACCGAAACCGCGGCTGTCCGCGGCACGGACCTTGTAAACCTTGAAACTGCGCCGGTAGATCATCCGGTTTTCCGTTTTCAGGAACGCCGCCGCCAAACGCTGCGCCTCCGTGCCGTGCGCGACGATGGCGGAGGCCCGGGGAACCAGCGCCAGGAACCGCAGCAGCGGCTTCACGCCCTCGGCGATCTGCTCCTTGGCCAGCCGTCCGTTCGGCTCGCCGGGAACAAACCACGGATACGCGTTCCACGGCATCACATACTCCGGCCGCAGGCCGGTCTGCCAGTACACCCCCAGCATGCTGGCGGCCGCGTCGTCGTCGCCGGCGGAGATGAACCCCGAACCGGCAGCTGTGCCCGTGTTGGAGTGGAGAGTGATGATCTTGCACTGGTCCGCGTCATGCATCGGATCCACGTAGGGCACCTCGGAGCCTGGCTTGAGGTCTCTCAGGGAATCGCACAGTTGGTTGATGTCTGCGACATTCGGATCGAATCGGCGGTTCCAGAGCTGCTGATGTTGTGTAACAAGTTCCAGGCTGGGCATTTAGGGTGGTGTCTCCTGCGGGATCGGCTGAATGTACCGGGGCTGATGTTCCGGGCCTGACACGCCCGACCTGCAGACGAAATTCCCGCCGCGGGTCCGGACGGACCACCTGGTCGATCCTCTCCAGTTTAGCAACCCGTCCGGCCTCCCCCGGGCGGACGAAATCCCAGGAGGACCAAAAATACTAGGAAGGGCAAGTAAATCATGGGACAATGGCGGTCACCATCACCCGATCGAGCGGAGCGGAGCCTTCCGTGACAGCACCCATCCCTTTGCCGATGGACCCCATCGCCGAGGCGCGGCGGCACTGGCAAGAGCACGGCTGGGCAGATGCCGCCGAGGGCATGGCCGCGGTCACCTCACTGATGCGTGCGCAACAGATTCTGCTCTCCCGCGTGGAGCGGGTGCTCAGGCCCTTTGAGCTGAGCTTTTCACGTTTCGAATTGCTGGCGCTGCTGAGCTTTACCAAGAGCGGCGCACTGCCGATGGCAAAGGCCAGCGCCCGGCTGCAGGTCCACCCGACCAGCGTCACCAATACCGTGTCCCGGCTGGAGCAGGCAGGATTCGTCCGGCGCAGCGCCCACCCCACGGACGGCCGGGCAACGCTGGTGGAAATCACCGACCGGGGCCGCGATATTGCCCGCCGGGCCTCGGAATCGCTCAACGCCGAGGTGTTCACCGACCCCGGGTTCAGCAAAAACCAGATCGACCAGCTGAACCGGATGCTGGGCCGCTTCCGGTACAACGCCGGGGACTTCGAGGAAACCCGGTTCCAGATCGGCTAGTTGCTCAGCTACAGGTCGAGGACCAGCGCAAGGGCCTCGTCCACCCTCTGCATCTCTTCCATGCTGAGAAAGCCGACCGGCTCGGTCAGGCGGTTGAGATCCACGGTGTCGAGTTGGTCGCACATGACAAGCGTCTGCTGATCGGCGATGGCGACCGCTGGCCGGAAGCTGGTCTGACGTGCGCTGGTGCTCGTGAAGGCGACAATCCAGGTGCTCAGGCTAAGCCAGTCCGGCTGCAGCACGACGGCGAATCGGCGGCCCTTCTGCTCGTGACCCGTGCCACGGGCTGGCAGCCGGTAGACCTCACCCTTCATGCAAGGCTGCCTTGTCCTGTTGGATCGCCCGGATTTCAGCAAGGTCGGCCGGGTCGTCCCTGATGGCGCGCGCCTCTGCGGCAGCCACCTGGCGTCTTTCGTCACGGCGCATCGCCGCCAGAGCGGTCAGGATGACCTGATCCGCACTCTGGTGCCGGGCGGCTCCGACCTTGAGGAGTAGGTCACGGGTGCTGGTCTGGACCTTTACGGTGGTGGTGTCGGCCATGGCGGACAGTCTACTCCTGGTAGACCGACAGTATGCCAACGCTACCGGTGGGTGAAGTTCGGCGGCCGTTTTTCCGAAAAGGCCGCCATGCCCTCTTTCTGGTCGTCGGTGGCGAAGCAGGCGTAGATGAACCGGCGTTCCAGGTGCACACCCTGGGCCAGAGTCGTTTCAAACGCCGCATTAACGGCTTCCTTCGCGATCATCGCGACGGGCTTGGACATGCCCGCGATGGTCGCCGCCGTCGCGACCGCCTCCTCCAGCAGGTCTTCCACGGGCACCACCCGGGCCACCAGACCGGAGCGCTCCGCTTCCTGGGCGTCCATCACCCGGCCGGTCAGGATCATCTCCATCGCCTTGGCCTTGCCGATGGCCCGGGTCAGCCGCTGCGATCCCCCCATGCCGGGAATGACCCCCAGCTTGATCTCCGGCTGGCCGAATGTGGCGTTCTGGGCCGCGATGATGAAGTCGCAGATCATGGCGAGCTCGCAGCCGCCGCCCAGGGCGTGGCCGGCGACGGCGGCGATCATGGGTGTGCGTACGCGGGCCAGGTCGTCCCAGGGGGAAAACCAGTCCGCCAGGTACATGTCCACCAGCGACTTCGCGGCCATTTCCTTGATGTCTGCGCCGGCTGCGAACGCCCGCTGTGAGCCCGTGATGATGATGGCTCCGGTCTCCGGGTCCTGGTCGAAGGCGCTCGCGGCCTCGACGATTTCCCGGCCCATGGCGTCACTGAGGGCATTGAGCGCCTCCGGGCGGTTCAGCGTGATGATGCCCACCCTGCCGCGCCGTTCGGTCAGGATGGTCTCGAAGTCGGTCATGCGGGTGCCCCGTCCTGTTTGGGAATCTGGTCCTGTTGGCGAATCTGG
Organism: Micrococcaceae bacterium; assembly: GCA_035999715.1. GTDB lineage: Bacteria > Actinomycetota > Actinomycetes > Actinomycetales > Micrococcaceae > Arthrobacter_M. The sequence continues at coordinate 28,889 of DASYGM010000117.1, read as the reverse complement.
TCCTGTTGGGGAATCTGGTCCTGTTTTGGAACCCGGTCCTGATTTGCGGCTTGGTCCGCTGCGGCAGCCGGCCTGGCGGCGGCCCGGATCTGGTTGATGATCGCCGAGAAGTCCTGCCCGGCCCCAGGGCCGTCGGCAAAGCGGCGGTAGATCTCCTCGGCCAGGCTGCCCAGCGGTGCCTGGACGCCGGTGGATTCCAGCGCGTCCACGGCAAGTCCCAGGTCCTTGGCCATCAGGGCGCCGGCGAATCCCGGTTGGTAACCGCGGTTGGCCGGGCTGGCCGGAACAGGACCAGGCACGGGACAGTTGGTGGTCAGTGCCCAGCACTGACCGGAAGCGTTCGCGGCGACATCGAAGAGCGCCTGGTTGGTCAGCCCCAGCTTTTCGCCCAGCACAAAGGCCTCGCTCACGGCGATCATGGTGGCGCCAAGGACCATGTTGTTGCAGACCTTGGCCGCCTGGCCTGCCCCTGGGCCGCCGCAGTGCACAATGCGCCCGCCCATGGCCTGCAGCAGGGGTGCGCCGTCCGCAAAATCCTCCTCGCTTCCGCCGACCATGAAGGTCAGCGTACCGGCCTCGGCTCCGACCACGCCGCCGGAAACCGGGGCATCGAGTCCGCGGTGTCCGGCGGCCCCCAGCAGCTCATGGGCGATGCGGGCGTCGTCGACGGCGATGGTGGAGCATTCCAGGAACAGTGTTCCCGGCTTCGCCGCGGCCAGCAGGCCGCCGTCGTCCGTGCTGGCCAGCAGGCCGCCGTCGTCCGTGCTGCTGGCTCCGCGGTAGAGGGAAAGAACATCCTTGCCGGCCGGCAGCATGGTGATGACGGCGTCGGCACCGGCCGCGGCGGCAGCGGCCGAGTCCGCAATGCTGACGCCGTTGCCCCGCGCCCGCTCCAGGGCCGCAGGCACCAGATCGAAGCCGACGACGGGATAGCCGGCTTGGACCAGGTGGGCGGCCATCGGTGCACCCATGTGCCCGAGACCGATGAAACCAATGCGCATAGCCATCCGATTCTCCCTACTGCCGCGGTTCCACAGGTATCCACAGTTCCCGGCCGCCCAGCTCGGCGAAGGCCCCGGCAATGCTCCGCGGATCAACCTCGGCCAGCGATGGCGGCGACCAGGCCGGAGTGCGGTCCTTGTCGATGACCTGGGCCCGGATGCCCTCGCGGAAGTCCGGCATGGCCGCTGCGCGGAGGGAAACGCGGTATTCCTGGCCCAGGACGTCCTCCAGGGTGGCCAGGCGAGCGGCCCGGCGCAGCGCCTCCAGCGTCAGTGTCACAGCGGTCGGCGAGTTGGCCATGATCCGCGCCGCGGCCTCGGCCGCGGCCGGGGCTGCGCTGGACTGCAGGGCAGCGACGATTTCCTGCACATCATCGAAGGCATAGCACTCGTCAATCCAGCCGCGCTCGGCGGCCAGCGGCGAGGGTGGGGGTTCGGGTTCGGCCAGTTCGCTGACCACCTGGCCGGCATCGTCGTGCGCCAGTGCGTCGGTCAGGGCGGGGATCCGTTCGCTGGGCAGAAAGTGGTCTGCCAGGCCCAGCACGACGGCGTCCGGTCCGGTGGCGCTGGAGGCTGTCAGGGCCAGGTGCGTGCCCAGTTCGCCGGGTGCCCGGGAAAGCAGGTAAGTCCCCCCGACATCGGGCACGAAGCCGATGGCGGTCTCCGGCATGCCGACCTTGGTCCGCTCGGTCACGATCCTGGCGTTGCCGTGGGCGGACAGGCCGACTCCACCGCCCAGCACCACGCCGTCCATCAGTGCGACGTAGGGCTTGGAGTAGTGGGCAATGAGTGCGTTGAGCCGGTATTCGTCCGCCCAGAACTGTTCGGTCTGCCCGCCGCCGCGCTGGACGTCCCGGTAGATCGCCACGATGTCCCCGCCGGCGCACAGCCCGCGCTCACCCGCACCCGACAGCAGGACCGTTGCGACGCCGTCGTCGTCCTCCCAGGCGGCGAGCGCCGCGGCGATGGCGGTGACCATGCGGTGGGTCAGGGCGTTCATGGCCCGGGGCCGGTTCAAAATGATGTGGCCCAGCGTCCCGTCCCGCCGGAGCAGGATGTCATCTTCAGCGCTCACCCCTGGTCCTCCACCAGCATCCGGCCCACGATCAGGCGCATGATCTCGTTGCTGCCCTCCAGAATCTGATGGACCCGCAGGTCCCGGACGATCTTTTCCAGCCCGTAGTCGGACAGATAGCCGTAGCCGCCGTGCAGCTGCAGCGCCGCGTTGGCCGCATTGAAACCGGCGTCGGTGGCCAGCCGCTTGGCCATGGCGCACAGCCGGACCTTATCCGCAGCACCCCGATCCAGCGCGTCCGCCGCGCGCCAGAGCAGTGTCCGGGCCGACTCCAGCTCCATGTCCATGTCTGCCAGGGTGAAGACCAGCGCCTCCTGATGGGTCAGCGGGCCACCGAACGCGGTGCGTTCCTTCAGGTAGGCCACGGCCTTCTCCAGCGCGGCCTGCCCGCCGCCCAGCGAGCAGGCACCGATGTTGATGCGGCCGCCGTTGAGGCCCTGCATGGCGATGCCGAAGCCGTCGCCCTCCTCCCCCAGCCGGTTGGCCACCGGGACGCGGACGTTGTTGAAGATCACCTGGCGGGTCGGCTGGGCGTTCCAGCCCATCTTCTTCTCGTGCGGGCCAAAGGAGAGCCCGGGCACCCCGTCCGGGACCACCAGGGCGGTGATGCCGTGGCTGCCGGTGTCCGCGGTGCGCGCCATCACGACGTAAAAGCTGGCTGCCCCGGCGCCGGAGATGAACTGCTTGACGCCGTTGAGGACATACTGGTCACCGTCGCGGACCGCACGGGTGGTGATGGCCGCGGCATCGGACCCGGCCTCCGGCTCGGTCAGCGCATAGCTTCCCAGTTCCGCCATGCCGGCCAGCCGCGGTATCCATTGGGCCCGCTGGCCGTCGCTGCCGAACGCGTCGATCATCCACACCACCATGTTGTGGATCGAGATGTACGCGGCGATGGTCGGATCGGCCTTGGCGAGTTCCTCGAAGACGAGCACCGCGTCCCGGCGGGTCAGGCCCGAGCCGCCGTATTCCTCCCGGGCGTAGATGGCGCCCATCCCCAACCCGCCGGCCTCGGCCAGGACCTCGACGGGGAAGTGCTTCGCCGCATCCCAGGCGGCTGCGTGGGGCGCCAGCGCCTCGGCGGCGAAGCCGCGGACCATCTTGACCAGCGCCTGCTGGTCCTCATCGGGTTCAAACATGGTCAGCCCTTTCCGAGTCGTGCTGCGGGTCGAGATCCTGCCTGTCGAGATCCTGCGGGTCGATTTCCCGCCGGAGCCGGCTAGCGCGTCACCTTCCCTGTCAACGAGGCGACGGGCCGCAGGAACAGCGGCCTGGCCAGGAACCAGGCTCCGACGGTGACCACAATGGAGGCGGCGAAGATCCAGAACCCGATCCAGCTGCCGTCATTGCGGCTGGCGTACATGTGGTTGAGGTTGTTCAGCGCCCCGGTGGCCAGGACCAGGGTCACGTGGACAATCACGAACAGCACGAAGAACAGCATGACCGGGTAATGCACGGCGCGGGCGGCCGTGATGGGATAGATTCTGTTCAGTTTCGAGGAGTCCCTGGGCCATGCCCCGGACATCCGGAGCCCGGTGATGATGGCCAGCGGTGCTGCGATGAACACGATGACAAAGTAGGAGAGCAACTGCAGGGCGTTGTAGTTGACCCAGCCGTTCTCTATGGGCCAGTTCAGCGACGCGTACTGGATGGCGGTTGAAACCGCGTTCGGGAACACGTCCCAGCCGGTGGGCACAATCCGCATCCACTGGCCGGTAGCAAAGAGCAGCACGAAGAACACGATTCCGTTCAGCACCCACAGCGCGTCCAGGCTGAGGTGGAACCACAGGTCCAGACTGATCTTCTTCGGCGGGTTTTTGGTCCGGACCAGGCCCTTGTTGTTCCGGGTCCAGTTCGCCTTGGGCCGGGCGGTGGTGCGCACCATCCAGCCGGAGCGGATGATCAGTACCAGGAAGAACATGTTCAGGAAGTGCTGCCAGCCCAGCCATGCGGGCAGGCCCACCGGCGCACCGGCGGGCAGTTCCGCGTGGCCGGGATAAGCCGTGATGAATGACGCGATGGCAGGCAGCGTCCTGAGCCATTTGGCCAGCAGCACCAGGACCAGGAGCACCAGCACCGCAGCCGCGGCGATCAGTGCCGGCCTGACCCAGGCCCGCTTGGTTGGTGCGGATTTCGTCGACAGGGACATGGGACGGGAATTCCTCTCCGGACGGCCTTGGTGCTAGCCGCGTTCTTTGATGGCCTGGATCAGCTGCGGCACGACGCTGAAGACATCGCCCACAATGCCGAAGTCCGCCACGTCGAAAATGGGCGCGTCCGCGTCCTTATTGATGGCCACAATCGTCTTGGCGGTCTGCATCCCGGCCCGGTGCTGGATCGCCCCGGAGATGCCCAGTGCAATGTACAGCTGCGGGGACACCGAGACCCCGGTCTGGCCGACCTGGTGCGTCTGCGGCACGTAGCCGTCGTCGACGGCGGCGCGGGACGCACCCACCGCTGCGCCCAGCACGTCAGCGAGCTGCTCCACGAGTACGAAGTTCTCTTTCGAGCCCAGTCCGCGGCCGCCGGATACCACTGTCGCGGCACCCCGCAGGGCCGGACGTCCGGAGTCCGCGGCGGAGTCGTCGAAGTTCTCGATCACGGCAGCCGCCGCGGGCTCCACGGCGACCGCCGTCGTCGTCGCCTGAGCCTGCACGGCAGGGGCACGGTCCTCGATGGCGCCCTGCCGCAGCGTCACAATCACAGGGCCGCCTTCGACGGCGGACTGCACGGTGTAGGAGCCGCCGAAGACCGAGTGCGTGGCCACGATCCGCTCCCCCTCCAGCCGGACGTCGACGGCGTCCAGCAGCAGTCCTGCCCCCGTGCGCACCGCCAGGCGGGCCGCCACCTGGCGGCTCTCCACGGAGTTCGCCACCAGCACCGCGGCCGGCGCCAGGGCGGCGACCGCCGCGGTGAGCGCCTCCAGCTCCGGAGCGCCCATCAGATTGCCGGCCTGCTCGGTTTCTCCGATGTAGACCTGCTGCGCGCCCAGCGCACCCAGCCGGTCAACCAACGGATCCGCGCCGCCGGGAACCGCGGCCACCACCGCCACGGGGGTGCCCAGCTTTGCCGCCGCGCCCAGGAGGGCCGCAGCGGTGTTCCGCGGCTCGCCCGGGGCGGAGGTCTCGATCAGTACAAGTATGTTCGCCATCCCAGTCTCTCCTGTGTCAGATCAGCCCTGTGTCAGATCAGCTTGTCAGATCAGCCGGTTAGATCAGCCGGCCGGCGACCAGGAACTCCACAAGCTCCACCGCAGCGCCGCCGTCGTCGACCACCTTCCGCCCGGCGGAACGCGCCGGCCTCTGTTCGACGGAGACCACCACGCAGTGGGCACCTTCGCCGGGGCCGCCCGCAGCGAGGCCAAGTTCCGCAAGCGAGAATGTGTCCAGCGGCTTCTTTTTGGCCTTCATAATGCCTTTGAAGTTGGGGAACCGGGCCTCCGCCGCCCGCTCCGTCACCGACACGACCGCAGGAAGGGCCGCGCGCAGCGACAGGGATCCGCCGTCAACGGCGCAGTCCCCGCGGACCCCATCGGCCCGGACTTCCACCGAAGTCAGCGAAGGCAGCAGCGGCAGCCGCAGGTGCTCGGCCACCATGGCCGGCACCACGCCGCCGCGGCCGTCCGTCGACTCGTTGCCGGCCACCACCAGATCGAAGCCGATCCGCTCCAGCGCCGCCGCCAGCACGCGAGCCGTGCGCGGCGCATCCGCCCCGGCCAGGCCGTCGTCGAGCACGTGCACGGCTGAATCAGCCCCCATCGACAGCATCTTCCGCAGCGACTTCAGCAGCGTGTCCGGACCCATGGACAGCACCACGACCTCGGCATCCTTGTCCGCGTCCTTGTACTGCAGTGCCACCTCAAGCGCACGCTCGCCAATCTCATCGGGCACATTTTCCCCGGCCTCGCGGTCAAGGATGCCGGTCTGCGGATCCAGCCGGCGCTCTTCCTCCGTGTCCGGGACCTGCTTCACCAGTACCACGATTTTCATGGGTCTCCTCCTGCTCCATTGACGTCGGCAAGACCGTTGGAACCAAAGATACTAGGGGTTCCTACTATTTGCTAGGGACGGCTCGGCCGGACCTCCCCTGTCCCCGGATCGGCGAGGATTCTTCCAGACTCTTATTGCTCCTGGGACTGGGCCGGCGCAGCGGGCTGCTGTTCCTTTTTCTGCCACGGCCACTTGCCCGTGATCTCCAGCTCGAGTGACCAGCTCAGGAAGGGGCGGATGAGTACGATGATGGCCAGGACTGCCACACTCTGCAGGGTCGGGCTGACGGCGACGGTGGCGACCTCGACCGTGGCCTGGAAGTCCATGCTCATCACGGTACCTTGCATAACAACAGGGGCCCATCAAACAGCGGGATTCCGGCGAGGCTTGCGGGATTTTCGCGCGTCGTTCCGACGCAACATCCCCTAATCGAGGTGGCGGAGTGTCGGCCAGATGCCGTCCCAGCTGGAGATCCGGCCGGTGCACACCGCAATCGGTTTGCCCTGTTCTTCGTTCTCCACGTTCACGCGGTTGTCTAATCTGTCTGCAACGGTGCAACTGGCGAAGTACGGGCGGACGGCATCCAGCATTGCGCCGACCACCACGACGGTTGTGGCGGACGCCGGCGGCGGTCCGAGTGAATACAGCGCATTGTGACCGCTGTAGACCGCCGGCAACGCTCCACCACCATATCGCTCAAGGGCACCGGCCTCCCCGTAGTTGCTTGCCAGTATTACAAGGCCATCCTTCCCGCGCTCCCGGCCAACTACCCGCCGAACCTGATCGACGTAGGCCTGCCACCCCACCTGGTCCGGGGTGGCGGAATTGATGTCCGGAATTGGGGTTGATGCAAGCACCCCAACCGGAATCACGGGAAGCGAGATGACCACGCACACCACGGAATTGCTGACGACCGCCGCCAGAACCGCTATCCGGTGCCCACTCCCCCGACGGGCGAACTCAGCCACGGGGACGCACCCGATCCCGTACAGTGCCGCAAGCATGCCATATGGGTAGTAGAACTGGCCCCCGGCTACGAACACGATCACCAGAAGGACGGGAAAGGCGACGACGAGTGACCGGATGGGCCGCCAGCGCCTGCGGCGAATGAGAGCAGCCAAACCTGCGATCCAGAAGGGCACCAGCGGGGGCCCGAGCATCAGGAGCAGAAATGGCCACATGATGATACGGACCCTGCCACCGTTGTCCGCTGACAGGGCTGCCCCCATCGCCAGCTGAGGCCATCCGTTGACCGCCTGGTAGAGGATATTGGGAAATCCAGCCACCAGGGCCAGTGCCGCTGCCCCAAGCACCCATTTGGACCAGACCACCCGGCGGGGGCCGAGCACCAAAAGGCCAGTTACCAAGGCCGCGAGCAACATGACGATGAGGAACTTGTTGTACAAACTCAGACCGGCGATGGTCCCGGCGATCAGCCACCACCACTGCCTACCCCTGAGCAGGGCACGCATGACGGCCAAAATCAATGCCGGCCATACGAACAGGTCCGCGGACGCCGTTAGAAAAACGTGCCCCATAGCCAAGGTCATCGAGGCAAAGGCGTATCCCCATGCGGCTAAGCCCTGGGCTAGTGGCCCACCGCCAACCTCGCGCGCGATCAGAGCCAGTACCAGAACGGAAGCAACCGCGAAGATGACAGCCGGTATTCGAACAGCCCATACCTCATCAGCCACGAGCTGGCTGAACATGCGTGCCAGGAAGGGTGAAAGGGCAGGCTGGTCAACGTAGCCCCAAGCGGGCGGCAGCATCCTGAAGTAAAGCTCGTCGCGGTGATATCCGTACTGGCCCGCGGAGATCGCCAGGGCCACAGCCAGCGCCACAAGAGCCGAAATAACGGGCAACCGGGCAAACCTGGCAACCTGGATGACCTCCGCGTCGGACACCGGCGTCATCACCCCTTCATCCGGCTACCAGGACTCGGCAACGACGTGACGATCACTGCACGCCGATTTGGCGAACTTCCACGGGCACGAATTTCGCCTCGAAGAACCGCCCTGCGATCTCGACTGCGCGGTCGAGGCCTTCACATTCCACCAGGTAGTAGCCGGCCACCCACTCCTTCGTCTCCATGAACGGACCGTCAGTGACAACGGTGCCCTCGCCAGAGGTGCGCACTACCTTCGCATCAACCGTGCTCAACTCATTGGCACCGATCAGTTCCCCAGTTGAAAGCAGCTCTTTCTGGATTGCCTGATGAGCGCGTGCCAATTCCTCGGACAGGTCATTATCCAAAGCTTCCGCAACCTCGGTATTGCCGTAGATGATGAGCATGTACTTCATCGTGGACTCCTTTGAGTTGGGCTGTACGTTGCTACGACGGATCTTGCCAAAGGAAAAGGACAGCGTCGCGGAAATATTCTGGGCTCCGGCCCGACAACGGGTCCCGGGCTGCCCGGAGCGGCCCGGAATTGCCCGCTCAGATGCTTGCTTCGGCCTCATCCAGGCGCCTGCCCAGATAACGCCGCTCGGCCTCAGAGGGGGCCAGCTCACGGGCCCGACGGTACTCGTTGGCGGCTTCGGCCTTACGGCCGAGCCGCCTCAAGAGGTCCGCTTTCGTCGCCGGAAAGAGGTAGTAGCCACCCAGCGGTCCGGTTTCATCCAGTCTGTCGATCAGTTCGAGTCCTGCCTCAGGCCCCTGCGACATGGCGACTGCCACTGCTCGGTTCAGGTCCACGACGGGCGAGGGAGCAATGAATGCCAGGGCGTCGTACAAATGCGCAATTCGGGCGAAGTCCGTGCTGGCAGCGTCCCGTGCCGCCATGTGACATGCCGCAATCGCCGCCTGAAGCTCATATCTCCCCGGCTGTTCATTCCCCCCGCGGCGCCGATGCCCAGCCTCCCGCAGCACGGCGGTGCCTTCGCCGACGGCGTCCTGATCCCACAGAAGCCGATCCTGGTCCTCGAGCGTCACGATGTCTCCCGCCGGATCGATTCGGGCAGCACTCCGGGCGAGGTTGAACAGCATGAGCGCAAGCAGTCCGAGCGCCTCTGGCCCTTGTGGCGTCTTTTCCACCAGTGCCACGAGCAGTCGGGTTAGGCGGACCGCTTCCAGAGCCAGAGGAGTCCGGAGCAACGTCTCGCCGCTGGTTGCGGAATAGCCTTCGTTGAACAGCAGGTAAAGAACGGCGAAGACCCCGTTCGCGCGCTGCGGGAGCAAGTGTGGAGGCGGTATGCGATATGGGATGCCGGCATTACGTATTTTTGCCCGGGCCCGGACAAGGCGCTTTGCCATTGTCGATTCCGAGACCAGGAACGCCCGTGCGATCTCGCTCGTCGCCAGTCCAGCCACCGTGTGCAACGTCAACGCCACGCGCGCATCCATCGGCAGCGCCGGGTGGCAGCACGTGAAGATCAACCTCAACCGGTCATCCGCAGGGAAGAGGCCATCGAGGCCAACGCTGCCATCTTTGCCTAGCTGTTCGAGCTCAGCGACGACCGAAAGGTTCCGTCGCATCGTGCTCTCAGTGGCCGAGCGACGGAGGCAGTCAATGGCGCGATTCTTTGCAACCGTGGTTAACCAGGCGGCCGGATTGCTGGGGATACCAGAGCGGGGCCAGTGCGACAAGGCACGGGCAAACGCGTCCTGCACACAATCCTCGGCGAGGGTCCAGTCTCCCGTCATGCGAATCAGAGCAGCAACGATTCGAAGCCTCTCCCCTGCTGCCGCGGACGCGACGGCTTCCCTAACGTCGTTCTCCCTAGCCTCCTTCGGCTGTCCTCCCATCGCACCCCCTTCCTGGTTGGACAGCACGGGCCATTGCAAGGAACCCACCTTCTGAGCACCCCCATAAATCGAGCCGCCGCCGGGTGACCTAGGTCACCCCGCCGATGGGAGCCATCCTAACCGGAACACCACCACTGCTGGAAAGGTTGCGAGGGAACGCTCCGACTGCTGAGCATTCGTAATGTAAGGTCACTTGACGCCACGTCAATGTAGAGCCACTATGTTGCAGGAGCCTGTACACGTCACCCATATCAGACAACCCGCACCCCGGAACAAAGGAGTTCTTGCAATGAGTAGCCCCACCGCCACGGCCGGATCGGCCAAAGCGACATTCACGGCCGCGTACATCGCGGTCACGCTCGCCCAAATCACAAATGCTTTTCCCGGCGCGCTCAACGGCCAATTCGCCGCGGAATTCCAGACTTCGGGGGCCGGGCTGACCTGGATCTCATCGGTCTTCGTCATTGCCATCGTCGTCTTCGAGCTCACCTTCGGCGTGCTCGGCGACCTATTCGGTCGCAAGAAGTTGCTTTACGCAGGAGCGGCCTTCATCTTCATCGGCACGCTCGTCGCCGGGTTCGCCACGACGACGGGGATCATGATCCTCGGTCAGGCGATCGGCGGGATCGGGGCGGGTATCCTCTTCCCGACCTCACTTGCGATGATCGCGGCGATCACGCCGGATCTCCGTGCCCGTACCCGCGTCATCGCGACCTGGGCGGGCTTCCTCTCACTCGGTGCCGTTATCTCGCCCGTGGTCGCGGGTATCTCGGTGCAGCTGTTCACGGTGCCCGGGGCCGCGCCCGGCGCGCCGAACGTGTTCAGTGGCTGGCGCGTCACCTACTACTTCGCCGCTGCGGTGGCAGTCATCGTGTTCCTCGTCGCCCTCAGGTCGAAGAACTCGTCTGCGCCCGCAGGACGCAGGCTCGACCTCCCAGGCCAGGTCACCCTCGCCCTCGGCCTCATCGCAGCGTTGTGCGCGACCGTGCAGGCGGTCGACGCCGGCTTCGGCGCTCCGGAAGTCATCGCCGGTTACGTCATCGGCGCGGTGCTGCTGGTCGCGTTCATCGTCATCGAACTGAAGGCGAAGGTGCCCCTGATCCACCTTTCGCTGTTCAGGAACTCCTCCTACGCGATTACCAGCATCGTCGCGGTCACCGGCATGTTCGCGTTCCTCGCGATTGCCTTCTCGACGAGCGTCGCGGTCGGCGCCCTCGGCGGCGTGGAGACCTGGAAGATGGGCGTGCTCTTCGTCTTCATCCAGGGACCGGCTTTCCTCCTCATCCCGGTCGTGGCCCGGCTCATCCACCATGTCTCGCCGCGCTGGTTGCTGACGGGGGGTTTCCTCCTGATGGCCGTGTGCGGGTATTGGATCGCGAGCCTGCACCTGGGTACGCCGGAGGCCTTCGGCGGCACCCCGTGGACGGCGTTCATCATTCCGCTGTTCCTGCTCGGCATCGGCTTCGCGCTGACCGTCGGCTCCATCACGGCCGTCGCGATCAACACCGTCGAACCGAACTACATCGGCATGGCGTCGGCCACGACGAACCTGCTTCGCGACCTCGGCTTCGCACTGGGCCCGGTCATCGGCTCCGCGATAGCGTTCAACATCGGAGCCGCGATCTTCGCGCCGGAGCTCGGCGGCATCCTGACAGGCGCCGGCCTTCCGCAGGCTGCGGTCGCGGGCCTGTCACACGTTCCGCCGCTCGGGTTCCTCTCCGGCTGGGAGGGTGTCATCGGGCAGTTCTCCACCCAGACACAGGCAAGCGGGGCACCCCAGCAAGCGATCGACGCGGCGGTCGCGGCACTTCGCCACTCGCAGGGGGCAATCCAGGGCTCGGCCGGCGCCTCGCTCGGCTCGGGCTTCCAGCTGGTCTACCTGATCGCAGGTATCGCGGCGATGGCGTCGGCGGTCCTCACGCTCTTCATCAGTGGCAGGAAGACGGACGTGCCGGTCACTTACGAGGAGCTCGCAGCGACGAACGCGGACGTGTAAACCGGCTGAATCCGGCATCCAGGGAGGGGCCCGGCGCGTGGCGCCGGGCCCCTCCCTGACTTTCAGCCCTACCACGTAAGGGGATCCATCCCCACGTGGCGCGCGCTCAGGCGGGGACGACGTCGAGAACGTCGAGCTCCTCGATGCTCCGCGTGATGTTGCTCGGCACACGCACCTCGTCGCCGAGGCGGAAGGACTGCACGTGCTTCGCGAGAGCCGCGATGATCGCGTGGCCTTCCATTCGAGCGAGGCCCTGCCCGGCGCAGCCGTGTGGGCCGTAGCCGAAGGACAGGTGGTCCACCGGGTTCCGCAGCACGTCGAAGCTGTCCGCGTCGGCATAGTGGCGCTCATCGCGGTTGCCCGCACCGAACAGGATCGCGATCTGGGCCCCCGCCGGTACCAGGGTGCCATCGATCTCGACGTCGCGGGTGGTCTTCCTGCCCCAGGCGTGCACCGGCATCCAGTAGCGCAGAACCTCGGCGAAGGCGGCGGAGACGAGTGACGGGTCCTGCCGGACGAGCTCGAACTGCTCCGGGTGACGGCCGAAGAGCGCGACGATGTTCCCGATCGCGGCGATCGTCGTGTCGACGCCCGCGCCGAGGTACTGGTGGATGATGTGGCCGGCGGTGCCTTCAGGAATCTCACCGCGCAGTTCCGCGTCAAAGATGCCGCGACCGATGGACCCCTCCGCGAGGTCTTCTGCTGTGACGCTGCTGCACCACGCGTAGAGCTCGCCGGCGATCGGGAAGTTCTCCATCGTGCGCTGGTTCATCGGGCCGATCACCTGCATGGCAGCCTGGCCCCATCGGAGCATGTTGGCCTTCACTCGGCCGGTGAAGCCGATCAGATCAGCGACGATCTCGAGCGGGAATTCCCGCGCCAGCGCGTCGATGGCCTCAAACCCCCCGCCCCCGGCGAGCTGCGCGACGAGGGCGTCAGCCTTCGCGTTGATCTGGACCTCAAGTCCGCGCAGTGCGCGGGGAGTGAGATTTGCAGACAGGGTAGCTCGGAGCTGCGTGTGCGTGGGCGGGTCTGAGGCCAACGACGTGCCCTGGAGCGCGTCGTTGACACCGGGGTTGAAACCGATCGCCTTGACCGAGGAGAAGGTCTCGGGATCTCCGAGCGCGTTCCGGATCGTGTCGTAGCGGGTAAGCGCGTACACGTCGTTGGCCGGCAGGTGCACGACGGCCCCGAGGCCGCGGAGCGCCGCGTAGGTCGGATACGGGTCCAGTAGAACCTCGTCGGAAAACAGATCAATTGGCGATGTTGCCAATGTCTCAACGGTCATCAGGCACCTCACATAGTGGCTCGGAATCCGCAGGGGTGGAAGCCATGGCTTCCGGGCGAATCGTGGTTGTCTTTGGCCGGTGGGAGCTGCCTCACTACACGGCCACTGTCATTCAACAGGGGCCACCGCATGCGGGGAAGTGAATAATCGGCATGGGTTCCATGCAGCGGATGGATGGATCGATCAGCCGCCTGGTCGGTAGCGGGCCCGCAGCGGCTCGGCGGCCTCGATGAGGATTTCGCGCAGCCAGGTTTTGAAGGCGCCCTCGGCGAGCCAGGGGTTCCAGACCATATCGATACCCAAGGCCTCGATGGGGAACGGAAACTCCTCCACGCGCAGGTCGAAGCGACCCTCGAATTCCAGTCCGACCTGGTACCGGTGGACTGCTACCCCTCCGCCGGATTGGGCAATCAGGTGGGGAATGAACAGGTAGTCGGACACGCGCTGGCGCACCTTGTACGGAACCTTCTTCTCGTCCAGGATCTCGTAGGGGCGCAGGCGCTCCGAGGGCGCATCAAGAAACACGTGGGGCACTGTCTCCAGCAGTTCCAGCGCATCAGCGTCCCTGGGCTCGTTCCAGGACGCGACTACCACCCAGCGGTCGTCGTACAGGCGCTCCCGCGGATACGGCGAGGGAAACTCCTCGGGAAGCAAGACGACGTCGGCTGCATCCTGCGCGAATGCCGTGCTGGACGCGACGCTCGTAGTGCGCAGCCGCAGCACGGTGTTCGGCGCGCGCTGCGCCAAGAGCCGGCTGAGCTCGCTGCCGATCACGAAGGCGGTGCTGTTGGTCATCGCCACGGTGATCAGCCGGGTGTCCACGGTGGGATCGAAGGGGGAATCGCTGACAATCCTCGCCGTCTGGCTCAGCGCCTGCCGCAGCGGCGCGATGAGTTCGGCGGCCCGGGGCGTTAGCACCATTCCGCGGCCCTGACGCACCAGGAGCTCGTCATTGAGCAGGCGCCGGGTCCGGCTCAACCCATGGCTCATCGCTGGCTGCGACAGTCCGATCTTACTGGCCGCCCGGGTGACGGACCGCTCCTCCAGCAGTGCCAGCAGCGGCACCAGCAGATTGAGGTCGATGGAAGCCAGACGGGCAAGGTCCGCATCCTTGGCCGAGTCCGCTGGACCGTCGCTCATTGGCTACCTCATTCATCGAAAGCGGTCAGATTAATGTCCCGACTGGGGCGGGGTCAGCCTATCAATCTATTCGTGCCGTGCACATATTCGATGAAAAGTATTCATTTGCCGAAGACTTCCGCTCCTGCCAAGCTTGCATTATCGGATTTGTGAGACAAGCCACAACTAATGGCGGAGGAAAAATGAACATCATCCTGGATCGACCGCGCTGCGAAGGGCACGGCCTGTGCGAGGAAGCCGCCCCACAGCTGATGCATCTGGACGATGACGGTGAGCTGGTCCTGGACGTCGAGCAGGTGGACAAGGACGACGACGTAGAAGCGGCCAGGGCCGCGGTGCGTGTCTGCCCGGTTGCCGCTCTTCGGCTGGTGTGACCATGCGGCTGGAACGCATTGTCGTCGTCGGAAATGGCATTGCCGGCATGACCGCCAGCGACTCCCTGCGGAGTGCGGGGTTCGACGGCGAGCTGACCATCGTCGGCGACGAGCATCATTCGCCGTACAGCCGCCCCGCGCTATCGAAGGCCGCGCTGCTCGATGCCGTGGAGATGACGTCCCACGAGCTGCCTCGGGCGACGCATGAGGCCCGCGAGTTGCTGGGCGCCAGCGCGGCACGGCTCGATGTTGACCGGAAGGTAGTGCTTCTCCACGACGGCACTGAGCTGCCGTACGACGGGGTCGTCATCACCACCGGATCCCGTGCCCGCCGCCTGGGCGGCACCAGTGCGGCGGCACACGGAAACGAGTTGACCCTGCGAAACCTCGAGGATGCCGTTACGCTGCGGCGCCGTCTCGCGGATCGGCCGTCGGTTTTGGTGGTCGGTGGCGGCTCCCTGGGCATGGAGCTCGCCTCCGGCTGCCTCTCCGTGGGCTGCGAGGTCACGCTCGTGTCGCACCACCATCCGATGGACCGGCAGCTGGGCCCCTACCTGTCCGAGGTTTTCCTCGCGGCAGCCCTGGCCAGGGGACTCAAGCTCGCACCATCCCAGGCCACCGGGCTGAAGGCTGCCGCCGGGCATCCTTGCGTGGAGCTGTCCGACGGATCGGCTCTGGGCGCAGACCTCGTTGTTAGCGCGGTGGGTGACGTGCCGAACACTGAGTGGCTCTCGCCCAGCGGGCTGCTGGCCAACGGCCGGCTGGAGGTCGATACCCGCGGCCGGGTCCGTCCTGGCATCGTCGCTGCCGGAGACGTGGCCGCGTTCCCGACTGCGCGCGGCATCGGCCGGATTCCACTCTGGACCAGCGCCATCGAGCAGAGCAAGATCGCTGCCCTGGCACTGCTCAAGGGCGACGAAGCCCCGGAACTCAACTTCCAGCCCTACTTCTGGACGGAACAGTTCGGCATCAGCCTCAAGGCGAGCGGATTCCTCCCCCTAAGGGGCGTACCCGAACTCATCGAGGGCGATCCACACGAGGGCTCTGCCCTCATGCGCTGGCTTCACGCCGACGGCACGGGCACGGCCGTCGGCGTTAATTACCGGATCCCCATCCCAAAGCTGCGTCGCCTCGCAAATGCCCCCGCTCCGGTGGGATGCTCAGCCGCCTGATCCCCCCGCCCGCGAGGAAGGCGCCGGCCAGGCGACGGCGTGGAGGGGCGGCGACCAGTCCGGGACGGGCGAGCCGGGCTATGCCGTGACGTTCGCGCTGTCACCGCCGGTGACGGACAGACTCGTGCCGGACACCATGGCCGCGGCGTCGGAGGCCAGGAACAGCACCGCCGGGGCGATCTCATCCGGTCCGATCCACGGCACCCGCAGCGGCAGCTTGGCCGCCAGCGACTGCGCCGCCTCCTGCTCGTCCGTGCTCTCCTTCCCGGAGGGCTGCTTCCCTGCAACCCGGATCGCCTGCGCGTAGCGGTCCTCATGCCTAGTCAGGGCCGTGTCGACGAGCCCGGGAATCAACGCGTTCACGGTGATGCCATGCGGACCCAACTCCAGCGCAGCCGACTTCATCAGGCCGATGATTCCCCACTTGGACGCGGCGTAGGCCGAGCCGTCAAGCGTGCCGTGCTGCCCCTGCGTTGACGAGGTGAGGATGATCCGCCCGCCGCCGCGGTCCACGATCGCGGGCGCGAAGACGCGGATCGCGTTCGCCGTTCCGGTCAGGTTCACGTCGATCGTGTCGTGCCAGTCCGCGTCCTGCATCTGCAGCAGGGAAACAAACGCCTGGATGCCGGCATTGGCGAACAGAATATCGATGCCGCCGAATTCCCGCACTGCCTCGTCCCGCGCCGATCTCAGGGCACCGATGTCCCGCTGGTCGGCGACGACACCCTTCCAGCAGCTGCCGGCAGCCCGGACCTCGCGACCCGTGGTGTCCAGGTCCAGCCGACTGGCGGGCGGGTAGGTGTTGCGCGCCGAGACGATACCGCAGATGTCGATGCCGACGACGTCGGCCCCCGCGCCCGCGAGCGCGATGGAGGCCGCCCGGCCGATGCCGCGGGCGGCCCCGGTCACGACCGCCACCTTGCCCCGCAACGCATCGGAACTGAAGGTGCTCATCGCAGTTCTCCTTTGTGTGGCTCCGTCCGGGTCCGTGTGGCCCCGCCGGAGGTCCCGTCGGCAACGATATCCGACACTGACGGGACCAAGACAGTGTGGGAGGCAAACGGCCGATCGGATTCCTGTTGTAGAAAAAGCACAAAACCTTCACTTTTGCGGTTAACGCACGCAACTTACCGAACTCCTTTTAGCGCCGGTGATCGCTTCCTAAGCTTTAGACGGTTCGCGCCCCGCTGGCCATGGGAAGCCGCCGACCGCCGTCGGCCGCCTGCCTGAGGAAGGAAACAATCATGAAAGTAACCCATGGCTTGCAAGACGCCGGGGCAGAAACGCCAACAAACCCCGCAGAAGCAGGAGTCCTGCTCCATGTCGTCGCCGGCGATCCCCGAACCCAGCAGGACGCTATAGCCGAGGCTGTCCATACCGTCAGGGAAGCCATCCCAGCGGAACACCCGCACGGCATCCTGCTAACCCGGCACAGCGAGTCCCTGTTCACGGTTACGCACAGCCCGGCCGTACCGCACGGGACAACAATGGAACAGGACCGTTGGCACCGCCATTGATGCGGACCACCATCGTCGCCGCCGCGCCATCAGGGTCGAGCTTGCCCTATCCATCAGCTGCCCCCGGCCGGACGCTTATTGGTCTCCAAGCTGATGCGAGAGTGGTTTGACGTCGGAGACGGGGTGACCGCAGCGCACGTGCAGGCCACCGGACGCGACTTCCATGGCGAGCGGGGCGTTGTGCGGACGTTCCGACTATTCACTTGACATGATGTCAAGGAATGTGTGATGCTGGCTACACCGCAGTGAGGGACAGCATGGTCAGGCTCCGCGGCGTTTTGCATCACCAGCAGCCAATCTTCAAGGGAGAAGCCAAGTGACTTCCACCACACCCGTCGATACCGTTGACGTGTTTCCGGCTCCCGCCGGGCCATCCGTCAACACGGTCCTGGGCCCCGTCCCTGCTTCTGAACTGGGAGTTATTGGTGTTCATGAGGCTTTGTTGTCGGTGCTCCCCGGCGCCCAGTACGCCCCGGACATCTGGATGGACCGGTCGGAGATCTTCGAGGCCCTGGCCGCGAAGCTAACGGATTTCCGCGACAAGGGCGGCAAGACCATCGTCGACAGCACCGGCATGTTCCACGGCCGCGACCTCAAGCTCTACGAGGCGCTGTCCCGCTCCACCGGCGTTCACATCATCGCCTCCACCGGTCTGGGCCCGGAGGAAGAACTCGGCGGATACTTCCTGACGCCGCAGACCAACCCGCCCACCCCGTGGCCGGCCGAAAAGTTCGCCGATCTCTTCAGCAAGGAGGTCACCGAGGGGATGGTGGTTCCCCGCGTCGAGCGCCGCGCCGCCGCCGGCATCGTCACCACCACCGCAGACCGCACCGGGATGACCCCGACCGAGGAAAGCCTGTTCCGCGGCTCCGCCCGCGCCGCCAGGAACACCGGCGTCCCGGTCTCCATCCGCTTCGGCGCCGATGTCCTGCACGACCTGGACATCGTCCTGGACGAGCAGATCGGCGCGGACCGGGTGCTGGTCGGCGACCTGGACCGCAAGGACGCCGCCCGCTCGGCCCTCGAGGTCGCCGGCCGAGGAGCGTTTGTCGGCATCGACCACGTGGGCCTGGACGACGACGCGGAATACCTCACCGACCGTGAGCGCGCCGATCTGGTGCTCGAACTGGTCAAGGCCGGACATGCGGACAAGATCATCCTCTCGGGCAGCTCGATTGGCGTGGCCAAGGGCCTGCCGGAGTACAACCTGCCCTACAGCCACGTCCTGGCCACGTTCGTTCCCTTCCTCAAGGACCAGGGCCTGAGCGAAGACGACGCCGGGCGCATCCTGGTGGACAACCCGCGCCGCCTGCTGACGGTGCGCTGAGCGCCTCAGGCGCGCACCGCCGTCGTACATCCCACAGAACTTTCTTATTCCCGAGGTGAGGGTATTGACCAAGGTAAACACTGTGCTGGGAACCATTCCGGCTGAAGAACTGGAAATCGTGGCGGTCCACGAACACATCGGCTACGGCATGCCCGGATCCGAGCTGGACACCAAGTGGTGGAAGACCCCGGAGCAGGCCTACGAGGAAACCGTGCCGAAGCTGCGGAAGTTCCGCGAATACGGCGGCGGGACCTTCGTGGACGCCACCGGCATCTGCAACGGCCGCGACATCGACTACTACAGGTCCCTGTCCCGGAAGACCGGGGTGAACATCGTGGCCTGCACCGGCTTTGTGGGCGGCGATACCGCGCTGCCGCACTTCTCCCGCGCGTCGGCGGACTACCTGGCGAAGGTGTTCATCCACGAGATCACCGTGGGCATCGGCGACAGCGGCGCCAGGGCCGGCGTGATCAAGGTGGGCGTGAGCCGCGGCGGCAAGATGACCGAACTGGACAAGCGCATCTACCGCGCCGCGGCCCGCGCCGCCGTCATCACCGGCGCGCCGATCCTGACCCACCTGGCCATTGACCCTGAACCGGCCGTGAACATCTTCAACGAAGAGGGCCTTGCGCTGGACCGCGTGCTCTTCGGCCATGCCGACGACGGCCTGAACGCCCCGATCACCCCGCACGACTGGATCTACGCACAGGGCGGCCGCATCGGCTTCGACACCTTCGGCTACGACCTCGAACTGCCGGACCCGCCGTTCTGGGGCCGCAAGCGCGCCGAGCGCATGGAACACTTCGTCAAGCTCGTGAACAAGGGCTACGCGGACAAGCTCCTGGTCTCGGCCGACGCGAACTGCAGCCCGCTGGGCTGGCCCGGGGTGAAGGGCCACACCATCAACTACATCTTCGAGGACATGATCCCCGACATGCGCGCCGCCGGCATCGACGATGCCACCCTCAAACTCCTGCTTCAGGACAACCCAGCAGACTTCCTGTCCCTCCACGCCTGACCCCGGACAGACCACCACAGCTTACCCGCTCCCCAGGCGGGCCCGGACAAAGAAAATCGTTAAGAAAGAGACTTATCCAAATGAAGGCTGAAGACATCAAGAACCTCAAGATCGCCATCATCGGCGGCGGCTACGGCGGGGCCTCCGTGGCCAAGGCGCTGCAGGGCATCGGCGCGGAGAACGTCCACGTTTACGAGCAGGCGCCCGCCCTCGCCCAGGTCGGAGCCGGCATCGGGCTGCGCCCGCCGTCCGTTGAGCTGTTCCGCAAGTGGGGCATCTTCGATACGATCGCCGCCGTGAGCTCGCCCAGCGACCACCTCGAAATCCTCAGTGCGGACGGTAAGCACGTCCTCGCGAACGAGGAGTGGCCCTTCCTGCGCGCCTACGAGCAGGTCAACCACAACCGCATGATCCACCGCGGGGACTTCATCGACGCCCTGCTCAGCGTGCTCCCCGACGGCATGGTGCACCTGGGCCACAAGCTGGAGACCATCGAAGACAACGGCGATGACGCGACGCTGACCTTCGAAAACGGCGAGGTTGTCACCGCCGACCTCGTCATCGGTGCCGACGGCATCCGCTCGACGGTGCGCAATCAGCTGTTCTCGCAGCAGGAGCCGGTGTTCTCAGGCGAGCACGCGTACCGTGCGGTCATTTCGATCGAGGATGCCCATGGGCTCGTGACGGACGACAACCCGCGCTTCTACATGGGCGGGAATGGCACGATTGCCTACAACCTGCCGCTGCGCCACCGTGGGCAGCTCTCATACGACATCACAGCCCCCTCCGACGACGACTCGTGGGCGCCGGTGATCTCCCATGATTATCTGGTGAAGATCCTGGAAGGATTCGATGAGCGGATCGTCCGGGTCGCCCGGGAGCTGAACCTAAGCCAGGTAACGAGCCGGTCGGTGTTTGACATCGATTCCATCGACTCGTGGCACACCGACTCCGT
This sequence comes from Micrococcaceae bacterium, assembly GCA_035999715.1. Lineage (GTDB taxonomy): Bacteria > Actinomycetota > Actinomycetes > Actinomycetales > Micrococcaceae > Arthrobacter_M. Next base: position 8,292 of record DASYGM010000117.1, on the reverse strand, counting down.
CACGTTGCTCGGTGATGCCGCCCACGCAATGCTCCACCACCAGGGCCAGGGCGCGAACTCGGCGATCCTGGATGCCGGCTCCCTCGCCGACGCCCTCGCGGAGGCCGGCTCCGTCAAGGAGGCACTGGCCCTGTTCGAGGCCACCCGCAAACCGCTGACCGATGAGCTGCAGCGTGTGTCGCGCCTCGGCTGGCACGCCGATGCGGTGGATTCAGCGTTTCCGGCCAACCAGTAAGGCAGAGGTCCCAGGATGCCCATTCACCCGCAGATCGCCCAGATCCTCACCCACATCCCGCCCTCCGACGGCACCCGACCGGATCCGGTGGCGATGCGCGCAGCCGACCAGCAGCAGATTTCCCCTGAGGCGGATCGGCTGCCGCTCGCCGCCGTCGAAGACGCAATTGTCGCGACAGGGACCCTTGATGTTCCCGTCCGGATCTACACACCGATCGACACCGATTCCGACGGCCTGATCGTGTACTTCCACGGCGGCGCCTTCTTCTCGGGCAGCCTCGACACCCACGACGGCCTCGCACGCGCCCTCGCGAAGGAGACAGGATTTAAGGTTCTCTCGGTCGGCTACCGGCTGGCACCAGAGGCTGCCTATCCGGCTGCCCTACACGACTGCTACGGCGTGGTCCGCTGGGTGGCCGAGAACGGCGAATCCCTCAAGTGGGACGGGAAGACCCTGGCAATCGCGGGTGACAGTTCTGGCGGGAACTTCGTCGCAGCCGTCACCGCGATGGCGTACGACGACGGCTTCGATCGGATCACGCATCAGGTGCTCTTCTACCCCTCCGTCGACCTCGACTTCGACATCGACCGCTACTCATCCCTGCGCGAGAACGCCCGGGGCTACGGCCTCGAGACGGTCGGTCTTAAGCCGTGGAACTCCTTCTACGTCGACAGCGGCGCTGACCCGGCGGATCCGCTCGTCTCCCCCATCAAGCGGGCAGACCTGGCGGGGCTGCCAGCTGCGCTCATCATCACGGGTGAGTACGACCCTCTGCGGGACGAAGGCGAGCTTTACGGGCAGCGTTTGCAGGAGGCCGGCGTCGAAACGACGGTGAGCCGCTACGAGGGGGCCGGACACGGCTTCGTTCAGCATTTCTCGTGGCTTCCGGAGTACTACCGGGCCTTCGAGGAGACCGCCGCTTTCCTCGGCCGGCCCCGGCCCAGTCAGGCGGAGGGCAACCAGTCGGAGGGCAACCAGGCGGAGGGCAACCAGGCATGACCGACCGCGTGAAAGTGGTACCCATCGTGTCGCCGTGGGGCCGGTTTGGGCTCTACAGCTTCTTCATCGACGCCCCTGAGCCCGCGATCGTCGACACCGGGATCGCGTCCTCGCCCCGCGAAGGAATGGTGCCCGCGCTGGAGGCGATCGGCCGCCGCATCGAGGACGTCCGCTGGATCTTCTTGACCCACGGCCACATCGATCACCTGGGCGGTGCTCACGCGCTGTGGGAGCTCACCGGACGGCGGGCACAGGTGGTGATCCACGAGGCCGATGCACCGATGCTGCGCTCGCGCCGCGCCCACGTGGACGAATACCTCTCCGGCCGGTCGCGGTACCTGCACGACCCCGACGGCGAGGCCAAGCAGAGCGCTGCGGCAGACGCCGTCATCTCCGGCGAGATGGAGCCGACACTGCTGGTGCGGGGTGGCGAGACCATCTCCCTCGGCGGTGACGTCACCGTTTCCGTTCACTCAATCCCGGGCCACACCCGCGGATCCGTTGCCTATGTCATCGACGGACAGAACGATGTGTTCGTCGGTGACGCTGTGCAGGTCCACGGCGCGGCCAACGGCTTCCCCGGATTCGTGGACCCGGCCGGCTACCGCGCGAGCCTCCGGTTCCTGCGCGACGAGATCCGGCCCCAGCATCTCTATTTGGGGCACCCCTACCGCCGCGCGGACGGCACGCCCTACGGCGTCGAGCTCGACGCCGAGCAGGCCAGGGAGGCGCTGCAGGGGAGCCTGGATATGGAGGCCCGTGTCAATGACGCCGCCTGCGGCTGCCTGGAGGCCGGGCTGCAGGACACGGACTCGCCATACTCCCCCTTCACCCCCGTTGCCGAGGAACTCGGCTACGAGGGGGACCCCAGCCTGGAGCCGTCCCCGTTCTTCACGACGCTCCATGGCTACCGCACTACCTTTGACCACCTGACCAAGAATGAGGAGCTAGGCATCCATGGATGACTTTACGATGTTGGCTGCCGGTGGCGGGAAGATTGCCATTCGCAAGGACCTCCGGGTCCCGATGCGCGACGGCGTCCAGCTCGCCGCCGACGCCTATCATGGCATCGATGAAAAGCCGCGGCCCGCACTGGTGGCCCTGAGCCCCTACGGCAAGGAGCTGCAGGCTCTCGCCCTCACCACGCCGCCGCAGCGTCGCCCCAGCCCCATGTGGGACGGCTGCATCGAGGCCGGCGACATTGCCCGCATCGTCAAAGAGGACTACGTCCACGTCATCGGCGACCTGCGCGGCTCCGGCGCCTCCGGCGGCGAGCACATCGGCAACTACAACGCCGGCGGCGTCTCGCTGGGCCAGGATGCCTACGACTTCATCGAATGGGTCGCACAGCAGCCATGGTGCGACGGCAACGTCGGCATGGTCGGCATCTCCTACTTCGGTTCCATGCAGGTGCTGGCCGCCGCCGAACGCCCGCCGCACCTGAAGGCGATCTTCGTCTCCGGCGGCCACTACGACTTCTACGAAACCACCTACCACGGCGGCGTCATGTGGTTCATGCCGCGCGCCGCCCGCGAAGGCCGCGGCGGCGACTCCGGCTGGGCATTCACCGACAACGTCAAATCCCGCATGGTCGAGAAGTACTCCCCCGGGGAGCTCAAGAAGCTCGTCGCGCAGCGCCTGCAGGACCCCGACGTCGCCGCCTGGCCGAACCTGGTGCACGTCCTGAACTACCCCAAGAACCATGAGGCATGGTTCGACATCGTCATGAACGAACTCGACGGCGACTGGTACGAGGAACGCAACCCCATCACGCTGGCCCCGAACATCGACATCCCGGTCTGGCTGCAACTCGACCAGGGCCGCGGCTGGACCCTGGAAGGCACCATTGAGCTGTTCAACTCGCTGCAGGGACCCAAGAAGCTGACTATCGGCCCCTACCCGCCGATGCAGTCGCGTCCCTTCATCGAAGAACACGACAAAATGTTCCGCTGGTACGACTACTGGATCAAGGGCGTCGACAACGGCGTCATGGACGAGCCTGCAGTCAGCGTGTTCGTTGAGGGTTCACGCCAGGTGGTGACTGCGGACCAGTGGCCGCCCAAGGAGGTGGAGTACAAGTCCCTGTACCTGCGCCCGCGCCACAAGCTCTCCGAAGAGCCCGAGCCGATGGGCACCGAGTACGCCGCTCCGGACGGCTTCTACCAGGCCCCGCTGACGGTGACCGACAAGGTGGAGATCATCAGCTGGAACACCGATCCCTTCGAGGAGGACACCGAGCTGATCGGCACCGGCGCCGCGCACATCTTCGCCGAAATCGACCAGCCGGATACCAACTTCATCCTGCGCCTGTGGGACACCGCACCTACGGGCAAGCGCCAACTGATCACCACCGGCTACCTCAAGGCCTCGCACCGCGAACTCGACGACCGGACCACCGAGGGCAACCCGCACCACCCGCACACCCGTGCCATCCCGGTGGAGCCGGGGACAATCGAGGAGTACGTGCTGCGCCTCTACCCGTTCGCGAACACGTTCAGGCCGGGCCACCGCCTGACCGTCGAGCTGTCCAACGCCGAACCGCTGGCCGACGAGCACAACGCGCTGCTCCCGCCGGACGCCTTCCACCTGCCGGTGGGCCGGCCCGTCACCCACAAAATCTACCGCGACGCCGCCCACCCGTCCCGGCTCGTCCTGCCCTACACAACCACAACGCGCATGGCTGAGCAGCCGGACTTCCAGCCAGGGTGAGGCAATCTCAGGGCTGGCTGGCTTGGTTGTAGAACCATTCGATGTGTTCGCGCAGCAGCCGGGCGGCCAGTTCACCGTCCCTGGTCTGGACTGCATCGTAAATGTCGTGGTGCTGGGAACGCAGGACGGCCAGGACCTCGGGCCAGGTCTGGAAGGCGTCCATGGCGTCCTTGACGTAGCCCCGGATGGATCCGCTTAGTGAGGCCATCATGGTCTCGATGACGGCGTTGCCGGCCAGGGAGCTGAGCACAACATGGAACTCGGCGTCCAGGGTGTGGAACGTTGCGCGGTCCACGCTGGGGTCGTCCATGGCCTGGAGCAGTTGTTCTGCCCGTTCGAGTGCGGCGGGGGGCTCTTCCCTCAGAGCGGCTGCCTGGGCGGCCCAGGTCTCAAGCAGGATGCGGGTCTGTACGATGTCGGCGACCGGGAGTCGGCTGGTGGCTACGTGCAGGCGGAGTGCGGAGGAGAGGCCTGCGGCAGGGTCGGAGATGACGATGGCCCCGGATTGTGGGCCGGAACCGGTGGACGTCCGCACCACCCCCATGGCAGCCAGGATACGGATGGCTTCGCGCACGGATGCGCGGGAGACGCCGTGGGTCTCGGCCAATGTGCGTTCGCCGGGTAGCTGGTCGCCAAGTTTGATGCGGCCTGATCGAAGGTCCGCTTCGATGCTGTGAAAAACCGCGTCCGAAGTGCGCCCGGCTGAGGCGGCTTTGGGCTCCTTCATTGTCACGCCTTCATCATGTCATGCCGGGGTCGGTGGACCGGCCCCGGCATGACATGGGTGGGGACGGTGCCTAGGGCAGCATCCAGCCCAGAAGCGGGGTGGACTGCCACGAGCAGGTTGGGGTATGGTCAGACCACATAGTCCGGCTGACTCCGTGGAAGGGCAAGCCATGAGAATTGCACTGTTTGCGACCTGTATTGTCGATGCGATGTACCCGCGCACCGCGCAGGCCACTGTGTCGATCCTGGAGCGGCTCGGTCACGAGGTGGTTTTCCCGGCAGGACAGGCCTGCTGCGGGCAGATGCATGTTAACAGCGGCTACTTCAAGGAAGCGCTGCCGGTGGTAGCCAACCACATCGCGGCCTTCGAAGCGGACGAGTATGACGTGGCGGTGGCGCCGTCCGGTTCATGTGTCGCCTCCGTAAAGCACCAGCACGCCATGGTGGCCAACAGGTGCGGTGACCCGGGCCTGGCTGCCCGGGCTGAGACGGTGGGAAAGAAAACCTACGAACTGTCCCAACTCCTGGTGGACGTCCTCGGCGTTACCGATGCCGCCGCCCAGCTGGGCTCCTACTTCCCGCACCGGATCACCTACCATCCCAGCTGTCACGGCATGCGGCTGCTGCGGCTCGGCGACCGCCAGTTGGATCTGCTGCGCTCGGTGGGAGGCATCGAACTGGCCGAACTGCCCGAGGCCGAGCAATGCTGCGGCTTCGGCGGCACATTCTCCATCAAGAACGCTGACGTGTCCTCGGCGATGCTGGCGGACAAGACCGCCAACATCTGCGGCACCGGTGCCGATCTGTGCACCGGCGGCGACGCGTCCTGCCTCCTGCACATCGGCGGCGGGTTGTCCCGCAGGGGCAGCGGGGTCACCACCTTGCACTTTGCCGAGATCCTGGCCAGCACCATGGAGAATCCGGCCGCGGTCTCCGGCGACGTCCGCCTCACCGCCGGAAGGACAGAACGATGAGCAGCACATTCCTCGGGATGCCGTCGCTCCCTGTTTTCGGCAATGGCAACCTTTACGAGCATGAGCCCTTCCCGAAGGCCGCGCACCGGGAGTTGGGCAATACACAGCTCCGCGCGAACCTTGGGCACGCGACCGGGACCATACGGGACAAGCGGCTGGCCGTCGTGTCCGAACTCCCGGACTGGGAGGAGTTGCGGGACGCCGGCCGTGCCATTAAAGAATCCGTCATGGCACGGCTGCCGGAACTCCTCCAACAGTTCGAAGCGAACTTCACCGCCCGGGGCGGGACCATCCACTGGGCCCGCGACGCCGAGGAAGCCAACGCCATTGTCGCGTCCCTGATCCGGGGCCAGGGCGCCGATGAGGTGGTCAAGGTCAAATCCATGGCCACCCAGGAAATCGGTCTCAACGAATACCTCGAAGAGCAAGGCATCGCGGCGTTCGAGACCGACCTCGCCGAACTCATCGTCCAGCTGGACCACGACAAACCCAGCCATATCCTGGTACCGGCCATCCACAAGAACCGCAGCCAGGTGCGGGACATCTTCCTGCGCGAAATGGACGGCGTGGATCCGGAGCTGACCAACGAACCCGCCCACCTCGCCGCAGCCGCCCGCGCACATCTGCGCCGTAAATTCCTCAGCGCCAAGGTCGCCGTGTCCGGCGCCAACTTCGCCCTCGCCGACTCCGGCACACTCGCCGTCGTCGAATCCGAAGGCAACGGACGCATGTGCCTGACGCTGCCGGAAACCCTGATCACCGTCATGGGCATCGAAAAGCTGCTGCCGGCCTGGGAAGATCTCGAGGTCTTTATGCAGCTGCTCCCGCGGTCCTCAACCGGGGAACGGATGAACCCCTACACCTCGCTGTGGACCGGCGTCAGCCCCGACGACGGCCCCCAAAACGTCCACCTGGTCCTGTTGGACAACGGACGCAGCGCCGCGCTGGCCGACGAAATGGGACGCTCCGCACTGCATTGCATCCGCTGCAGCGCATGCATGAACGTCTGCCCGGTCTACGAGCGCACCGGCGGGCACGCCTACGGTTCCACCTATCCGGGTCCGATCGGGGCGATTCTGTCGCCGCTGCTCACCGGCATCACGGCCGAGGAGAACAATTCCCTGCCCTATGCCTCCTCGCTGTGCGGTGCCTGCTATGACGCCTGCCCGGTGAAAATCAACATCCCGGACATTCTGGTCCACCTCCGCGGCGAAGACGTGGACAGCAAACGCGGCAAGACCAAGTTCCCAAGCCAGATGGACATCGGCATGAAGGCCGCCTCGTGGGCGCTGTCTTCCGGGAAAAACCTCGGACTCGTGGAGAAGGCGCTGCCTTTGGGGCGGCTTGCCGCCGGGCCGGACAGGAAGTTCACCAAGCTGCCCGGCATCGCCGGTGGCTGGACCCAGAGCCGTGATATTCCCGCCCCTCCGGCCCAGTCCTTCCGGCAGTGGTGGGACAAGGACCATCAGGCACCGGCAGCTGCAACCCGGGCCACTGGTGCCGGGGCCACCAGTGCCGGGGCCACCGACCCAGAGGGGGAATCATGAACGCCCGCGAAGAAATCCTGGAGAGGATCCGCTCAGCCCTGCGGGACACCCCCGCGGTACCGGAGATCCCCCGCAACTACCGCCGCTTCTCAGAACTGGGCGAGGACGCGCTCATTGAGCTGCTGACGGACCGGCTGGTTGACTATAAGGCCAACGTCTTCGTTGAGCCCGCGGCCGGAGTACCGCAGCGGCTCGCGGACATGCTGGCAGGTACCGGCCGGTACGCCGTCCCACACGGACTGGAGCCATCATTGTTTGCAGCACTGGACGAGGCCGACGGCGCCTCCCACCGCCGCATCAGCGACGGACCAGAACACCGGCTCACCGTCGAAGAACTGGACACGGTCGACGCCGTCGTCACGGGCAGCGCCGTGGCGGTCGCCGAAACCGGGACCATAATCCTCGACGCCGGTCCGGACCAGGGGCGCCGGATCATCAGCCTCGTCCCGGACCGCCATATCTGCCTCATCCGGTCCGCGGACATCACGGCGATCCTGCCCGAGGCCCTCCGCCGGCTCGACCCCACGCGCCCGCAAACATGGATCAGCGGCCCCAGCGCCACAAGCGACATCGAACTCGAACGTGTGGAAGGCGTCCACGGCCCCCGCACCCTGGACGTCATTATCGTCCGCGACTAGGATTCCTGCCCCAGAACCCGCCGCCAGGTTAAACCGCATGCGGGGGGTGCGAGGCCCAAGCCCAGCGGGGAATAGGAACCGCCGCCACCACGTTGGCCCCTGATGTGAAGAACATCGGATTCCTGTCCTTTGGCCATTGGACCGACCACCCAGAGTCCGGTACCCGCAACGCATCGGACGCTCTGTTGCAGGCCATCGACCTCGCGGTCGCGGCCGAAGAGCTGGGGGCGGACGGGGCCTACTTCCGCGTCCACCACTTCGCGCAGCAATACGCCTCCCCATTCCCGCTGCTCGCTGCGATCGGGGCCCGCACCAGCCGCATCGAGATCGGTACCGGCGTGATCGACATGCGCTACGAGAACCCGCTCTACATGGCGGAGGACGCCGGAGCGGCCGACCTGATCTCGGGCGGCCGTCTGCAGCTGGGCATCAGCAGGGGTTCACCCGAGCAGGTCATCGACGGG
>DASYGM010000100.1:0-2835 GCA_035999715.1 Micrococcaceae bacterium | reverse complement strand
GGATGCCGGACCGTTCTGGGACCCGGAACGGGACTGGGTCAGTGACGAGGCGGGATCGCACCAGCTGTACTGGACCGAACCGCGGGAGATCTCCGGCGACGACCCGGTCCCGCTGGGATCCAACAATTCGGGACGCGGAGTTGGCGGATCGATGGTGCACTACGCCGGCTACACGCCCCGGTTCCACCCCAGCGACTTCCGCACCTACAGCACCGATGGCGTGGGGGCTGACTGGCCGCTGCAGTACCAGGACCTGAGATCCTACTATGAGGACATCGAAGGCGAACTGCCGGTGGCCGGCGAATACTGGCCCTGGGGCGACCCGCATGGCTACCCGCACCGGCCGCACCCGGTCTCCGGCAACGGCGAGCTGTTCCTGCGCGGGACGCTGGCCTGCGGCATCACGGCGAAGGTGGGGCCGGTGGCCATTACCAATGGCCGGTTCGGCAACCGCCCGCACTGCATCTACCGCGGCTTCTGCCTGCAGGGCTGCAAGGTCAACGCCAAGGCCTCCCCGCTGATCACGCACATTCCGGATGCCCTGGCGCACGGGGCGGAGGTACGCTCCGACTCGATGGTCACGCACATCGAAGTCGACCAGCACAGCGGCCGGGCGAGCGGGGTGCACTACGTCCGGGAGGGCAGGCAGTACTTCCAGCGGGCCAGGATGGTCGCCGTCGCCGGCTATTCGATCGAAACACCCCGGCTGCTGCTCAACTCCACCTCACAGCGCTTCCCGGACGGACTCTGCAACGACTTCGACCAGGTGGGCAGGTACCTGATGGTCCAGGGCGCGCCGCAGACGGCCGGCCGGTTCGACTCCGAGGTGCGGATGTGGAAGGCCCCGCCGCCGGAGGTCAGCACCGAGCAGTTCTACGAAACCGACCCCGGCAAACCGTATAAGCGCGGATTCTCCGTACAGACCGTCTCACCCCTGCCCATCACCTGGGCCGAACATGTGGTGGCCCAGGGCTACTGGGGGGCAAAGCTGCGCGCTTACATGAGCGACTACGTGCACTGGGCCTGCCTGGGCGCGTTGTGCGAATTCCTGCCTCTGGAGGGGAACCGGGTCACGTTGGCGCAGGAAAAGGACCGCAATGGGATGCCGATAGCGCATTTCCATTACTCGCAATGCGACAACGACAAACAGTTGCTGGGCGCCGCTCAGGAAGTCATGGAAAAGATCCTGACGTCCGCCGGAGCCGACGAGGTCATCACCATTGAGCGCTACGCCCACCTGGTGGGTGGTGCCCGGATGGCGGCGGACGAGCGGCATGGGGTGGTGGACGCGGACTGCCGCAGTTTCGCGGTGCCCAACCTCTACATCACCGACGGCAGTGTGCTGCCCACCCAGGGCAGCGCCAACCCGGCGCTGACCATCATGGCGCTCGCTGCGCGCAGCGCGGACCGGCTGCTCGCGGGCGCCCGGAGCGGGGACAGCTGAACCCGCCTCCGGGCAAGACACAACCACTGGACCGAAACGAAGAGGAGAAGAAAATGGCAAAGGAAACGGTTGCAGGCTATCTGCTCAAGCGGCTGCGGGAGTGGGACGTTGAAAACATTTTTGGCTTCCCCGGTGACGGCATCAACGGTATTGTTGCCGCCTTGGGCGAAGCTGGCGACCAGCCGAAGTTCGTCCAGGCCAGACACGAGGAGATGGCCGCGTTCGAGGCCGTGGGCTATGCCAAATTCACCGGCCGGACCGCCGTGTGCATGGCGACCTCCGGCCCCGGTGCCATCCATCTGCTCAACGGCCTCTATGACGCGTAGCTGGACCACGTCCCGGTGGTGGCCATCGTGGGACAGACAGCCCAGAGCGCGATGGGAGGGTCCTACCAGCAGGAAGTCGACCTGCTCACGCTGTTCAAAGACGTTGCGAGTGACTACGTGCAGATGGTGACCGTCCCGCAGCAGCTGCCCAACGTCATCGACCGCGCCATTCGGATCGCCACCGCCAACCGGACCGTCACCGCCATCATCATCCCCTCCGACGTCCAGGAGCTCGAATACGCGCCCCCGACGCATGCCTTCAAGATGGTGCCCTCCAGCATCGGCGTGCAGTGGCCCGAGGTGTCCCCGGACGATGCGGCCGTGCGGCAGGCAGCGGAGCTGCTCAACGCAGGCCAGAAGGTGGCCATGCTGATCGGCACCGGGGCCAAGGCAGCGCGTGCCGAGGTGGAGCAGGTGGCGGACCTGCTCGGTGTCGGCGTGGCCAAGGCGCTGCTGGGCAAGGATGTGCTCTCCGACGAACTGCCCTACGTGACCGGCTCGATTGGCCTGCTGGGCACCCGCCCCAGCTACGAAATGATGATGGAGTGCGACACCCTGCTGACCGTCGGGTCGAGCTTCCCCTACACCCAGTTCATGCCCCAAAGCGGCCAGGCGCGGGGGGTGCAGATCGACATCGACGCCAAGATGATCGGCATGCGCTACCCGTACGAGCTGAACATCGTCGGGGACGCGGCGCAGGCGCTGCGTGCACTGATTCCGCTGCTGGAGCACAAGAAGGACCGAAGCTGGCGCCAGCAGATCGAAAAGAACGTGGCCCGCTGGTGGGAAACCATGAAGGACGAGGCCATGGTCAGTGCCAACCCCATCAACCCGATGCGCCCCTTCCACGAGCTCTCCCCGCTCCTGCCGGACAATGCCATGCTGGCGGCGGACTCCGGCTCGTCGGCAAACTGGTACGCCCGGCAGCTGAAATTCCGCGGGGACATGCGCGGCTCGCTCTCCGGCAATCTGGCCACCATGGGCCCCGGTGTCCCTTACGCCATCGGCGCGAAGTTCGGCTGCCCGGACCGGCCGGCCATCGCCATGGTCGGCGACGGTGCCATG
>DASYGM010000059.1:0-5830 GCA_035999715.1 Micrococcaceae bacterium | reverse complement strand
CCACCGTGGAGGACGGACTCGCCACGGTCGAGGCGCTCGGCTCGGGCGAGAACGGCCGCTACATCACCGCGCTCACCTTCGGCAATGTGCACGGCGTGTACAAGCCGGGCAACGTCAAGCTGCGCCCGGAGATCCTCAAGGACATCCAGGCCCAGGTGGGCGGCAGGATCGGCAAGGACAGCCCGTTCGACCTGGTCTTCCACGGTGGCTCCGGATCCAGCCAGCAGGAAATCAGGGACGCGGTGTCCTACGGCGTGATCAAGATGAACATCGACACGGACACGCAGTACGCCTACACGCGTCCCGTGGCGGACCACATGTTCCGCAACTACGACGGCGTGCTCAAGGTGGACGGCGAGGTGGGCAACAAGAAGACCTACGACCCGCGCGTGTGGGGTGCTTCCGCCGAAAAGGGTCTGGCGGCCCGTGTCGTGGTGGCCGCCCAGGAGCTGGGCTCCGCAGGCAAGAAGCTCTAGCGGTGTCGGAGGAATTCCGCCGGAACCTGCTCGGCCCCGAGCCCACCCTGCTGCCCGCTGAACCTGAGATTTCCGCCCGGCTGGACGCCGGGGATGAGGCCGTGGATCTGGCGGCGAAGCACCCGACGTCCTCGCTGTTGTGGGCCATCCTGGCGGACGAAGCGTTCTCGGAGGGCCGCACCATCGAGTCCTACGCCTATGCCCGCACCGGCTACCACCGCGGGCTGGACGCGCTGCGCCGGAACGGCTGGCGGGGAACCGGGCCGGTGCCGTTCGAGCATGAGGGAAACCGCGGTTTCCTGCGCGCCCTGTACGCGCTGGGCCGTGCTGCGGGAGCCATCGGGGAAGCGGAAGAGGCACAGCGCATTGCCACCTTCCTGGCCGAGTCGGATCCCCAGGCCGCTGCCGCCATCGAAGGCGGGCGCAACTAGCCCGGCTTTCCGGCGCAAAGGAGCGGTTCTGCTCACTGAGAGGGGTTCGGTGAGCAGAACCGTCCTGCGTCCGCCGGACAAGGGGCGCGTCCGCTAAACTTGGCAGGTAAGAGCCCCACACTCTTATGCCGTGCTGCCCTCGGGAACCCGAGGCGGGCTGCGGTTGAGGAGTCCTGGGGCATTCTGATGCACGGCGCAGGGTACGGATGTCCCGCGGGGCAGATCGGCCGTGCGCCCGACTGATGGGGGAGGATCCCATGCCAGCTATCGTGATCGTTGGAGCCCAGTGGGGCGACGAGGGTAAGGGAAAGGCCACCGACCTGCTCGGCGGACGCGTCGACTACGTCGTGAAGCCCAACGGAGGCAACAACGCCGGGCACACCGTCGTCGTCGGCGGCGAGAAGTACGAGCTCAAACTCCTTCCCGCTGGCATCCTGAGCCCGAACGCGGTGCCGATCATCGGCAACGGCTGCGTGGTGAACCTGGAGGCACTGTTCGCGGAGATTGACGGCCTGCAGGCCCGCGGGGCGGACACCTCCCGGCTGCGTGTCTCCGCGAACGCGCACCTGGTGGCCCCGTACCATCAGGTGCTGGACAAGGTTACCGAGCGGTTCCTGGGCAAGCGCGCCATCGGCACCACCGGCCGCGGCATCGGTCCGGCCTACATGGACAAGGTGGCCCGGCTGGGCATCCGCGTGCAGGACGTCTTCGACGCCTCGATCCTGCGGCAGAAGGTGGAAGGCTCGCTGCAGCAGAAGAATGAGCTGCTGGTGAAGGTCTACAACCGCCGCGCAATCGACATCGACGAGGTGGTGGAGTACTTCCTGGGCTTCGCCGAACGGCTGCGCCCGCTGGTAATCGACTCCGAGTACGTGCTCAACACGGCCCTGGATGCGGGCAAGGTGGTGCTGATGGAGGGCGGCCAGGCCACCTTCCTGGACGTGGACCACGGCACCTATCCTTTCGTCACCTCCTCGAATCCGACGGCGGGAGGCGCCTCGGTGGGCTCCGGGATCGGCCCCACCCGGATCAGCCGGGCGGTGGGCATCATCAAGGCCTACACCACCCGGGTCGGCGCGGGCCCGTTCCCCACCGAGCTCTTTGACGAGATGGGCGAATACCTGCAGAAGACCGGCGGGGAGTTCGGCGTGAACACGGGCCGGCCGCGCCGCTGCGGCTGGTACGACGCCGTGCTGGCCCGGTACGCGTCCCGGGTCAACGGCTTCACCGACTACTTTGTGACCAAGCTGGACGTGTTGACCGGGATCGAGAGGATCCCCGTCTGCGTGGCTTACGACGTCGACGGCGTCCGGCACGACGAGATGCCGATGACGCAGACGGAGTTCCACCACGCCAAGCCGATCTTCGAGTACTTCGACGGCTGGACCGAGGACATCACCGGCGCCAAGGCCCTCGCGGACCTGCCGGCGAATGCACAGAAGTACGTCAAGGCGCTGGAATCCATGTCCGGCACCAGGTTCTCCGCCATCGGGGTGGGCCCGGACCGGGACCAGACGATCGTGGTCCACGATCTGATTGCCGGCTAGCGCCATTCGGCTAGCCCCATTAACGGCCGGAGGTGCACGGACTACTCTGGGAGTGCGGGCACTGTTGCGGCAGCCTACCCCAGCCCGCTCCGTTGAGTGTCGGGATATGCCCCTTGAACCGCGGTTTTAGGGGGCGTAACTCCACACTCAACGCCGAGGATCCAGCCTAAGGAGGCGCCATGAAGGTCAGTGTCGGTCAGTTCAATCCGGGCGGCGACGTCGCGGGCAACCTGGCGGTGATGCGCCGGCTTGCCCGGCACGCCAAGGCCGACGGCGCGGCGCTGATCGTCTTCCCCGAGGAGTCCATGTTCAGCGTGGGCAAAGTGCAGGGGGACTTTGTGGCCGCCGTCCAGACCATGTGGTCCAGCTTTGTCCAGGGACTGACGGTCATCGCCGGAGAAACCGGGATTGCCATCATTGCCGGCGGCTATGAGGCCAGCGGTGAGGACCGCCCGTTCAACACCCTGGTGGCCATCGACGCGGACGGCAGGATTCTGGAGACCTACCGCAAGCTGCATCTCTATGACGCGTTCTCCTATCAGGAGTCCACCCGGATCAAGCCGGGCGACGGCGGCATTAAGGTGGTGCAGATCGGCGGCTTCAGCGTGGGCATCATGACGTGCTACGATCTGCGCTTCCCCGAGCTGGCGCGGGCCCTGGCGGAGGACGGAGCGGATCTGATCTGCGTGGCCGCGGCCTGGTTCAAGGGGGACCACAAAGTGGACCATTGGGAGACGCTGCTCAAGGCCCGGGCCATCGAAAATACCTGCTGGATCGCGGCAGCCGGAACCTCCAGCGGCCATACGATTGGCCACTCGGCGATCCTGGACCCGATGGGCATCCCGCAGGACTTCCTCAATGATGAACCGGAAGGCCTGGCCACCGCCGAGGTGACGCGGAAACGCATCGATGAGGTCCGCGAATTCCTGCCCGTCCTGCACAACCGCCGGCTGGCCAGCTCGCACCAGATTGTGCCCGCACACTAGCGCCAAGGCCGGGGTCAATTCTGTGCCGCGGCCGCCCCGTGAGCATCCCCTGAGCATTGACGCAGGCAGGAGGGGATGGCTAGTCTCGGGACAACAGGAGGATCCCATGGACGATAACGACATCAGAACGGCGTTGGCTCCCCTTGTGCCCATCAGCCTGGAAGACATTCCGATTGAAGGTGACTGGCTCGCCCCGCCGTTCCATGATGATCCGCAGGGCCGCGCCGTCATCCTCAACGACGGCGACTTCCAGTTTGTGGTGGTGGACCGGCTCAGCGGCGCCATCTACTGTGTCTGCGAGGATGACCAGACACTGGTTGCCTCATCGCTGGGCCAGCTGGTCCAGATAGCCAAACTCTGGGGCGCCATCGACCGGGACGCCATCGGTCCGGAAGAGGATGAGGAGTTCGCCCGGGTGGCGAAGGACTTTGAGCGGCAACTGCTGCAGATCGACCCTGCGGCGGCCAAACCCAACGAATTCTGGTGCCTCTACGCGGATGAACTTAGCTCGTCCGAGTAGGCCGCGCCGGTGCGGACGCCTGCGGGCGTAGGCTGGTGGCATGCCAGAGGTCAACGATCCGGACGTCATCCGCCGGCTGCTCACCGACAGGGGCCGCTGGGCCGTCGTCGGGCTTTCCGGCAATCCACGGCGCCCCGCCGTCGGCGTGTCGCTGTTTCTGCAAACCGGCCTGGGCATGGAGATCATCCCGGTCAGCCTCAAGGGCGACGACGTCCACGGCGCCAAGGGCTACAAGACTCTGGCCGAGGTGCCAGGGGAGGTCGACGTCGTCGACTGCTTTGTCAATTCACAGCGGGTCGGCGCGGTGGTGGACCAGGCGATTGAGATTGGGGCCAAGGCCGTTTGGCTGCAGCTGGGCGTCGTCGATGAGGCCGCGGCCACCAGGGCACAAGCCGCGGGGCTGGACGTGGTGATGGACCGCTGCCCCGCGATCGAAGCGCCGCGGCTGGGCCTCTGAACGGATAGGCTCGCTGGGTGGATGCAGAGCAGTTGAAGAAGGCCTGCCTGGCCATGCCGGGCAGCTTTGAAGATTTCCCGTTCGGGCCGGAGATGTCTGTGTTCAGGGTGCGCGTCCCCGGGGCGGGCGGATCAAAAATGTTCGCACTGTCCGCCCTTGCGGGCCGTCCGCTCAGCGTCAGCCTCAAATGCGAGCCGGTCCTGGCCGAACAGTTGCGCGCCGCGCATCCGGAAATTACGGGCGCCTACCATCTGAGCAAGCGGCACTGGAACGGCGTAGTCTGCGACGCCGGCCTCAAGGAGGAGAGCATCCGCGACATGATCGAGGACTCCTACGATCTGGTGGTCGCCTCCCTGCCGCGCAGCCAGCGTGAGGCCCTGGGCTGGCAGCGCATCGTGGAGTCCGCGGCCAATTCCGTCGTCTCCCCCGCCGCATCAGCTCCAATCCGGACGCACGAGTGAGGCCGGGGCAGGGGGAGCTGACGTATCCGCAGCGCGGACTCACGCGCAGGCTCGACGGCACGGGTCGCGATGAGGGCGCGTCCGAGGGCGCGCGCCGAAGTAGGGACACGCCCGACGACGGCGGCGGCTGGCCGGATGGATACAGGCGGGTAGAGCAGCGGATTCCGGTGGGCCGCGGTGCGGAGGCGTACCAACGACTGGCCCACGGGATCCTGGATTGGGGCATCCAGCGCGGGGCCGGGCTCACGGTCCGGGTGCTCCCTGGGGCCGGAAACGGCGAGGCCGGGACCGGGACCGCCCGGACCGGGGAGATCGGGACCGGGGTCACGCCCGGCGCCGACCGGTCCGGCACCGTCAAGTGCGGTGCTCGAGTTGCCTGCGGATTCGGCCTCGGGCGGTTGCGGTTGCTGGTCCCCTGCGAGGTGGTGTGGGTCGAGCAGCCCGGTGCCGTCGTCGTCGTTCTTCCCGGCGGTGAAATCCAGCCGCAGCGCGCAGGCTTCGGCTACGGTACCCTGCCCGGACACCCCGCCAGCGGCGAGGAAGCCTTCATCGCCAGCATCGAGGCGGACGGTACGGTGTATTTCGGACTGCTGGCCTTCAGTAAACCCTCCGGGCTCCTCTACCGGCTGGGCAGTCCCGTCACCAGGCTCGCCCAGCGCCTGGTCACCCGGCGCTACCTCCGCGCCGCCCGCACCCTCACCCCTGACCCCGCCACTGCCCCCTACCCCTAACTCTTCGATGGGGTTGTGGATAACTCCTGCACCCGCTGCGCGTCTCTGGACATAATGACGCATGCGCTATCCGACTCCTTTGCCTGACCATCTGGACGGAAGACCGTTCACACTGGTCGAGGGGCTGGCCAGTGGGGTGTCCCGCTCGCGGTTCCGGAACCGTTCCCTGAAGAGCCTCAGCCGCGGTATCAGGAGTCCGGAGCTGGCTGAACTGTTGGTTA
>DASYGM010000265.1:0-20539 GCA_035999715.1 Micrococcaceae bacterium | reverse complement strand
GGACCAGGTCCTGCGCACCGACCGGGCCGACTCACTGCGCAGATTGCTACCGGAACCCGGAGCTACCCCCGAGCCCAGGCCCCCAGCCGGTCGGTCAGTTCCATGAAGTCCCCGTCCACGTCGCACGCCTCCGGATGCGCGTCATGCCATTCAAGGACCTCCCGGGCCCCGAGGAAGTAGGGGATCGCGGCGCGGAATTCAGGAACTAAGGCCTTGATCTTGGCGTTGTCGAAGACCACCGAGTGCGCCTTATCGCCCAGCAGCCCGGGCCCCAGGGCCGGCGAATGTACGGCGATGGTCTCCGAGGCCACGTGCACCAGATCCGGTTCCGGGGCGCCGGCGGCATCGGCCAGGATGCGGTAGATCCGGTCCCAGGGCAGGAATTCGTCGGAGGTGATGGTGTAGCTTTCACCGATTGCCTGCGGGCGGCCCAGCAGCGCAGTGAATGCCACGGCGAAGTCCATGGCATGGGTCAGTGTCCACAGCGAGGTGCCGTCGCCGTGCACCAGCACCGGCAGGCCGTGGCGCATCCGGTGGATATCCGTCCAGCCACCCAGCGTGGGGAGCCTGGTCCGGTCGTAGGTGTGGGAGGGCCGCACCACGGTGGCGGGAAAACCCTCCTGGCGGTAGGCGCGCATCAGCAGCTCCTCGCACTCGATCTTGTCCCGGGAGTACTGCCAGAACGGGTTGCGTAGCGGCGTCGATTCCAGGATCGGCAGCCGCGACGGCGGCTTCTGGTACGCCGAGGCGGAGCTGATGAACACATAATGGCCCGTCCGGCCGCGGAACTGTTCCATCCCGGCCCGCACCTGATCAGGAGTGAAGGAAATAAAGTCCGCAACGGCGTCGAACCTCCGCCCGCCCAAAGCCGCGCGGACGGACGCCGGATCACGGACGTCCGCCTGCAGCACCTCGGCACCCTCCGGTACCGGGCGCAGATCCGTTTTGCCCCGGTTCAGCAACGTGACACGGTGACCCAGCTCCACCGCCCGGTGGGCCACCGCCGTGCTGATTACGCCGGTTCCGCCCACCAGAAGCACGTCCAGGCCGCTCACCAGGCGTAGTCCTCGGGCGCGGTCCGGTGGCCGGGGAAGATCTCGTCCAGCCGTTTCAGCGTCGTCTGGTCCAACTGCAGGTCCAGAGCCCGGAGGGCGGTGTCCAGCTGTTCTTGCGTCCGGGGCCCCACGATGGGTGCGGTGACGGCGGGCTGGTGCAGCAGCCAGGACAGCGCCAGCTCGCCCGGCTGCTGTTCCAGTTGGTCGGCTAAGTCCTCGTACTGCTGGATCTGCTCCCGGTGCTTTTTTAGCGTGGCAGCCGCACGGCCTTCCTGCCGGCGGACGCCCTGGTTTTCCTTTTTCAGCACGCCGCCCAGCAGCCCGCCATGGAGCGGCGACCACGGAATAAGCCCCAGCCCGTACTCCTTTACCGCCGGAATGACCTCCAGCTCCACATTGCGGGTCAGCAGGTTGTAAATGGACTGTTCGCTGACCAGCCCGTTGTAGTGCCGGCGCCGGGCCGCCTCCTGCGCCTGGGCGATGTGCCAGCCGGCAAAATTGCTGCTTCCCGAATACAGCACCTTGCCCTGCTGCACTGCCACCTCCAGCGCCTGCCAGATCTCATCCCATGGCGTGTTCCGGTCCACATGGTGGAACTGGTAAATGTCGATGTAATCCGTCTGCAGGCGCTTCAGGCTGGTATCCAGCGCCCGCCGGATATTCAGCGCGGAGAGCTTGGATTCGTTGGGCAGATCCGTCATGGTGCCATACAGTTTGGTGGCCAGCACCGTATGCTCCCGGCGGTTGCCGCCCTTGGCGAACCAGCGGCCCACGATTTCCTCGGTCCAGCCGCGGTGTCCCTCGCCGCCGTAGACGTTTGCCGTGTCGAAGAAATTGATCCCGGACGCGGCGGCGGAGTCCATGATGGCATGGGCGTCGGCTTCCTCCGTCTGCGGGCCGAAATTCATGGTGCCCAGGCACAGGCGGGAGACCTTCAGGCCGGAACGGCCAAGCTGCGTGTACTGCATCGCGGATTTCCTTTGTCTCGGTGTCGGGTGTCTCGGTGTATTTGGGTATCCGGGTATCCGGGTGTCGGCGAAGTCAGGGTCGGTTTCGCGGTGCAGATACCGGACCGGGGCTGTCCTGATGGAGAATGCGGTCATGACCCATGACAATCTTCGGCCTGTCTACTTCCTTTCAGACAGTACCGGCATCACGGCGGAAACGCTCGGGAACACCTTGTTGACGCAATTTCCCGGAAGTAATTTTGACCGCATCACGGTTCCCTTCATCACGACCGTCGAACAGGCCAGAACCGTGATCGATACCATCGACAGACTGGCTGCCAGCGGCCCGCGGCCGATTGTCTTTTCCACGGCCGTCAGCAGCGATATCCGCAAGGCTCTGACGACATGCAGGGGCATCATCGTGGACCTTATCGGGACGCATGTCAGAGTGCTGGAGCAGGCTTTGGGTACCCCGGCGAGCGGGGAACCCGGCCGGGCGCACGGCCTAGGAAACGCGGCGCGCTACCAATCCCGCATGGCCGCCGTCGAATATGCCATGGAACACGACGACGGCCAGAGCCTGCGCGCGCTGGAAAAGGCCCAAGTCATCCTGGTAGCGCCGTCCCGTTGCGGCAAAACACCCACAACGATGTATCTGGCGCTGCAGCACGGTATCTTCGCCGCCAACTTCCCCCTGGTGGACGAAGACTTTGAAATGGAAGGTCTGCCCACGCCTCTGCGGCCCTTCGTTTCAAAATGTTTCGGCCTTTCCTCCAACCCGCTGCGTCTGAGCCAGATCCGGACGGAGCGGCGCCGGGGCTCTCCCTATGCATCCTTGCGGCAATGCGGTTTCGAGTTGCGCAGTGCCGAGCGTTTGTATGTCGCACATGGGATTCCGTACCTGAATTCAGCCTCTGTCTCCGTGGAGGAAATGGCAGCGACGATTCTGCAACGGATGCACCTCAAACATTAGGGAAAGATTTCACAAAGTAAATGTGGCGGACATCATGTGGAAAGAAACTTGGAGACCTGTCATTGTGGACGGGACCTGCGCCGCGTAACCGGCGATCGCCGCGAGCGGGATGGTTCACCGCATACCACCCTCTGCGAAGGAGCAGCACTCATGACGACGGACATCTTGTGGTTCTCGGAACTCGGGCTCAAGGATCTGGACAGGGTGGGCGGCAAGAACGCCTCCCTTGGCGAGATGGTGCAGAACCTGACTTCTGCCGGAGTCCAGGTGCCCGACGGCTTCGCCACGACGGCGGAGGCGTACCGCCGGTTCCTGTCCGATTCAGGCCTGGACAAGAAAATCGCCAACCGGTTGGACGGTGTGGATACCGATGACGTGACGGCCCTGGCCTCCGCCGGCCACCAGATCCGGTCCCTGGTGCGCGGGACGCCCTTCCTGCCGGAGTTCGAAGAGCAGATCCGGAACTCCTACCAGCAACTGGTTGACAAGCACGGCGGCTCCGCGGACCTGTCCTGGGCCGTGCGTTCCAGCGCGACCGCGGAAGACCTGCCGGATGCCTCCTTCGCGGGGCAGCAGGAAACGTTCCTGAATATCCGGGGGATCGAGAACATCCTGCAGGCCATCAAGGATGTCTTCGCTTCGCTCTACAATGACCGGGCGATCGCCTACCGCGTCCACCACAAATTCGAACACGCCGAGGTGGCACTTTCGGCGGGCATCCAGCGCATGGTGCGCTCCGACGTGGGAGCCTCCGGCGTCATGTTCACCATGGATACCGAATCGGGCTTCCAGGACGCGGTGTTCGTCACCTCGTCCTATGGCCTGGGGGAGGCCGTCGTCCAAGGCGCCGTCAATCCGGATGAGTTCTACGTTTACAAGCCCGCACTGCACGCGCGGCGCCCGGCCATCCTCAAGCGCGGACTGGGTGAAAAGGCCCTTCAGATGACGTACACCACCAGCAGTGAACCCGGCCGCACCATTGATTTTGTCCCCGTTGAGCCGTCGTTGCGGAAACACTTCAGCCTCAGCGATGACGACGTCGAGCAGCTTGCGCGCCACGCCGTGGCCATCGAGAAGCACTATGGCCGTCCCATGGACATCGAATGGGGCAAGGATGGGATCGACGGCGGCCTGTACATCCTGCAGGCCCGCCCGGAGACTGTGCAGTCCCGCAGGACCGCCGGCAGCCTGAGCCGCTTCCGCCTCAACGAAACCGGCCGGGTGCTGGCTGAAGGCCGCGCCATCGGCCAGCGCATCGGGGCCGGCAGCGTCCGCATCCTTGACGCGATCGACCAGATGGCTTCGTTCCAGACCGGCGACGTCCTGGTCGCGGACATGACCGACCCGGACTGGGAACCCATCATGAAGCGCGCCGCCGCCATCGTAACCAACCGCGGCGGACGCACCTGCCACGCGGCCATCATTGCCCGGGAACTGGGGATTCCTGCCGTCGTCGGAACCGGGGATGCCACAGACGTCCTCTCCGACGGCCTCGAGGTGACGGTGTCCTGCGCCGATGGTGAGACGGGCGTCATTTATGAAGGGCTTCTGGACTTTAGCGTGGAGGAGACCCGCATCGCCCAGCTTCCCGAGGCCCCGGTCAAGATCATGATGAATGTCGGCACCCCCGAACAGGCATTCACCTTCGCGCAACTACCGAACGACGGCGTGGGCCTCGCCCGGCTGGAGTTCATCATCAACCGGCAGATCGGTATCCATCCCAAGGCCCTGCTGAACCTGGATGACCAGCCGGCCGACCTTGCAGATCAAATCCGGGAGCGGATCGCCGCGTACGAGGGTCCGCGCGACTACTACATCAAACGCCTCGCCGAAGGGGTGGCCACCATCGCGGCGGCGTTCGCGCCGAAGCCCGTGATCGTGCGCATGTCCGACTTCAAATCCAACGAGTACGCCAACCTCCTCGGCGGCCCCGCCTACGAGCCGCACGAAGAGAACCCGATGATCGGCTTCCGCGGCGCCTCACGGTACCTGGAGCCGGAGTTCCGGGACTGCTTTGAACTTGAGTGCGAGGCCCTGTCCTTCGTCCGAAACGAGATGGGGCTGACCAACGTCAAGCTGATGATCCCGTTCGTCCGTACCTTGGACGAGGCCCGCGGCGTCACGGAACTGTTGGCCGAGAACGGCCTCACCCGTGGCGCGAATGGACTGGAGGTCATCATGATGTGTGAACTCCCCTCCAACGCCCTGCTCGCCGATGATTTCCTGGACCACTTCGACGGCTTCTCCATCGGCTCAAACGACATGACCCAGCTGACCCTGGGCCTGGACCGGGACTCGGCGATTGTCGCTGGCAGCTTCGATGAACGCGATCCTGCCGTTAAGAGGCTCCTGAGTATGGCAATCAAAGCCTGCAAGGAGCGCGGCAAATATGTCGGCATCTGTGGCCAGGGCCCCAGCGACCACCCGGACTTCGCCGAGTGGTTGGTCAAAGAAGGCATCGATTCCGTCTCCCTGAACCCCGATACCGTGGTGGACACCTGGCTCCGGCTCGCTGCCTCCACAGCCGACGACGAGGTCAGTGTCCCGGCCCGAGCGGAAGTAAACTGACCGCCCTACGCCCTGAAAGGTATGGGGACCCGGGCGGGAGTTGGCTAGGGTGGAAGGATCCAACGTAGTGATCAGCTGATTCGACCGAGACGAGAGCCAGAATGTCCACAGTGCCCCATGAAAATGTCCCCCAGTTCGAGCTCAACAACGGTGTCTCCATTCCGCAGCTGGGCTTCGGCGTCTTCCAGGTTCCTGCTGAGCAGACCCAGAAGGTTGTCGAGGATGCGTTGGCCGCAGGCTACCGCCATATCGATACGGCCGCGGCCTACCGCAACGAGGCCGGTGTCGGAGCGGCCATCGCCGCGTCCGGGATTCCCCGTGAGGACATCTTCGTAACCACCAAGCTGCGTAACGGCGAACAGGAAAATGCCGCCCAAGCGTTCCAGGCCAGCCGCGCGGCCCTGGGCCTCGACGTCGTCGACCTTTACCTTATCCACTGGCCCGTACCCTCCGCCGGACTCTTCACCCAGGCATGGAAGCAGCTGGAAAAGCTCTATGCGGACGGCCAGGTGCGCGCCATCGGCGTCTCGAACTTCCTGCCGGAGCACCTGGATACCCTGCTGGCCTCCGCGCAGGTGGTCCCGGCGGTCAACCAGATCGAGCTGCATCCGACGTTCCAGCAGCGCGCCCTGGCGGATAAGTGCCGCAGCCACGGCATTGCGGTGGAGGCGTACAGCCCGCTGGGCCAGGGCAGCGACCTCTCGGAGCCAACGCTCGCGGAGATCGCCAACGCACACGGGGCAACTCCCGCCCAGATCGTCCTGGCCTGGCATCTGGCGATTGGGAACATTGTGATTCCCAAGTCCGCCGACTCCGGCCGGATGCGGCAGAACCTGGCAGCTGCCAACATCGGGCTTTCCGCGGCCGACGTTGAAGCGATCAGTGCGCTGGAGTCCGGAGCCAGGATCGGATCGGACCCGGCCACCGCGGCTTTCACCCAGATGTAAGCTCGCGCTCCGAAGGGGAACCAGGTCCCGCGCCCGGCCCACCCTCGACGGCATCCGAGGGAGCCGACCGCTTCACGTCCAATAGCCGGACGGCGGGGGAGCAGGTGGGAATGACCGTGCTGGTGGGTGTCACAGCAGCCACCATCAGCTCACCGTGACGTAGCCCGAACTGTCCTGGTCCGTCGTCGAACTCCAGGCTGCGCCCAGCTGACGAGCCCTCCGCCGAAGGGGCGCTATCTGCTTGATTGAGGGCCTCATGACAGCAGATGGCGACTCTTCGCGGCGCAGCACAACAGGGTGCAGGCAACTTTCACAACTTCTTCGCGGTTTTCTATTGCCACATCCACCCGGTGTCCAGTAAACCACCAGTATGTCCCGGCATAACTGAGTGAGGCGCAGTTTGGCGTCTGGCCAGCAGGGGCATAACCGGAAGGGGGACGCGATGCCGCGGTTCCGGAGGATGCGCTCCCGGCGAGCCCGCCTCCATACGTCGCTGGTCCGGTTCCTGGCGGTCTGTGCGGCGGCGGCCGTGCTGGCGGTTGGCGTCCAGCTGACCGCCGTGCTGCGGGATGAGGCCTCGGCCTCGGCGGCCAAACGCCAGGCCGCGGGGCAGTCCTCGGACGGCGCGTCGGCAGGCGGCAAGAGCGGCACGGCCGCAAGCGCCAAGGCAGGAGGCCAGGCAACCGGGGCGGTAACGCCAACCGCAGGAACAGGTGCCGCGTCGCCGTCGAACGCCAGTCAGGCCAACAGCGGAACAAGCACACTCCAGCCGGTTCCGCTGGCCCCATGGCAGGACATGCCGGAAGATCTACAGGGCACCATCGGCTCGTTCCTCTCCCAACAAGGCGCGGCCGGTATTGCCGTTGGCATCAGCACGGCGCAGGGTCGGTTCCTGTCCCTGAACGGCTACTCGGACCTCGGTGCTGGGACGCCGCTGCAGGCCACGGACCGCTCCGCGTTCCGCAGCATCACCAAGAGTTTTGTGGGCACTGTGATCCTGCAGTTGGTTGCGGAGGGCAAGCTGGGCCTGGATGATCCGGTATCGCGCTACGTGCCCGCGGCCCCGGACGATAATGCCATCACGGTTCGGTTGGCGCTGGAAATGCGTACCGGGCTGGTGGAGTACTCGGATACGCAGGAGTTTTCGGACCAGATGAATTCGCCCGGCGGGTATACCTGGACGGACGATCAGCTGCTGCAGGATGCCTTCGATCAGCCGCTGGAGTTCGACCCCGGAACGGACTTCGGCTACAGCAACACCAATACCGTGCTGTTGGGTCAGGTCATCCAGGCGGTCACCGGGCAGAGCTGGATCCAGCAGGTTTCCAGCCGGCTGCTGGCACCGCTGCGGCTGACCTCGGTGGTGTATCCGCCGGATGAGCCGCTGGGGCTGGCGCTGGCCGGGGCCTACGAAAGCACGGACGCGGGCGCCGAGGCGATCGGCACCGCCAGTGACACGCTCTACAGTGCGGCTGGTGGCCTGTTTGGCGATATCGGCGACCTGCTGACCTGGGGGAAGGCGCTGGGCTCGGGGATGCTGCTGCCGGCTGACCTGCAGGCGGCGCGGCTGTCCCCGGTGTCCACCACCCAGAACAGCGATTTCACCCCTGCTTACGACGCCTATGGTCTGGCGATGGGGGAGCTGGACGGATGGTGGGGGCACACTGGCGTCGGTTCAGGGTATGAATCGCTGGTCATGTACGACCCGACCAGCAAGACCACCATCGCGATCCTGATCAACACCGCGCTCGCGGACCCGAACGCAGCGGCGGAGCTGTTCCGCCAGCTCCTGCCGCAGCTCGGGTCGCTCTAGAGGTTGTTGACCTAGCGATCCGGTAACCGGTTAGGCGGGTGTCTCAGAGGCTGTGGACCTAGAGGTTGTTGAATTCAGCCTCGTCGACGACCGGATCCTCCGAGCCCGCGGTGTCCTTCCCCGAAGCCCCGGTCCCGGAGCCGATCGCGGCGGTTGATGTTCCGCCCTGCTTCAGGGCCGCCAACCGGGCCTCGATCTCGGTCTGTTCGCCCAGATCCTCCAGGCTCTCGAACTGGGCATCAAGGCTGGAGGACGCCAGCTCGGCCTGTCCGCGGACCTTGGCTTCTTCGCGGCGGATCTTGTCCTCGAACCGGCTGACCTCGCTGGTCGGGTCCATGATGTCGATGCTCTTGAGCGCGTCGTGGACCTGGGTCTGGGCCTCGGCGGTCTTGGCCCGGGCTACCAGCTCGTTGCGTTTGCTGGAAAGTTCGCCCAGCTTGGTCTTCATCTGGTTCAGGCCGGTCTTGAGCTTTTCGACGACGTCGTTCTGGGCGGCGATGTTGGGCTCGGCGGACTTCGCCTCATTTTCCGAGGTGATCTGTCGCTGCAGGGCAACCTTGGCCAGCGCATCGAACTTCTGGGCATCCGCGGCGTTACCGGCGGTGCGGAATTCATCGGCCTTCCGGCTGGCGGCCAGCGCTTTGGTGCCCCAGTCCTGCGCCGACTTCATGTCCTGCTGGTGGTCTTCCTCGAGCATGCGCAGGTTGCCGATGGTCTGGGCCACGGCGGACTCGGCCTCCGCGATGTTGTTGGTGTAGTCGCGCACCATCTGGTCCAGCATTTTCTGCGGGTCCTCGGCCTGGTCCAGCAGCGCGTTGACATTGGCGCGTGCCAACTGGGAGATCCGGCCAAAAATGGACTGCTTTGCCATGGTTATACCTTTCGTCCTGCCTACTAGCGTGCAATTGGAAATCTAGAAGTTACCGCTGTCCCCGCCAAAACCGCCGCCGCCACCGAAGCCGCCGCCGTCCCCGCCAAATCCGCCGCCAAAGCCACCGCCGCCGTCGCCACCCCAACCGCCGAACCCGCCGCCGCCCCAGTTTCCGCGGTTACCGCCGGAGAGGATGCCGCCCAGGATTCCGCCCAGGATGGCCCCGCCGAACCCGCCGCCAAAGCCACCGCCGCCGTAGCCGCGGCCGCCATAGCCGTAACCGCCCATGCCTCCGCCGGTCATGCTGAAGCCGTCAACATCGGAATGCGCCAGCTGGGCGGCCTGCTGCGCAAGCGCCAGTGCCTGCTGCGCGTAGGTGAGGGCGGATACGGGGTCCTTCTGCTGGATACTCAGCGCGTAGTCCAGGTTCCGTTGTGCCTCCGCGATCCGGGTTCGTGCCTCCGATCCGACTCCGCCGCGGCGGGCCGCTATGTAGTCCTGGGTGGCGGAAATCTGCGCCTGCGCGGCGCTGATGGCCTGCTGCAGCGAGGCCTGTGCGCGCTGCTCCTGCTGCTGCTGGTCCCGGATCCCGGCCAGCATCCCATCCAGGGCGCTGTGCGCCTTCTCCACCTGCTGCAGCGTTCCGATCGGATCCAGTTTGCCCGCAGCGGTGTGCTGCTGGGCCTGCTGCAGCACGGCCTCGGCTGCGGCAACCTGCGGCGCATACTGCTGATTGGCTCCGGCACCCACCATCGCCTTGGCCTGGTTCAGGTCCGCGGCGGTATCGGCCATGGCCTGGCGCAGGTTCGCGTTGGCCTCATCGATGTCATGGGCCACCTTGCCCACCGCGTCGAGCAGCAGGTTGGCCTGATGCAGGCTTTCCTCCGCAGCCCGCACGGCGACGGCGGCGGCGCTGGCATCGGCGGCATCCAGCTTTTCCTGCGCCGTCCGGGATGCGGTCTGGACAAAGTCCAGGCGCTGCTGTGCCTGGCTTATGTTGTCCTCCACCGTGGACAGCGCAGTGGCGGCGTACTTTTCCTGCAGCGCCGCCAAGGTGGTCTGGGCCTGTTGGATCTTTGCCGCCGCCTGCGTGCTTCCGGCGGTAACGGTGGCCAGCGCGGCGGGCGCGTTCTGCTCCAGCTCCCTCAGCGCATCAAAGTTGGCCTTCTGCTCCTGCAGGGACCCGTTCGCGGCCTCGCAGCGGCGGATGATCTCCCCGTACCAGGACCTCTGCTCCTGAACAGTGTCAGGGATTTCATCGTCGAGTTGCTGCTGCAGCTTGAAGGACTCGCTCAGGTGTCCCTTGGCATCGGCAAGCGCCTTCTGGAACGGCGCCACGGCCTCCTCGCCGTAGGCCGCCTGGGCAAAACCGATCTCCTGCTCGCTGGACTTGATGGCGTCATCGGCGGCCACCAAAAGCGCCCCGGCGCGGGTGCGCAGATCCGGAATGCTGATCCCCGCCATCGGGTCCAGCTGTTCGCCGTTGGGCCCGTAGCCGGACTCGGTGGCGGCCTGCGCCGCCTTCTTCCTCCGGCTGCGCAGGGCCACTATGGTGCCGGCACCTCCGACGACGACGACGGCGCCGACTCCCAGCGCGACGTAGCCACCGGTGGGGTTGGGGACGGTTCCGCTGCCGCCGCCCGCAGCATCACCGAGGGCTGCGGCACCGTCGATGGCGGCCTGCGCCCAGTTGTGGTTATGCAGTTGGGGCAGAATTGCCTTCTGCGAGATATTCGAGCCCTGCGTCGCTGTAAGAGTGGATCCGTCGCCACCCTGGAAGCTGTACTTTCCGGCATCCGTGGCCACAGCCAAGAGCGCCTCGTGCGGCCCCATCTGCTTGTTTTGCACTACCTGCTTGGCCCAGGTTGCCGGGTCGGCGCCGTCGAAGGTCTTAACGTAGACGGCGTACATGGTGACGCCGTGGTCCTTATTCAGCTTGGCGAGGGCGTCCTTGACATCGCCGGTCTTGCTGCCCAGCACGCCCGCATCGTCGACGACGTACTGGCCGGACGGAATCGTCACCGGGGGCTCGGCGTAGGCGGCGGCCGCGGGCAGCAACAGGAAGGACATCAGACCCGCCGCGGCAAGAAGTCGTTTGGTCAAGGTCAATGGGGACCGCATCTGTAACCCTTCAGCGCGTACAGTGAACCCGGTAGCGGAGGACCCATGTCAGGAAAGCACTGTCAGGGAGCACTACGGGCAAAAGCCACAGCTCGTTGCGGTCCAGAGGTAAAGCCGCAGGTAGCTGTGGCATTTCCCCTTGATTCTATGACCCGGTTTGATGCGAGTCCACCGGCAGGGATACGCCCCCGGCGAAACGGAATCCGGTTACGAGGGGCCTCCCAAGCCTCGGCGGCCTTCACAGCAAGCTTCCAGCGAACGTTCGCAGATGGTCCAGAGAGAGCCGTCATAGTTTAAGTATCAAAGAGGAAGGAAGACCAATGACCGAGCACAACGGCGAACAGGCCGGCTTTGGCGGCGGCGAGGCGTCAAGCGAGGAACACAAGGTCCAAGCCAGCGCGGACCAGGCCCAGCCACAGCACTCGGCCGCATCGCCGGTGACGCCGGATCCTGCGGCCTCGAATCCCACCGAAAGCATTCCCACTCCGAACCCCACCTTGCCCATCCGCGAGTGGCAGGACCAGCGGCACCCGTCTGCCGGCGGCCCGACCCCGGTGGTTGGCCCCGCCCAACCGGGACAGCCGGGGCCGCAGTATCCGGCTCAGCAGCAGGGGCAGCAGTACCCCGGGCAGCACGGTTACGGACAGGCCCTGGGCCACGCCCAGGGCCAAAACCAAGGCCAAAACCCCAACCAGTATCAGGGCCCCACGCAGCCCTTGGCGCAGCAGTACCAGGGCCAGCCGCAGGCCGGCGCGCCGCATTACGGTGCCCACAGCCAGTCCCAGCCTCAGACGGGTGTGCCGCAATACGGGGCGCCCAGCCAGTCCCAGCAAGCGGGGACGCCCCAGTCCGAACCGCGGTACGGACAATACGCCCAGACCGGCTACGGAACTCCCATCCCGCCGTCGGACGCCGGCGGCCAGGCCGGCCCGCAGCCCGCGAGGCGCAGGGAAAAGAAAAAGGTCGGCGCAGGCATCTTTGTGGCCGGCATGGTCGCCGCTGCGCTGGTTGGCGGCGGCGCCGCTGCCGGCACCACGGCCCTGCTCGACGGTTCCACCCAATCCAGCACCGTGCAGAACGCTCCCGCAGCCGCTCCGCTGATTGTCAACAACAAGGACAATGTCAATGCCGTGACGGCGGCGGCACAGAAGGCCTCACCCAGCGTGGTGACCATCTCCGCCACCTCCGGCAACTCCGGCGGCACCGGCTCCGGCATCATCCTCGATACCGAGGGCCACATCCTGACCAACACCCACGTGGTGACCCTGGACGGGCAGGCGGCCAACGCCACCATCGAGGTCCGCACCAACGACGGCAAGGTCTATGCCGGCAAGGTGGTTGGCACGGATCCGCTGTCCGACCTGGCCGTGATCAAGATCGACGCGCAAGGACTGGTTCCGGCCACCTTGGGCGATTCCAACAAGGTCAACGTGGGCGACACGGTGATTGCAATCGGCGCTCCGCTGGGGCTCAGCGGCACCGTTACCGACGGCATCGTCTCCACCCTGAACCGGACCATCCAGGTCTCCTCCTCCGCAGTGCCCAAGTCGCAGAGCGATTCCTCGGGCGGTCAGAGCAACGGCCAGGGCAACGGCGGAAACGGCTTCAACTTCGCTCCGCCGGACGGATCCAGCGGCTCCAGCAGTGCCGACCAGGGCCAGGTGAACCTCAATGTCATCCAGACGGACGCGTCCATTAACCCGGGCAACTCCGGTGGTGCACTGACCAACACCCAGGGCGAAATCATCGGCGTGAACGTCGCCATTGCCTCTGCCGGATCCTCGTCATCCTCCTCCAGCCAGTCCGGAAGCATCGGCGTCGGCTTCTCGATTCCGATCGACAACGCCAAGCGGATTGCGCAGGAGATCATCCAGAACGGCAGCGCCACACACGGTCAGCTGGGCGTCTCGGTTAAGCCCAAGGCCGCCGGGGCCAACGCGGACTCCACCAGCTTCTCGGCGGGCGCAGAGGTTGCCGCCGTCACCTCCGGCTCCGCGGCCGACAAGGCCGGGCTGAAGGTTGGCGATGTGATCACCAACTTCGGCAGCCGGACCATCACGGACGCCTCGGAACTGACGGCCGCGGTCCGCGAGCAGGCCGCCGGTGCCACGGTCAAGGTGACCTTTACCCGCGGTACCTCGCAGCAGTCGGCGGATGTCACGCTGGACGCCGCGCAGGTCGGCTAGGTTCGGAAGCGGTGAAGGGACGGTACCTCGGTACCGTCCCTTCACCGTGTCCTGGACCTGTGAAAGCGCGGGGGTGGAGTCCTTGACAACCCCCGCGGCCAGGCCTAGATTTCGAGCACCACGACTTCTTTGAGTGCACGCCTTCGCCCTGTCCGAAACGATAGCTGGGCGGTCTGGCCAAGAGGGGAATTGTCTCCGGTTCGAGGATGGGCTCGCGGTCGACTGGTGGGGTACAGCGGACGTCTTGAGCGTCCTGTCCCAGCTCGGGGTCCGTATCCCCGCGGCTGGACCGTAGAAAATGGCCCGGGGCGGCCCGGGTTGCGGTGCACAAGGCGCACCGCGCCAAGCATGGGAGAAATCGATATGTTAAAGGATCTGGACCTTATTGCCGTCCTTCCGGCCAGGGACATGGATCGGGCGAAGGAATTCTACCGGAGCAAACTCGGACTCGAACCGTCGGAATTGCTGGACGACGAGAACCTGATTTACAGCTGCGGGAACAACACGCTGTTCCTGCTCTACCAAACCGACAACGCCGGCACTGCGAAAAACACGCAGATGGGCTGGGCAAGCGCGAACATCGAAAAAGATGTCGAGGACCTGCGGGGCCGTGGCATCACCTTCGAGGAGTACGACTTTCCGGGTCTCAAAACCGAAAACGGCATTGCGACCACGAACGCGGGCAAGGCTGCCTGGTTCACGGACTCGGAAGGAAACATTCTGAACCTCTTCCAGCGGAAGTAGCTGTGGTTGAGGAGCGGTAGCCGCCCCGGGGGTGGCTACCGCTCCTGTGCGTGGCCGAAGGTGACCCAACGTTTCGGCAACCACTGGTGGCAGTGGGTTCTGTCCGGAGGAACCTACTAAGCTCAATGGTGCGCGGCGGACGGGACGCCGCAGCAATGCGGTAGCTTGACCTAAGAACCCAGCACGTCGAAGGGCAGCAGTGGACAACTCAGCACTGAACATAGTGGTACTCGTAAAACATGTACCGGACGCTCAGATCGAGCGGCACCTCACCGGGCCCGGCAACGCCATCAGCCGCTCCGAGAGCATCCTTTCCGAGCTGGATGAATACCCGCTGGAAGCCGCGCTGCAGTTGGCGGAGGAGCGCGGCGGGCCTGCGGCAGGCAATAGGGTCACCGCCGTCACGATGGGGCCGGCAGGTGCGGTAGCGGCCGTGAAGAAGGCCCTGCAGATGGGCGCCTATGAGGGTGTGCACCTGAGCGATGACGCGCTGGCCGGCTCGGATGCGGCGGCCACCTCACTGGCCCTGGCGGCGCTGATCCGCCATCTGGGTCCGGTGGACCTGGTGCTCACGGGCATGTCCTCCACCGACGGGGAGACGTCACTGGTCCCGGCGCAGCTGGCCGCCCGGCTGGAACTGCCGCAGGTCACGTTTGCGGCCACGCTGGAGATCACGTCCGACGGCGGTGCCGGCGGACATAAGCTGGTGGCTCGGCGCGACGGCGATACCTACGCCGAGACGGTGGAAGCGGTCCTGCCGGCGCTGGTCTCGGTCACGGACCAGATCAACGAGCCCCGCTACCCGAATTTCAAGGGCATCATGGCGGCAAAGAAGAAGACCATCACCACGCTGGGACTGGCGGACATCGGCCTGGAGCCGGCCCTGGTGGGCAGTGCCGGTTCCTGGACCGCCGTCGAATCCGCCGCGCCCCGGCCGCCCCGGACTGCCGGCACCACCATCACCGACGACGGCGAGGCCGGCCTTGCGCTGGTCGACTTCCTCGCCGCCCACAAGCTGCTCTAACCCGGAGGAACACCCGCAATGTCTACAGTTCTCGTTTTTGTCGACCGGACCTCCCCGGATGAAGCGCATGGCGATGCCCTGCCCAAGTCCGCACAGGAGCTGCTCACACTGGCCCGCGCCGCCGGGGACCCCGCCGTCGTGCTGGCCGGCCCGCTCAGCGATGCCGTGAAGGAGGCCTTGGGCGCCCACGGAGTCACGCGGATCTACCAGTCCGAGCAGGGCGAACTGGCCGACTACCTGGTGGCGCCCAAGGCGGACCTGCTGGCCCAGGTGGCCCGGGAGCTTTCGCCTGCCGCTGTGCTGGTGGGAAACACCCCGGAGGGTAAGGAAATTGCGGCGCGGGCGGGGATTGCGCTGTCTGCCGGTGTGGTCTCCGACGCCGTGGGCCTGGAGAACGGACCGGATGCGGGCCCGGGCCTGCTGGCGGACAAGTCGGTGCTGGCCGGTTCCTACCTGGTCAAGGCCAGGGCGACGACGGCGACGGCCATCTTCACGGTCAAGCCAAACACCGTGGATCCCCAGGAGGCAGCCCAGGCCACGTCTCCCGAGGTGGAGGCGGTTGCGGTCGCCTTTGGCCCCGCCAGCCTCGGTGCCCGGATCGTCGAACGCACCATCAAGCCGGCCAGCGGACGGCCCGACCTGACCGAGGCCCGGATCGTGGTGGCCGGCGGCCGCGGCGTCGACGGCGACTTCGGCCCGATTGAAGAGCTGGCCGACGCCCTGGGTGCAGCGGTGGGAGCCTCCCGCGCGGCCACCGATGCGGGATGGATTGAACACTCGGCACAGATTGGCCAGACCGGCCACACCGTCTCGCCGCAGCTGTACATTTCCGCGGGTATCTCCGGGGCCATCCAGCAGAAGGCGGGCATGCAGACGGCCAAGGTGATTGTGGCGGTGAACAAGGACGCCGAGTCACCGGTGTTCGAGATAGCGGACTTCGGCGTGGTGGGGGACCTGTTCAAGGTCCTGCCCCAGGCCACGGCCGAG
Source organism: Micrococcaceae bacterium (assembly GCA_035999715.1). GTDB lineage: Bacteria > Actinomycetota > Actinomycetes > Actinomycetales > Micrococcaceae > Arthrobacter_M. The sequence continues at coordinate 4,303 of DASYGM010000265.1, read as the reverse complement.
ATCAAGCGCCGCAGGGGCTGACTATTCCCCAGATCCGCTCCTACTTGAGGTTCCGGGACGCGTAGACCTGCATGGCCTCCAGCAGGAAGGCCACCGGGACCCCGGCCTTTTCGTAGTTGGCGGTGAACCGGGGATCATCGCGGTACATCTGCCCCAGCCCCACGTAGCGCCCGGCATCGGGCGTCCAGTGGAAGCTGACCCACTGATAGTGGCGGCCGACCGCGGCCTGGACCGCGTCGTCGTCGGCCGCCAATCCGGCCTGATGGCAGCGCGCCAGCTCGGTGTTGATGGCTGCCGCTTCATCCGCCATCGCCTGCTTCTGGTCCCTGGTCAGCGCCGCGTACTTGGCGTTGCTGCGGGCCACCGCGTCCTTGCCCCAGCGGGCGACGGCCTCTTCCTGATAGGGATTCTCTTCGAATCCGGTGAACATGTCCTGGGCGTTCATGGTTTCTCCTCGTTTCAAGGCGTTGATGGTGGATGCGACGGTTTCAGCCAACTGGTCCATCCGGTCGCGCTCGGCCAGCAGCCAGCCCTGGTGGGCGCTGAGGGCCTCAACCTGGTCCGTTTGGCCCTCCAGCACCTCCGCGATGGTGTCCAGCCGAAGCCCGAGTCCACGCAGCAGCAGGATCCGCTGGAGCCGGTGCAGTTGCGCCTGGCCGTACTGGCGGTATCCGTTCGGTGCCGTCATGGCCGGTTCCAGCAGCCCGATGTGGTCGTAATGCCGCAGGGTCCGCGAGGACACCTTGGACATCATGGCCACCTCAGAAATAGACCAGATGGCTTGCTGTGGCGTTGCTGGTGACTGCTTTATTGCGGCTTTTCCGGGCATAAGGCGACTCTAAAGGTTGACGCTACGTCAAGGTCAAGCCCTTCGTGCAGCCGGGACCCCGTGGACGCCCTCGGGTCCTTGGGCTGTCAATTGAACAGTTACCGACCGTTCGCGCAGATTGTCCGCGCCAAGAGTCACTAGGTGCTCCACGGGTCAGCTTGCCAGGGCCACCGAGGCAACGATGGGCAGCGTCGGGGCGGCCGATCCGCCCGCCGGTTCCACGGTGATGGCAAACGCCGCAGCCGCGTCGACGCCTTTGATGGCCGCGGGCCGGGACAACGCCCGGGCATCCATGGTCCCCTGCGATACCGGGGCGGCACCGCTCTTGGGGATCAGCCACATCTGGTACACCTTGCCGGACGGGGGCGCGGGGACGTTATGCATCGTGACGACAGCGGCGTCCTTGCCACCCGAGATGGCCAGAGAGGCCGTTCCGCCGCCCTGGATGGTCACGGCCTTGGTGCGCACGTCCGAGGCGTTAAGGATCTGGTGCACCGGATCCTGGGCGCTGATGATGCTGGAACCAACGGCAACGCCGCCGAGTGCTATCAGCGCGGCCGCGGCCACCCCCACCAGCCAGCGTCGGCCGGTGCTCAGGCTCCGCCGTCGTGCCTTCTCCTCGCGGCGGGCGGAAAGATCCACGGCGTCTGGCTGCGGCTGCTCCCGCGTCACCGGGGCGGTGGCCGGGGCCGCCCTCGGGGCAGTCGCCTCAGGGAGGGCCCCGGCAGATGCGTCAGGGATTGCCTCAGGGAGTGCCTCGGGGAGCCGGGCCATGATGCGCTGGAACAGATCCTCCGGCGGCTCGATCTCCCCGGCGGCGAACGTCACCGTCAGAGCCTCACGGGCCTGGCGGACGCGCTCGTCGAAACTGGTCCGCAGGGCATCAGGAGCCGCCGAGATGTGCGCTTCGATGCTGACACGCTCCTGCTCTGTCACAGCATCCAGTGCGTACAGCTCCGCAAGTTCCAGGACCCGGCCCTCGGCCAGGTCCCGGTCAATCTCGTCCGCGAACTGCTTGCGCTTCATTTGATCGCCGTTCATCTCAACTCACCCCCAGACAATTCTTCAACCGTAGTAAACCATCCCGGATGCGGGACTTGATGGTGGGCACCGCGGCGCCCAGTTTTTCCGCCACCTCGCGGTAGGTCAGGCCACCGTAGTAGGCGAGCCGGACGGATTCCTGCTGCGTCTCGGTCAGCGTGCCCAGGCATTTGACCACCTCTTCGGCCTCCAGCCGGGAGCTGACGGTGTCGACGACGTCGTCGTGCTCCACCACCTGGCTGGCTGCGCCGTAGCGTGCCTCCCTGTCGGTGGAACTCTGCGTTGACCGCACCTTGTCCACCGCACGCCGGTGCGCGATGGTCATCAGCCAGGCCAGCGGACTGCCGGCGGAAGGATCAAACTTTGCGGCCGCCTGCCACACTTGCAGGTACGTTTCCTGAGTGGTGTCCTGGGCCAGTTCCGGGTCTACCAGAACGCGCCGGGCCATGCCGTAGACCCGTTTGGCGGTCAGCTGGTAGAGCCGGGCGAAGGCGGCCTGGTCGCCACCGGCGGTCAGCCGGATGAGCCCTTCCAACATCGCGCGGTCCTGTTGTGCGGGTGCCCCGGCCGCGCCGGATGCCCCTGGTGCGCCGGTGGCGGGAAGCGCTGGGCCGGCGTCCGTAAGCTTGGTGCCCTTGGGAGTTTCCATTGCGTTCAAGCATAGGCGTACACCGGGGCGATCACGTGTATGGGAGCCGGTGTTGCCACCGACGGGCGGTACTGGCCGCGCGCGGTGCTCGATGATGGCTGCCACGAACCCACCCCGCTTTCTGCTGCCGCCCGTATTGCGTCCTGTCCGTACTAGTTCCTAGAAGGTATTCGGACCCCGGGCGGGCGCGGATGGGTGGGACGAGTCTGCGGTGCTAGGGCCGGTGACCGATGCCGATCAGCGTGTCAGAGTTCATTTCCACCCGGGGCCCGACGGAGCGGACAAAGTGCTTGCGCACCCGTGCGATGGCCTCGGGATCGCGTGGCAGCAGGGTGCGCCAGCCGCTGCCCATCACCAACGTCCAGGCCATTTCGTCGTCGACCGTCAGGGTGCGCGGATCCTCCTGGACCGTGACATCCACCAGGCCGCGGGCCTCCAGCCAGGTCTTCAGCGCCGAGGCGGAAGCTACCTTGCCCATGTTGATGTTGGGCAGCGGAACCACGCCCTGCAGCCGGGGCCGCTCGGTGATGGCGGCGTCAAGGATGCGCTGCGCGAACGGTTCCAGGGCGCCCTCCACCCAGGTGCTGGTCACCAGCCGTCCACCCGGCCGGAGCATGCTGGCAAGATGCTCGACACCGGCTTCCATCTCGCTAAAGAAGAACATGCTGTAGGAGCAGAGCACGGCATCGAAGGTCCGGTGGCCGCGCCAGCAGGTCACATCGGCCTCGGTCAGCGTGGCGTTGAGGATATGCTGCCCGGCGAGTTTGGCGGCGGCCAGCCGGAGCAGGCCGGTGGAGAGGTCGACGCCGTCGACGGAACCGGAAGGTCCGACGGCGGCAGCGGCCGGGAGGGTGGCGGCCCCGGTGCCGCAGCAGGCATCCAGGACGTGCTGGCCGGGCTTGAGTTCCGCGGCAGCGACCACCTCGCGGGCCACTGGATCCCAGAGGTTCCGGGACCAGGCCTCAAACTGCAGGGCGCCGTCGGTGAAGGCGAGACCGGGATCGCGTGCGGACATTGATTCCTCCGTGGTGGTGGCGGGATGCGTTGGTGGCTGTGGCTGGTGGTTGGACGGGCGGCGGATGGTGGCGGGGCAGGGTCCTGGCTGGAAAGGCTGAGGCTAGGACGCTAAAGCTTGGCCCCGTGGAAGCCGTTTTGCCGCCAGGCTTCGTAGAGGGCGATGGAGGCGGAATTGGCAAGGTTCAGCGAGCGCCGGCTGGGGAGCATCGGGAGCCGGACCCGGGCGGTGATGTGGCCATCGCGTTTGACGTCCGACGGCAGGCCCACGGATTCCGGACCAAACATCAGCACGTCGCCGGGCCGGTACGCGACGTCGGTATAAGAGGTGTCGCCGTCGGAGGTGAAGGCGTAAACAGACTCCGGCTCCAGGGCCTTCCATGCGGCATCAAGGGTCGGGTGGACGTGCAGCACCGCCAGGTCGTGGTAATCCAGCCCGGCACGGCGCAGCTTCGAGTCCTCCAGGTCGAACCCGAGAGGTTCCACCAGATGGAGTTCGGCGCCGGTGACCGCCGCGAGCCGGATGGCGTTGCCGGTATTGCCGGGGATCTCGGGGCAGTAGAAGAGGATGCGGAACACCAAACCATCTTAGTTGGCATGGGGGCCTCTGCCTGCACTGCGGCGAGATTGCGCGGTGCTTGAGTGGTAAAAGGTGCTGATGTGTATGAGGAAAACCCCGCCAACATTGCCCCGCCTGGGCCGGTTTACATCCCACAACGAATATTGATGCGGAAGTAACGGACTGATGCTGAAGGGACTCGTTTTTAAGG
>DASYGM010000250.1:0-3931 GCA_035999715.1 Micrococcaceae bacterium | reverse complement strand
ACAGTGTTTCCGCAGGTCAGAAGCGGGTCGGCCTCTGACCTGTGCACCGGCGAGGAAGGTTGGCGCCATCCCCAGACGGGCATGGCGAACATGCCCAAGGTTGCTGCGAGGGTCGCGCCGAGGGGAACGCCGGCCATGGTGACGTTGGTGACCGGGCTGCCCCGCCCATGGGGTTGAGGATGTTACCTGAACCTCGTTCCACGATGTGCCCGCCAATGACCTGTGAACATAACCACCCAGCATTCAGGTTGACGTCCATGATGCGACGCCATTGCTCGTCGGTCACTTCCAGCGCCAGGCTGTGGACGCAGGCGCCAGCGTTGTCGACGAGGATGCGCGCCCGGTCGAACGCAGTGGGTGTTTGCCAGCAGTCGTTCCACAATGGCGCGTTCGGTAATGTCGCCGATAAAGCCGATAAACCCTATGCGTCAAGCTGTTGTGTGACAGACGCATAGGGCGGGGATTGGAACGTTATGTTTGAAATTCCCGCCCGCGCCTCGAAGTTGCACTCGTACTCTAAGGAGCAGCGGTGGGCGCTGCTGTTGGAGCACGACAAATGTCTGGATCGTGGAGCGAAGGCCGCGTTTTACCGCGCGGTAGGAATTCATTCCTCGACGATCAGGACGTGGATGATGGCGCGTGAAAGCGGCCGCCTGCTTCCGCCCGGCGCTTTGGATAGGGTTTCCCCTGAAGACAGGAGCAGGTGGATGAATAACCGTGAGCGGGCAGAACTGAACCATCTCCGCAAGGAAAATGAAAACCTCAGGGCAAAGCTGGAGAAGTCAGAGGCTGCGGTGGACATTCTGGGAAAAGCGTCCGCGCTCTTGGAGGCTATGGCCAAGAGCGCGGCAGCAACGGACCCGCATCTGCTGGATCCCGAGCCCACGCGACCGCAATGGCTGAAGGGCCAGGGCGACGAAACGTCCTCCTCGAAGTGATCGCGGCGCTGATTGTCGCTGGCTGGGCCGTGCGTGCAGCGTGCCAGCTGGCAGGGGTGTCCCATATGCTCTGGTACCGGCGCCAGAACCCATCTGTGCCGGCGGGAGTCACTATTCCACACGATCAGCGGGCCTATCCCAACCGCATCCCCGACGAGGACGCCCAACGCTTCCTGGACCGGCTGAACAGCGAGGAATTCGAAGAGCTTTCGGTAACCCAGGCCTGGCGAAGAATGCTCGATAACGGGGAGCATCACTGCTCACTGGCCTCAGCGCATCGAATCGTGGCCGCGGCCGGGCAGAACGGGGACCGCCGTCCGCAGCGGGTCGCCGGCGACGGACGGACCCGGAGCAAACCGGTGCTGCTCGCCACGGCCGCGAATCAGCTCTGGTGCTGGGACATCACCGACATCAAGGGTCCGGGCCGGCAACACCTGAAGCTCTATACCGTCATGGACGTGTTCTCCCGCAAGGTCGTCGGACATCGCGTCGAACAGCAGGAAAACACGCTCCTTGCAGCGGAACTGATCGAGCGGGCCGTCCTGGCCGAATGGGCCGCTCCGGCAGTTCTGCACGCCGACAACGGCGCGTCCATGCGAGCCGGCGGCACCCATGATCTGTTGCGCATGCTCGGTATCCGGCCCTCGCACTCCCGGCCCCGGACCTCCAATGACAACCCCTACATCGAATCGCTGTTCAAAACGGTGAAGTACTCCCTCCTCTTTCCGGGAAGCTTCGCCACACTGGAAAGGGCCCGCGAATACTTCACCGCATTCTTCGCTGATTACAACAGCAATCACCGGCACACAGGCCTGAACGGCTATACCCCAGATTCCGTCCACGACGGATCCTGGCCAACCCTTCAGCGCCGGCGTCAGGAAACGCTTGACAACTATTACCGGCAGCACCCCGAACGTTTCCGCAGGCCCCCGACCACACCCACGCCACCCAAACAGGCCTGGATCAACCAACCCTCCCACCAGCTGTCACAAACAGCTTGATAAATAGGGTATTTCAACGTCATTCGAGGGGATCGCTGTTATTGGAACAGCACCGGCGGGGGAGGCGTTACGCCTTCGCCGGCTCGTCCGCCGGCGCCAGCACGACGTCGGACACGGTGAGTTCGGTACCCTCCAGCAGCGTGATCCGGCGGGCGTTGCCCGCGGCCTTAAGATCGCCGAGTCCGGCCTGCAGATGCCGCAGCTGGTAGGCCGGTGCGGCGATCGAGGCACTGATGACCTCGGTGCGCTGCTTTACCTTGGCCTCCGACTTGGCCTTGCGGATGCCGCTGAGCGCGGCGCCGACGGTGGCCAGCATGGCCGCGCCCGTTCCCGCTCCAGCCGCTGAACCCGTACCGGTGCCTGCGCCGACAGCGACGGAGGGCCGGAACGTTTCGGGCCAGGCGGCGCGGTGCACGGATCCCGTGCGCCACCACGACCAGACCTCCTCGGTGGCAAACGGGATGAACGGGGCAAAGAGCCGCAGCAGGGCATCCAGGGTGGTGGCCAGGGTGGCCAGCACCGAAGCCTGCTCGCTCTCGCCGGCCGCACCGTAGGCACGGTCCTTCACCAGTTCCACGTAATTATCGGTGAAGGACCAGAAGAAACTCTCCGTCAGCTGGAGCGCCCGGGCGTAGTCGTAGGACTCGAAGGACGCCGTCGCCTGCTCGACGACGTCGGCCAGCTGCGCCAGCAGCGCCAGATCGAGCGGATTGGACACAGGATTAGCGCCGGCCGCGGCAGCGCCGCCGTCGTCCGCCGCAAGCACAGACTGGTCTGTCGCACCCAGGTTCAGCACAAACTTCGACGCATTGAGCAACTTGATGGCCAGCCGCCGGCCGATCTTCATCTGGCCGATCTCGTACGCGGTGTCCGCGCCCAGCTTGGCGGAGGTGGCCCAGTAGCGGACCGCGTCGGAGCCGAACTCCTCGAGCACATCGGTGGGGACAATGACGTTGCCCTTGGACTTGGACATCTTCTTGCGGTCCGGATCCAGCACCCAGCCCGAGATGGCGGCGTGCTTCCACGGGGCCGCATTCTGCAGCGCATCCGCGCGGACGGCGGTGGAGAACAGCCAGGTGCGAATGATCTCGTGCGCCTGCGGACGCAGGTCGAACGGGAAGACATTGGCGAAGAGCTCCTCGTCCCGGCTCCAGCCGCCGACGATCTGCGGCGTCAGCGACGACGTTGCCCAGGTGTCCAGCACATCGGGGTCGCCGCTGAAGCCGCCGGGAACGTCGCGCTGCGCCTCGTCGAACCCGGGAGCCGGCTCGGCGGCCGGATCGACCGGCAGCAGCTCGTCCGAGGGGATGATCGGGTGGGCGTAGTCCGGGTTGCCGGCGCCGTCCAGCGGGTACCAGACCGGGATCGGCACGCCGAAGAAGCGCTGCCGGGAGACCAGCCAGTCGCCGTTGAGGCCCTCCACCCAGTTCTCATAGCGGGAGCGCATGAACGCCGGGTGGAAGTCCACCTCCTTGCCGCGGTTCAGTAGCCCTGCGCGGCGGTCCGCGTCCCGGCCGCCATTGCGGATGTACCACTGCCGGCTGGTGACCACCTCCAGCGGCTTGTCACCCCTTTCGTAGAAATTCACCGGGTGCATGATCGACTTCGGCTCGCCGTCGAGGTCACCGCTCTCGCGCAGCTGGAGGACCACTGCCTCCTTGGCGCTGAACGTCGTCTTGCCGGCGATGGCCTGGTAGTGCTCCGCGCCGGAACCGGTGATCCAGCCGGGCGTCTCGGGGAGGATGCGCCCATCGCGGCCCACAATGGCGCGGGTCGGAAGCTGCAGCTCGCGCCACCAGGTGACATCCGTCAGGTCGCCAAAGGTGCAGACCATGACCAGCCCGGAACCCTTCTCCGGTTTGGCCAGCGGGTGCGCCTTGACCTCCACCTCGACGCCGTATAGCGGGGAGAAAACGGTGGTCCCGAAGAGCGGCTGATAGCGCTCGTCATCCGGGTGCGCCACCAGGGCCACGCAGGCGGCAATGAGCTCGG
>DASYGM010000229.1:0-10938 GCA_035999715.1 Micrococcaceae bacterium | reverse complement strand
CGGCTTCGGCGAGATCGAAAACGCCACGCACCTCAAGGACGCTGAGGGGATCCGCAGGATGGACCCGCAGTTCGTGGCCTCCGCACTGACCAACATGGCCGCCTGTGAGGTGGCGATCAGCCTGGGCGCACACGGACCGGTCAATGCCAGCGCGCTGGCCTGTGCCAGCGGCGCCTACGCCCTGCTGGAAGGACGGCGTGCACTGCTGGCCGACGACGCCCGCTACGTGGTGGCAGGCGGCGCGGACGCCGCCATCACGCCGGTCATGTTCGGGGGCCTGAGCGCGATGCGCGCACTGTCCAAGAACAATGACCATCCGGCCGAGGCTTCCCGGCCGTTCGACGCCGACCGGGACGGCTTCGTCTTCGGCGAAGGGGCCGTGGTGTTCGTAATGGAACGGCTCTCCGACGCCCAGGCCCGGGGCGCCAACATCTATGCCGAGGTGCTGGGCGGTTCGCTCACCAGCGACGCCTTCCACACGGTGGCGCCGGAACCCACGGGCCGGTACGCCACGGACGCCATCACCCGGGCGCTGAAGAACGCCCGGCTGGACCCGTCAGAGGTCGACTACATCTGCGCGCACGGCACCTCCACCAAGGCCAACGACCGGACCGAGACCATGGCGATCCGGCAGGCGCTGGGGACCGCTGCGGATTCGGTGGCCGTCTCGGCCCCCAAGTCCATGACGGGCCACCTGATCGGTGCCGCCGGCGCGCTCGCCGGCCTGGTCTGCGCGATGTCCATTTCGGAGCGGGTGATCCCGCCGACCATCAACTACCGGACGCCGGACCCGGAATGCGACCTCGATTATGTGCCGAACGAGGCCCGCGAGGCGGATGTCCGCTACGCGATGACGAACGCGTTCGGCTTCGGCGGCCAGAACTGCGTCGTCGCCTTCGGCCGGGTCTAGGTCCGCGGCCTCCCGGCGCAGCCGAGCTGCACCAGATTGACAGCCCATTCGGCGTGTCGGCACCGGACGCACCGCGGCAATTCGCCTTCCGGCGGTCAATCTGGTGCAGCTCGGACGGCCTCCGCTGCTAAAGCGTCCCGGCGTCCGCGGCGTTGCGGTTGTCCGCGCGCCAGCGGATGCCCGCGTCAATGAAGTCGTCAATCTCGCCGTCGAGCACCGCTGAGGTGTTCCCCACCTCGTGCTCGGTGCGCAGGTCCTTCACCATCTGGTACGGGTTCAGCACATAAGAGCGCATCTGGTCGCCCCAGGAGGCCTTGACGTCCCCGGCCATCGCCTTCTTTTCGGCGTTCTCCTCGGCCTGTTTGAGCAGCAGCAGCCGCGACTGCAGTACCCGCAGCGCCGCCGCGCGGTTTTGGATCTGCGACTTTTCGTTCTGCATCGAGACGACGGTTCCGGTAGGGATGTGCGTCAGCCGCACGGCCGAGTCCGTCGTATTAACGGACTGGCCGCCGGGGCCGGAGGACCGGAAGACATCGACGCGGATTTCGTTGTCAGGGATCTCGATGCTGTCCGTCTGCTCGATCAATGGAATGACCTCCACCGCGGCGAACGAGGTCTGCCGCCGTCCCTGGTTGTCGAAGGGGCTGATCCGGACCAGACGGTGCGTCCCGGCCTCCACGCTCAGGGTGCCAAACGCGTACGGCACCTTGACCTCGAAGGTGGCTGACTTCAGCCCGGCCTCTTCCGCGTACGAGGTGTCCAAAACCGCCGTCGGGTACCCGTGCCGTTCGGCCCAGCGCAGGTACATCCGCAGCAGCATCTCAGCGAAGTCCGCCGCGTCCACTCCCCCGGCACCGGAACGGATGGTGACCACAGCCTCGCGCTCGTCGTACTCGCCGGAAAGCAGCGTCACCACCTCCAGGTCTTCAAGCGCCTTCTTCAGCGACTCGAGCTCCCGGCCCGCCTCGGCCAGCGAATCGCCGTCGCCCTCCTCCTGGGCCAGCTCCACCAGCACTTCCAGATCGTCGATCCGGGATTGAAGGTTCTGCAGCTTCTCCAGCTTCGACTGCGCGTGCGAGAGGCGCGAGGTGATCTTCTGCCCTGCCGCTGGATCGTCCCAGAGATCCGGAGCGCCGGCCTGGTCGCTCAGATCCTCGATTTCCTCCTTGAGCGCGTCCACCTCGGACACCCGCTCAATGGAATCGTAGGTAGCGCGGAGCGCGCGGATTTCTGCGGAAAAATCGATCTCAGCCATGATGTTCTAGCCTACGGCATGGATCCGGACTGCCTATCATGCCCCGTCACAGCCGCCCAACGCCGACCGCATCCAGCGGTCTTTCTCCACAGCACCAGCCTAAAGGTGCAACGAAAAAAAGCTGCCTGCATTGCCTGCAGTAGCTGCATCGGCAGCAATGCATGCGCGCTCAAAATTCACTTCGGGCCTATGGGCCCAACTCGCCGAACTGGGGCGCCCCCCCACCGAAGCGGGGCCGCCGCGAACGCCGTGGGGTGGTTCCGGGACGTTCTTCACCGCTTCAGCTGGGAGCGGGCTGTGCTGGTCGCCGTGATGGCAATTCCATCCGGCACCAGGAAGTTGATGAAGATCGGATGCACGACGGCGGTCAGCGACACCTGGGCGGTACGGCCGTCCGGCGTCCCCGTTCCGCTGCCCACGGTCAGCCCCGAGAACCGGGAATGAACGCCATTTCTGTCCAAATAAGTGACCACGGCGCCGACAACCCGGTCCTGGCTGAGGTTAGCCCCCGGCGTTCCTGAATCACCCACCACCTGGCCCAGCGTGTAGCTGTCGGCCGCTGCCACAGCCGCACTATCGGCCACGGACAGCAGCTTCTTGTGCTCAAGGTAAACCGAGGAGGCTCCGGCGACGGCGGTGACAAGGAGGAGTGTCAGCAGCACGTAGCCGATGATGAGCAACATGATCTGACCGGCGTCCTCGCCAGTTCCTTCTGCCTGCCCGGAGCCCGGGTTGTCCGCCGTGGCCTGTGTGTAATACACGCTTGTCACCGGAATCTGCCCACCAGTTGGCTCGCCTGCCCAGCCACCGTCGCAGCATCCAGACTGATTCCCGGCATGCTTGGGACCAGGGGCAGCGGTACCCGGAGCGTGACTGCTGCTGTCACCGTGGAGCCGGGGCTCAAGCAGTCGGATGGGGAGCAGGTCACGGCCAGGCTGACGTCGTCGGCCTCGAAGCCGTGATCCGCCATGGCCAGCATGACTGCCTCTTCCGCTGCGGCCCGGCCAGCTCCCGGATCGGCAGCGGCCACATACACCTTCGCCGCCTGGTCCGCCGCGCCCACCACGGCAAAGGCAGCACTTTGCAGTTGTCCCACCGTGATGATGAGGTAGACGACCGGAATCATCAGCAGCACGGCTAGGAAGACGAATTCCACCACGGCGCTGCCCTCCTCATCATGCCCGCCAGCGTCCCTTGCCTCCTGGCAATTCTCTGGATTCCCAGGCTCAGCGCTGAAGGGCCGCATGCCCGGAAATCTCCATGGTCGTGTTGGGCCCGATCAGCCCGATCACCGGAAACGGCGTGTGCACGGTGACCTTCAAGGTCCTCACCCCGCGGAAGTCCTCTTCCGTGACGGCAACGTCCCGGGCATAGTCCGGGCTGAGGGAATCCGCGATCAGCTGTTGTGTCCTGGCTCGGGCGTCCTCCGGACCGCGGTCCGCGAGGCTGCCGTACCAGGCGCCGGACGACGCTGCATCCACCACCGTGTTCCGGACGTGCAGCACCAGCGCCAGTTGGATGATGGCCAGGAAGATGACCATCAGCAGGGCGCCCACCAGGACAAAGTCCACCACCGCGGAGCCAGACTCGTCCGGTTGCGAGCTCATTTGCCCGGATTGACCTGATCCAGCGCTGCCCTGAAGAGCCCTTCCAGAGCCGGCCCTGCTATCGCCAGAAGTCCGGCAACCAGCACGGCTGACATCAAGGTGATCATCACCCAACCTGGTACGTCCCCGCGTTCCGGACCATCAGCATCCCCCACCCCGACCAGTGCATTGCGCGGACTTCCGGCCGGTGCCCGGTGTCTTCCCGGTATCGCCCAGAGCTGGAGGATCGACGCCAACGCCATCAACGCTGCCAGAGGCATGATTTTCACTGTTTTCATTGATTGCTCCCTCTTGTCTGCGTAACTTTGGTCTAGAACGGACGAACGGTCGGTACTGCGGAAATTCAGAAGCCAAGCCTGAGCATGGCCAGGCCCGGAAAGACGGCGAATATGACGGTCAGTGGCAAGATGCCAAAAACCAGCGGAACCATCATGCCGACTTCTTTGCGGCCGGCCGATTCCATTAGCTCGCGCTTGGCCATATCCCGGACGTCCTGCGCCTGGGCGCGAAGCACGTCCGCCAAGGGTGTTCCGCGCTGGACTGCGACGACGATCCCGTCGACAAACCGGATCAGCGGGGCAAGCCGGGTGCGGTGCGAAAACTGCGTCAGCGCCTCCACCAGCGGAATGCCGCTGCGGGTTTGCGCCAGCACGGCGCCGAACTCCCGGGCCAGCTCGCCATTTGAGGACCGGCAGACGCGCTCCAATGCGCCCGTGGCGTTTTCACCGGCGCTGACCGCCAGCGCCATCAGCTCGGCCAGTCCGGGGAACTCGGCCAGCATCCTGGCCTCGCGACGCTTGATCCGGGCGGACAGCAGATAATCCTGGAACAGGAACGCGGCCAGCGCCAGACCCACCACGCTGATCAGGGAGATAGCCAGGCTGAACCGTCCCGCCGCCGCGGAGAGGACGACGGCGACGACGGCCAGCAGGAATCCTCCAGCGGCCCAGAGCAACTGGCCGGCCCGGAATTCCAGGGCACTTTGGTTCCGTCCCGCCTGCTGCAGCCGGACGGTGAGGGCGGCGGTTCCCAGGTTGTAACGGCCCAGCCAGCCGACGGCGTCCTTCAGGACGGCGCGCAGGATCCGTTCCAGCGGGCCGAAGAGGGTGACCGGACCGTCGGCGTCCCTCAGCAATCCGGATTGGGAGGCAACCGAGCGCAGCTGCGGCTCGATCCGGTCGGCGAAGGACGGCCGGCGCATGAACGGCAGCCGGACCAGCACCAGCCACAGGCCGGCTCCCAGCAGCAGGCCGGCGCCTAGGGCCAGACCTGTCTGCCCGCTCACCGGAGCACCCGCTCACCCGTTGGCAGGACGCCGACCACGAATCCGGCCTGCCCGCTCACCGGAGCACCCGCTCGTCCGGAGGGAGTGCACCGATGCGCAGCATCAGGCGGTAGCAGACCAGGGAGACGGCGACCCCGCCCACCAGCACCGCCCAGCCCGGCCCGGAGTTGTAGGCGGCGATGGCCTCGGGCCGGGTGGCCAGCAGCATCAGCACCAGCCACGGTGCGGCAATTGCCAGCCGCGCGGCATTGACCGTCCACGACTGGCGGGCCTCGAGTTCGCTGCGGGTGCGGGCGTTTTCGCGCAGGAATTCGGCCAGCGTGCCCAGCAGCCGGCCCAGATCGGAGCCGCCCACCTCCCGGGTGAGCCGGAGGGCTTCGATGATCCGGTCCGCCACCGGATCCGCCAGTCGCTCCTTCAACGCCTCCAGGGCACTGTCAAAGTGGCCGCCTGCCCGGTAGTCGGCACCGAAATCCCGGAAGAACTGGCGCAACTCCAGCGGACCCTTATCGCCCAGCTGGGTCAGGGCTTCCGGCAGGGACAGGCCCGCGCGGATGGCCGAGCGCAGGTGGTCCACGACGTCTGGCCACAACTGCCGCAGAACCGAGGACCGCCGTCGAGCCCGCCAGCGAACCGCCGCCAGCGGAAGCCAGCCGCCAAACAGGCCAAAACACAGTGCAATGGGCAGCGAGCGCGTCAGGACAAAGAAGACCAGCACCACCAGCACGCCCAGCCCCGCGACGCTGGCCAGCAGGCCCGCAGAGCTGACCCGCTCCACCCCCGCCCGGCGGAGCATGTCCTGCAGCCCGTCCGCCCGGGCCACCCGTGCCGACCGCGGCGGCACCGCCCAGCAGGACCACCAGACCAGGAACAGGCCCAGCCCTCCCAGCATCCCGGCAGCCGCCGCCATCAGGCGGCCTCCAGCAGCGCCGCAACGTCAAACCCCGCGCGGGAAAACTTCTCCGGTGCCGGCATCGAGGCCGCCACCGCCTGCAGCGTCCCCTCGCTGCGGGCAAAGACCAGGCCGGATTCAATCACACCGTTTTCCACCCGCCGCCCCAACGCAAGAATCTCCGAAACCTGCCGCCGCCCGTTGGAGAGCCTGGTGCAATGCACCACCAGATCTATGCAGGAGGCCACCGTGGGCAGCACGAAGGAGGCGCTGATGTTGGGCCCGGCCAGCAGCGGCAGGGTGCAGATCTTCGTCACCGCGTCATGGGCGGAATTGGCATGCAAACTGCACATCCCTGGTAATCCACTGTTCAAGGCGATCAGCATATCCAGGCTCTCCGCTTCCCGGACCTCCCCGACAATCAGCCGGTCCGGCCGCATCCGCAGTGCCTCCTTGACCAGCCGGCGCAGCGGAATCTCGCCCTCGCCCTCCAGGTTCGGCTGCCGGCACTGCAGGCCGACGACGTCGCGTAGCGGCAGCGCCAGCTCGAAGATTTCCTCCACCGTCACCACGCGTTCCCGCGAACCGATGCTTGCCCCCAGGCAGTTGAGCATGGTGGTCTTGCCCGCCTGGGTGGCGCCGGAGACCAGGATATTCAGCCCGCTGCTCACCGCCGCGCCCAGGAAGCGCGCCGCCTGGCTACTGAGCGTGCCCAGCTCCACCAGGTGCTCCAGCCGGCTGGCCCGGACCGTGAACTTGCGGATATTCACGGCCCAGTGCGCTCGCGTGACATCCGGGATCACCACGTGCAGCCGCGACCCGTCCGGCAGCGAGGCGTCCACGAAGGGACTCGAAAGATCCAGCCGCCGGCCCGAACTCTTGAGCATCCGTTCCACCAGGTCGCGCACCTGCTGCTCGGTCAGGCTCAACGACGTCAGCTCCGATTCGCCGTCGCGGGCCACGTAAATCTCCGAGGGCGAATTGATCCAGATTTCCTCGATGCCCTGGTCATCCAGGAACGGCTGCAGGGCGCCAAAGCCGGCAACGGCGTCGAACACCACCTGCCGCACCGACTCAATCCGGCCCAGCGGCGGCACCGCACCCAGCAGCGCCCGCTCGTCGTAGTCGCTGACCGCCGCTTCGACCAGGCGCCGGACCTCCGTCACCTGGCGCAGCGGATCAAGGCCGCGGCGACGGATCAGTTCCCTGACCTCGTCCTCGACAATCCGGACTGCCTCCATGAATCCCCCGGTCCCCCCAGTGGGCGAGCCCCGAGAAGGGGCTCAGGATCTGAAGCCTAGGGCAGATCCCCGAAAGGGTCCAGAGCTAATCCAACGGATGTGGATAATAGGCTTTCTGATGCTTCCGGGTCGGAGAGATGCCCGCATTATGCGAGGGGCCAGTTAGGGATGCCCGCTCCGGGAGGTGACCCGCAGGAGATGCCCGCTTGGGGATGTGCTGCTCCGGGGGTGCCTGCACTGCTGCCAATGCATGCAATGCCAGCACTGCCGGCAGGATTAAATCCGCACTACTCCGGCATTGGCCGTGTATTACCCCCGAGCAAACCAGCGCGCCTCCCGTCCAGGGGACGGCAGGCGCATTGGACTCTCAACCGGAGTGCCGGGAAAGCGCCCCTTACAGCAGCCGGATGTTCTCCGCCTGCAGCCCCTTGTTACCCTGCACCACGTCGAACTCGACCTTCTGGTCCTCCTCCAGCGACCGGTATCCCCCGCCGGTGATCGCCGAGTAGTGCGCGAAAACGTCCGGGCCGCCGTCGTCCTGGCTGATGAAGCCGAAGCCCTTTTCCGAGTTGAACCATTTGACCGTACCTGTTGCCATGACGCTTTCCTCCGTTAGGCGGCTTGGCAGATTCCGCTTGCCGGGATCCTGTTCCTACCATCCTGCCCAAAGGCTATTGCCCAATCCGTACGGCGACAAGGGCTTCGCGGGAAGAGTTGCGCGCCGTTGGCCGTCTGCGGTCCCGGTGTGTCCTGCGTCCGCTGTTCCGCCGCCCCGGTATGGTCGAAGGCATGAGCAGCGCCAGCTTCCCTGACGATTCCGAGCACCCCGGCTACTCCGGCGAACTGGAGGGGCAAACCTCCATCGACGAAGAGCTGATCAGAATGGGAGAGAAGCCGGTTGAGGAGATCGTCATCGCCGAGCTGACGGATGAGGAGATAGCAGACTTCCTGTCCCAGTCCTGAAGCGTCCTTGGCATGGCCCCCTGTCTCGACAGCACTTTTTCCTCGACAGCGCCAAGCCCATCGGGTAGACATAAGCCGTGCCCGGGAACCTAGGTGAGGACAAGGATGCACCATGAAAATCACCGACACCTCCGACCTCTGGTGGAAGAACGCCGTCGTCTACTGCCTGGATGTTGAAACCTTCTTCGATTCCGACGGCGACGGCTGCGGCGATTTTGCCGGGCTTGCCCAGCGGGTGGACTACCTGGCGGAGCTCGGCGTCACCTGTATCTGGCTGATGCCGTTCTATCCCACGCAGGACCGCGACGACGGCTACGACATCACCGACTTCTACGGCGTCGACAGCCGGCTGGGCAGCTTCGGGGACCTGGTCGAATTCATCCGTACGGCCAAGGACCGCGGGCTGCGGGTCATCGCCGATCTGGTGGTCAACCACACCTCCGACGGCCATCCCTGGTTCCAGTCCGCCCGGAAAAGCGTCGACAGTCCGCACCGCGATTACTACGTCTGGCGCTCCGATCCGCCGCCGGACACCTCCACGAAGGTTGTCTTTCCCGACCAGGAAAGTTCAATCTGGACCCAGGACGAGGCCACCGGCGAGTGGTACCTGCACCGTTTCTACCGCTACCAGCCGGACCTGAACGTGGAGAACCCGAAGGTCCGCGACGAAATTGCCAAGGTGATAGGGTTCTGGCTCCACCTGGGGCTGGACGGCTTCCGGGTGGACGCAGTGCCCTTCTTCCTGGAAACCCTGGGCGAGAGCAGCGAGGAATTCCCCGATCCGCACCAGTACCTCAAGGCGCTGCGCCGGTACGTCGGGCGGCGCAAGGGCGAAGGCGTCCTGCTCGGCGAGGTCAATCTTCCGTACCCGGAGCAGCTGAAATTCTTCGGCGGCAAGAGCGCAGACGAGCTGACCATGATGTTCGACTTCAACGTGATGGAGCGGATGTATCTGTCCTTGGCGCGTCAGGACGCCGGGCCGCTGGTGGAAGCACTGAATAGCCGGCCGCACACGGACCACGACAGCCAGTGGGCCACCTTCGTGCGCAATCACGATGAGCTGACCCTGGACAAGCTCTCCGACGAGGAACGCCAGGAGGTCTTTGCCGCCTTCGGCCCCGAGGAGCGGATGCAGCTGTTCGGCCGCGGACTCAAGCGCCGCCTGCCACCCATGCTCGACGGTGATCCGCGCCGGATCCGCATGGTGTATTCGCTGCTCTTCTCCCTGCCCGGCACCCCGGTGCTTTTCTACGGCGAGGAGATCGGCATGGGCGAGGACCTGGAGGTGGAAGGCCGCCTGGCAGTGCGCACACCCATGCAGTGGACCGACGGCGTCAACGGAGGATTTTCGACGGCGGATCCCTCCCGGCTGGTGCGGCGCGTGGTCGACGGCGGCTACGGCCCCCAGCATGCGAATGCCGCCGCGGCCAGGCGCGATCCCGATTCGCTGTGGAACTTCATTGCCTGGCTGATCCGGCGATACAGGGAAAGCCCCGAGCTTGGCTGGGGCAAGTTCGAGGTCATCAAGCAGCCGCTGCATTCGGTGCTGGCACACCGCTGCGCCTGGGACCAGAACTGCATGGTCCTGGTGCACAACCTGGCCGCCGAGCCCACAACGGTGCAGCTTGACCTTGCCTTGGGAGAGCGGGTGGCAGAGCTCGGGGAGCACGCCGTCATGCTGGACCTGCTGCGCAATGCCGACGTCCCCGTCGGCCAAGACGGCAAAATCGAGCTGCAGTTGGCCGGCTACGACTACCGCTGGCTGCGCATGCCCAACGCCGCCGACAGCCGTCTGCCGTAATGGACGGCCATGACGCCGCAGACATCCGCCGAATGGTGGCAAATCGTCGCCGCCCTAAGCCCGCTGGCCATCCTGCTCGCCGCCGTGGTGGCGGCCATAGTTGGCCTGCTCACCTTGCGCCAGAAGTCCGCCGCGGATGCCCGCGCTCTCGCCCAGCGGACGGAGGCCGATAACCGCTCGGAGTGGTGGCGCCGCACCCAGTGGGCACTGGATAAAGCCATGAGCCCCGACGCAGATTCCAAAGCCCTAGGACTCGCGACGCTGTCTGTGCTGGCACGCAGTGAGTTGGCGCGCGCCGAGGAGCTCCAGTTGTTGGATATTGCGTGGAAATCAGTGATGAATGAGGCTGACGGACCAGCTGAAGATGGCGGACCCGCGGAGGACATGGATCCTCGCGCGCCGATCGGAGACAATGGGGACATCAGGAGTGCCGACGAGAGCGAGGAGGCCGGCCAGTGAGCACCAATGCACCGGGGCAAGGAAGAGCTCAATCCTCATCTTCTGCTTCTGCTTCTGCTCCTGCTTCTGTCCCGAAGAAGACCGGTAAAGCGACGACTCCGGCCGAACACCGGGTGCAGGTCGCCGCGGCCAAGTTGCGCGTCGTCCTTGACGAAAGACTCGGCCGGCCGACACCGCCCGAGGCGAAGGCGTTGTCGGAGGAAGACCTCTAGCCTGAGCTGCAACTCCCGCCCGTGCTATAAAGGTGCAGAAGGTGCACATAACGGCGCGGAACAGCCGGCCATCCCATCGAGGTGCTTTTCTATGGCGAGGAATGCCGACGCCGGCCCAGGCTGGCGGGTACGTAAACGCGCCGCCGCGCAGGCCTCGATCGAGGACACCGCCGTCTCCCTGGCACTCAAGCATGGCTATGAGAACGTCACGGTGGAGATGATCTGCGCTGCGAGCAGCGTATCCCAGCGCACCTTCTTCAACTACTTTGGCTCCAAAGAGGGCGTGATCCTGGGCGCCAGCCGTCCGGCGCCG
>DASYGM010000156.1:0-10225 GCA_035999715.1 Micrococcaceae bacterium | reverse complement strand
GCGCAGTCGCACATCGGCCACTACCTGCAGTACGACCAGCCGGTCTACGATTCGCTGATCCGCCGCAAGCCGGACGGCTCCCTGGTGCCCATGCTGGCCACGAAATGGCAGTACAACTCGGACAAGACCGTGCTGACGCTCAACCTGCGCAGTG
Source organism: Micrococcaceae bacterium (assembly GCA_035999715.1). Classification (GTDB taxonomy): domain Bacteria; phylum Actinomycetota; class Actinomycetes; order Actinomycetales; family Micrococcaceae; genus Arthrobacter_M. Next base: position 10,071 of record DASYGM010000156.1, on the reverse strand, counting down.
GCGTGAAATTCAGCGACGGCACCACCCTGGATGCCAACGCGGTCAAGATCAACCTGGACCGCTTCCGCACCGGCAACGGACCTGACGCCTCCACCATGGCGCTGGTGCAAAGCGTTGACGTCAAGGACCCCGGCACTGTGGTGATCACGCTCAAGTCCCAGGATCCCTCGCTGCTGGACAACCTGGCCAACGCAGACGGCTTTGTGGCCAGCCCCCAGGCGATTGAAGCCGGCAAGATTGCCACCGCTCCGGTGGGCAGCGGACCCTACACGCTGGACGCCTCGGCCACGGTTGCCGGTTCCACCTATACCTTCGTCAAGAGCAAGGACTACTGGGACCCCTCCCTGCAGGTCTACGACAAGATAGTGGTGAAGCCGATCCTCGATCCGACGGCAACGCTCAATGCCCTGATGTCGGGCCAGGTCAACGCCGCGACCATCAACGTCAAGTCTGAGGCGCAGGCCAAGAACGCGGGAATGACCGAATACAAGTTCGGCACGGACTGGCAGGGTCTGGTGATCTATGACCGGGACGGCAAGATGGTGCCGGCCCTGAAGGATCCGCGCGTGCGCCAGGCCATCAACTACGCCATCGACAAAGACTCACTGATCAAGCAGGTCTTCAAGGGCCTGGGCACCAAGACCAGTCAGGTCTTCGGCACCACCACCGATGCTTACGACAAGTCACTTGACGATACCTACTCCTATGACCCCGCGAAGGCCAAGGCGCTGCTGGCCGAAGCCGGCTTTGGCAGCGGCTTCACGGTGACCATGCCGATGGTGGCAGGCTTCATGGATCCGGCGATGGTGGCCGGCCTCGGTCAGAACCTGGCGGATGTGGGAATCAAGGTGGACTGGGTTACCACGCCGGGAGCGGACTTCATCTCCGGCATGACCCAGGGCAAGTGGCCGATTGCCTGGTTCTCCCTGTTCCAGGGCTCGCCGTGGACGGCGGCCAACCAGATCCTCACGCCGAACGCGACCTACAATCCGTTCCACACCACGGATCCGAAGGTCACCGGATTCATCAGCACCATCCAGACGGGCAGCGAAGCGGATCAGGCCACGGCCGCGAAGGACCTGAACAAGTACGTCACCGACCAGGCCTGGTTTGCGCCGGTGTACCGCCCGGACTTCACCTTCTTTACGGATAAGAACACCACCACGGCCCCGCAGGCCCGGCAGGCTGTTCCGTCCATCTATAACTACGCACCAAAGAAGTAGGGCGGTGGGGCCCCGTTCCGGCGGGGCCCCTTCGGCCGGCTGTACCAGCTGACTACGGAGCAGACATGGTTTCCTTCATCATTCGCCGGATTGTGTCCGGTGTTGTGGTTCTCTTCGTCGTCTCGACGTTGACGTTCTTCCTTTTGTATTTCTCCGCCACGGACGCGGCCCGGAACATTCTGGGTGAGACGGCGACGCAGGAGCAGGTCCACCTGAAGCAGGTGGAGCTGGGGCTGGACCAGCCGCTGGTCACCCGGTATCTGCATTGGCTGGGCGGGGCTGTGCATGGGGACTTCGGAGTTTCCTGGTTCACCAGCCAGCCGGTGGTGGGCAGTATCCTGGACCGGCTGCCCACCACGCTGTCGGTGGTGGTGGTGACCATCGTGATCGTCGCGGTGCTTTCGACCCTGATAGGTATTGCGGCCGCGGTGCGGCGGGGCTGGGTGGACCGGGTGCTGCAGGTCGTGTCGATTACCGGCGCCGCTGTCCCGCAGTTTGTGATCGCGATCATCGTGGTCACGGTTTTCGCGATCAGCCTGCACTGGTTCCCGGCGACGGGTTACGTCAAGCTGGGCGACAGTGCGGGCGGCTGGGCCCAGTCACTGGTGCTGCCCGTCGTCGCGCTGGCCATCGGCGCCATTGCCTCCACCGCCCAGCAGGTCCGCAGCGCCACGATCGGGGTGCTGTCCAAGGACTATGTGCGGACGCTGCGCAGCCGCGGACTCTCCCCGCGGGAGGTCCTGTTCCGGCACGTGCTCCGCGGGGCCGCCCCGGCCGGGCTGACGGTGCTGTCCCTGCAGTTCATCAACATGCTCGGCGGGGTGGTGGTGATCGAGCAGATCTTCGCGCTGCCGGGGATGGGCTTTTTGGCCCTGCAGTCCACCACCCAGGGCGATATGCCAGTGCTGATGGGCGTGGTGGTGTACATCGTCCTGATCGTTGTAATCGTTAATCTGCTGGTGGACCTGGTGGTCGGCTGGCTGAATCCGAAGGCGCGTGTCTCATGACCGACGTTACTGCCAACCTGAAAGTCGAGCAGCTGGAAGAAAGCGCCCGAAGCGGGGTTCTGAGGCGTTTGTGGGGTAATCCGCTGGGGGTGGCGGCGGTGGTTTTCCTGGCCATCGTGGTGGTTGCGGCCATCATCGGCGGCTGGGTTGCCCCGTTTGATCCGAACCATGCCTCGCTGAGCAACGCGCTGCAGCCGCCGGGAGGGGCGAACCTGCTGGGCACCGACAGTGCGGGCCGGGACGTGTTCAGCCGGCTGCTGGTGGGCACGCGCAGCACGCTGATCGCCGCGGCGCTGGCCGCGGCCGTGGCGCTGGTGATCGGGTTGCCGTCCGGGCTGCTGGCAGGGTTCTTTGGCGGCTGGTTTGATTCGCTGACCAGCTGGTGCACGAACGTGCTGATGTCGCTGCCGGCGATCATCATCCTGCTGGCGGCCAGCGCGGCGCTGGGTAAGAGTGTCTGGATTTCGATGACGGTCTTTGGTGTGCTGATGTCACCCGGTATTTTCCGGCTGACCCGCACCACGGTGCAGACGGTGCGTAACGAGCTGTACGTGGACGCGGCCCGGGTCGCGGGGTTGAGCAACGGACGGATCATCGGCCGCCACATCCTCTTCGTCGTGCGGGCGCCGCTGATCATCCAGACCTCCATTGTCTGCGGGATCGCGATTTCCATCCAGGCCACGCTGGAGTTCCTGGGCCTGGGCGATCCGCAGACGCCGACCTGGGGCGTGATGCTCAACGAAGGCTTCCTGAACATCTACACGAACCCGATCCTGGCCGTCTGGCCGGCGATCGCGATTTCGCTGACCATCGGAGCATTCGTGGTGCTGGGCAATGCGCTGCGCGACGCGCTGGAGGATTCGGCCAAACCGGCCAAAAACAGGCGTGCCCGGCGGGAGGCCTCCGCGCCGCTATCACGGACGACGACGACGGCGGGCGCGGCGGCGCCGGACACAACGGCGGGAACGACGACGACGACGGCGGGCACGGTGGGGGATTCCTCCGGGCATCTGCTGACCGTCACGGGCCTGGGGGTGGGCTATCCGCAGCCCGGGGGCCGCATCAAAACAGTGGTCTCCGACGTCTCGCTGCACCTGGACCGGGGCGAGGTGCTGGGCATTGTGGGCGAATCCGGCTCGGGTAAAACGCAGACCGCGTTCTCCATCCTGGGGCTGTTGCCGGACGAGGCGGAGATTACCGCCGGCAGCGTCGTCTTTGACGGCCGTTCCCTGGTCTCCGCGGAGGGCGGGCGCCTCTCGCAGGGGCAGATGGCGGCGCTGCGCGGCAAGCGCATCGCCTACATTCCGCAGGAGCCGATGAGCAACCTGGATCCCAATTTCACCATCGGCCACCAGCTGGTCCGTCCGATGGTGAAGGTGCTGGGGATCGGGCGCAAGCAGGCACGGGCGCGGGCCCTGGAGCTGCTGGGCATTGTGGGGATCAATAATCCGCAGCGCACGTTCGCGGCGTATCCGCATGAAGTGTCCGGTGGGATGGCCCAGCGGGTGCTGATTGCCGGTGCGGTGAGCTGCAATCCTGATCTGCTGATCGCCGATGAGCCGACCACGGCCCTGGACGTCACGGTCCAGGCCGAGGTGCTGGACCTGCTGCGGGACCTGCAGCGCCGGTTCACCATGGGTGTGGTCCTGGTGACCCACAACTTCGGGGTCGTCGCGGACCTGTGCGACCGCGTCGTCGTCATGCAAAACGGCAGGCTGGTGGAGGAGGGGCCGGTGCGGGAGATTCTGCGCAGCCCCGCGGACCCCTACACCCGCAAGCTGCTCGATTCCATGTTGGAAGGTAAGGAACCGATGACCATGTTGGTCTCAGCCGGAAAGCCGGTGGCGCCGTGAGCACCCCGGTGGCACAGCAGCAGGCGGCCAAAGCCGTGTCCGGGAATCTGCTGGAAGTCTCCGGCCTGAACGTGGAGTATCCGGGCAAGGGGTTTCGGGCGAAGCCGTTCCGTGCCCTGACGGATATCAATATCCACATCAAGTCAGGGGAGACCGTGGGCCTGGTCGGGGAGTCCGGTTCGGGCAAGACCACGCTGGGCCGGGCCGTGCTGGGCCTGGCGCCGGTGAGCGCCGGGACCATCAGCTTCGACGGCAAGGACATCAGCCACGCCTCCCGCCGGCAGCGCCGCCCGCTCAGCCGGGACCTGCAGGTGGTTTTCCAGGACCCGTACACCTCGCTGAACCCCTCGCTGAATGTCGGTGCGATCCTCGCGGAGCCGCTGACCGTGCAGGGCAAGTCCGGTGCCGAAGCCCGGACCCGGGTCCGGGAGCTGCTGGACCAGGTGGGCCTGCCCTCGGACGCGATCCACCGGCTGCCGCGCGAATTCAGCGGCGGCCAGCGCCAGCGCGTGGCCATCGCCCGGGCGCTGGCGCTGTCCCCGAAACTGATTGTCTGCGATGAGCCGGTCAGCGCCCTGGACCTGTCCACGCAGGCCGTGGTGCTGGACCTGTTCCTGCAGATCCAGCGCGACACCGGGGTTTCCTACCTCTTCGTTTCCCACGACCTGGACGTGGTGCGGCACATCAGCCACCGCGTCGCGGTTATGTACCGGGGCGCAATCGTGGAGCAGGGTCCCGCCGCCCAGGTCACGGTGGCCCCCGAACACCCCTACACCCAGCGGCTGCTGCTGGCCTCCCCGGTGCCGGACCCGGACCGCCAGGAACTGCGCCGCGCGGACCGCCACCGGCTGCTCGAACTGCAGCGCCAGGCCGACGAACAGGCCGGCGCGGTCGTCTGACCGCGGGCCAAATACCCAGCCGGATCAGACAGGCCGGCCAACATCAAGGAGGACCAGAAGTGGCAAAAATCGGCGTACAGGCCATGATGCTCAAGGACAGCTTCGCGGAGGTCGGTGCCTTCGGGACGCTCCGCAAGGTCACGGACATCGGCTACCACGCGGTGGAAATGTCCCAGATACCCATGACAGAGCAGAATGTGGCTGAACTTGAACGCAGCCGCAGCGACCTGGGCATGGACATCGCCTCGTTGTCCGTCATGCTGGAAAAACCCGTCGGCCGGCCGGGGGACTCGCTGCGGGACGATTTCAACAAAATCGTCGACGACGCCAAGCGCCTGGATTCCAATCTGCTGCGCATCGGCATGCTGCCGTTCCCCGCGATGAAGTCGCTCGAGGCCGTCGTCGGCTTTGCCAAAGAGGCCAACGAGTACGCCCAGCGGCTGCAGGAGCACGGGATCAGCCTGTATTACCACAACCACCACATCGAGTTCGCCAAGTTTGACGGCCGCTACATGCTGGACATCATCGCGGACAGTTCGCCGGCCATGGGCCTGGAGATCGACGTGCACTGGGTGCAGCGCGGTGGGCTGGATCCGGTGCGCACCATCGAAAAGTATGCGGGCCGGGCCGCCATGATCCACCTGAAGGACTACCGGATCGGGCAGCTGCCGGAATCCGCCTTCGGCATGCTGGATACCGGCGACATGGCCGGATTTATGGCGGAATTCAAGGACGTCGTGCAGTTTGCCGAGGTGGGTGAGGGCAACCTGGACTTCCCGTCGATCATCAAGAGCAGCGAGGCCGCCGGCGCGCAGTACCTGTTGGTGGAGCAGGACCAGCTTTACGGGCGCACCGTATGGGAGGCGCTGCAGACCTCCCACGACAACCTGGTGGAAATGGGCGTCGGCGACCTGTTCTAAGCGAGCCGTTCTAGCGGCCCGTCCCAGGGGCCGCATCCTTCATCAGACCAACCGAGAAAATTGGAGCATCACCATATGAGTAAGCAAGTCCGCCTGGGCATCATCGGCGTCGGGGCGCAAGGCACCATGTACGCCAAGTTCATCGCCGACGGCCTGGTACCCAACATGACGATCGGAGCCATCGCCGACGCGGATCCGGCCAAGGCCGACTGGGCCGCCGCCGAATATCCGCACGTACACTTCTACGCGGACTACCTGGCCATGCTGGACAGCGGGGACGTGGACGCCGTCGTGACCTGCGTGCCGCACTACCTGCACCCGGAAATCGGCATCGCCGCCCTGCAGCGGAACATCCACGCCCTGGTGGAGAAGCCGGCCGGCGTGTACACCAAACAGGTCAAGGAGCTGAACGCCTTCGCCGCGTCCAAACCCGAACTCTCCTTCGGCATCATGTTCAACCAGCGCAACAATCCGCTCTACAAGCGGCTTAAGGAAATCGTGGACAACGGCGAGATCGGGGCCATCCGCCGCACGAACTGGATCATCACCACCTGGTGGCGGCCGCAGGGGTACTACAACCAGAGCGCCTGGCGTGCCACCTGGGGCGGCGAAGGCGGCGGCGTCCTGGTCAACCAGGCACCGCACCAGCTGGATCTATGGCAGTGGATCTGCGGTGTGCCGAAATCCGTCTACGCGAAGGTTGGCTACGGCTTCCGCCGCGACATCGCCACCGAGGACGAGGTGACAGCCGTCGTCGACTACGGCAATGGCGCTACCGGCGTCTTCGTCACCGCCACGCATGACATGACAGGAACGGACCGCTTCGAGATCCTCGGCGACCAGGGCAAAATCGTCGTCGAGAACAGCAAGACCGCCACCGTGACACGCCTGGCCAAGCCGGAGCGTGAGCTCAGCGACGGCATGGGCATGGACGACGTCCGGAAAATGTTCATGGGCCAGCTGGACACCGCGGAGTACTACTCCCAGGAAGTCATCGAGTTCGACTCCGTCTGGGGCGCCCAGCACGCGGGCGTGCTGGAAAACTTCGCCGCCAACATCCTGGACGGCACACCGCTGCTGGCCCCCGGCTCGGACGGCATCAACGGCGTCCGGCTGGCCAACGCCATCCACCTCTCCAGCTGGAAGGGTGCCGAAGTTCCGCTGGACTTCGACGAGGATGAATACCTGGAACTGCTGAACAAGCGGATCCATGAGGAAGGCAAATACCCCGAACGGAAATAGGGCCCCGGTTCCACCTCGGGCGCCCGGTTCCACACCCGTCCCCGAGGATCGGGTCGCCCGGGCGCCCGGAGCATCGGGCGCCCGGAGCGCCGGGGTTAGGATGGCAGTCTACTTTTACTTCCGGAGGACCACGTGACCGAAACCGCCAGCGGGCCGCGGCCCTCCGCCCGCAGCCGTGCGAAAGCCAGGACCGGGAAGCCGGCGCCCACCATTTACGACATTGCCCAGCTGGCCGGCGTCAACCCTTCCACCGTTTCCCGGGCCCTGACCAAACCCGGACGGGTCAGCACCAAAACGCAGAAAAAAATCGAGGACGCGGCCGCCGAGCTGAACTACCGGGTGAATGTCTTTGCCCGGGCACTGCCCACCGGGCGCACCCATACCGTGGCACTGATCGTCTCCGACATCACCAACCCGGCCTTCTTCGAGGTCATCAGGGGTGCCGAAGGCGCCGCGTCGGAACGCGATTACACCCTGCTGCTCGCCGAGTCGGCAGAATCGGCGGAGACGGAGCTGCGCACCGCGCAGCGCATGATGGCGGCGGTGGACGGGCTGATCCTGGCCAGCCCGCGGCTGGCGGATGAGGACATCCAGCAGCTCGCGGCGCAGAAGCCGGTAGCGGTCATCAACCGGCAGGTGCAGGACGTGCAGTCCGTCTTTGCCGATCCGGATGCGGGCGTCACCGACGCTGTGCGGCATCTGGCCGCCCTGGGGCACCATTCGCTGGCGTTCCTGGCCGGACCGGAGCGCTCTTGGATGTCCCGGCGGCGGTGGGAGAGCATCCGGACCCGGTGCGAGTGGGCGGGACTGGAGGTGGTCTCCATTCCCTCCGGCCTGCCAACGGTCGACGGCGGCCGGCGGGGAGCGCCGGCGGTACGCTCCAGCGGAGCCACGGCCGTTTTTTGCTACAACGATCTGATGGCCATCGGCCTGATGCAGGAACTCCAGCTGGCGGGAGTGCGGATACCGGACGAGCTGAGCATTCTGGGCTTTGACAACATCTTCGGCTCGGATTTCACCACCCCTCCGCTGTCCACGATCAAGTCGCCGCTGCGCGCCTCCGGTGCCACCGCACTGCGCCGGATCCTCGACGAGCTCGACTCGACCGATGTCCGGGATGCCGCCGGCGAAATCGCCACCGAGCTGGTGCTGCGGGGCTCCACCGGCAAGGCGCCGTAACGGCTCCAGGAGACCTTGGCCTCGCTGTCCGATCTGCGGATCGCGCACCGGGCGGACGCGTATCGGCGCGTCTGAGGAGCGGAGCAGCCCGTCTGGCAAGCTTTGGCAACCGGTTGACAAATCCGGCCGAGCGGCCCACGATTGATCTATGTCACAGTCAATTGCCGCCGACCCGGACCGGCTGCTGCCAGCGGACCCCGGCACCCGGAGTATTGCCCGCGAGCTGCTGAGCCTGGTCGAGGACCTGCCGATCATTTCCCCGCACGGCCACATCGACCCGACCATGATCCAGTTGGATACGCCGTTTCCGGACCCCGCCACGCTGCTGGTCAGCCCGGACCACTACGTCACCCGGCTGATCCATGCCAGCGGCGTGCCGCTGGAGGAACTGCGGGTGGGCAGCGGCACCGCCGTCCAACCGCGGGAGACCTGGCGCCGGTTCTGCAAGGCGTGGCCGCTTTACGACGGCACCGCCTCCGGCTACTGGCTGCGGCAGGAGTTTGAACACGTCTTCCGGCTGGACATCGCCAAACTGGACAGCGACCCGTCGGACGCCACCGCGGACGCGATCTTCGATGAACTGAACCTGCGCCTGCAGGAACCGGAATTCCGGCCCCGCCGGCTGTTCCGGGACTTCAACATCGAGGTGCTCTCCACCACCGATGACCCGATGGATGACCTGGCCGCCCATGCCGCACTCCGGGCGGACCCCGGTTTTGCCGGCCGCGTCCTGCCGACGTTCCGGCCAGACGCGTACCTCAAGGTGCACGCACCCGGCTGGGCCGAGCGGGTGGAGCGGCTGATAGCGGCTGCCGGGGATGGCCAGGACGGCTATGCCGGCTACATCCGGGCCCTGGAAAACCGGCGCCGGTATTTCCTTGACCATGGCGCGGTCTCCGCGGACCACGGGGCCCGCACCCCGCAGACCCTCAAACTGGACAGCGCGCAGGCCAAGGCCCTCTTCGAGAAGGCCCGCAGTGGCACGGCGACGGCGCTGGAAGCGGATACCTTCGAGGCCCACATGATGTACCAGATGGCTCGGATGTCCGTGGAGGACGGCCTGGTTATGACAGTCCACCCCGGCATCTTCCGCAACCACCACACGCCCAGCTTTGCGGCGTTCGGTCCGGATACCGGCCACGATATTCCCTTTCCGGTCAGCTTCACCGAGGCCCTGCGGCCGATGCTGGAGGACTTCGGTACCGCCTCGGGCTTCCACTTCGTCCCTTTCACCGTCGATGAGACGGTGTTCTCCCGCGAAATCGCCCCGCTGGCCGGGTTCTACCCCGCCGTCTTCATCGGTGCACCCTGGTGGTTCCTGGATGCGCCGGACGCCATGCTCCGGTTCCGGTCAGCGGTGACCGAGACGGCCGGTTTCTCCCGTTCCTCCGGGTTCATCGACGACACCCGGGCGTTCTGTTCCATCCCGGCCCGACACGACATGGCCCGACGCCTCGACGCCGGCTTCCTGGCCGGTCTGGTCGCCGAGCACCGCCTCGCCCCGGACGAAGCGATGGACACCATCACCGACCTGGTCACCGAACAACCCCGGAAGGTCTTCAAGCTATGAGCGCCGCAGCGGATCTCCCCCGGTTGTCCCGCCCGCAGGACGCAGGCCCGGCAGCACCGGTCCGCATCGTCCACTTGGGTCTGGGCAACTTCTTCCGGGCCCACCAGGCCTGGTACATCGACCTCGCCCGGGATGCAGATCAGTGGGGGATCGCCGCATTCACCGGCCGGTCGTCCGC
>DASYGM010000149.1:0-3056 GCA_035999715.1 Micrococcaceae bacterium | reverse complement strand
TCGGGTGCGGTGAATAAAATCGGCAGCACGGCTGCCATGAGTCCGGCCAGGCTGCCACCGACCAACGGACCCACGAGCGGGACCCAGGAAACTGTTCCAAGATTCATCCACCTTGACTCCTCTGATCTGGCTTTCCCTGTTGTCGGGTATTCGGTTGTCGGGCGGCTCCGGTAAAAGCCTCCGTTCTTGAGCCTTGCTCCCCCCAAGGGGCCGCTAGGCAATCAAGCTTTCTGCCCGGACCGAGTGATAACGGTCCAGAATTTCTTCCGCATAGCGGACCTCTTCGCTGCACCGCTCGGCATCCCAGCCCAGCGGCCCGCTCAGCGCCTGCGCCATCTCGGCCAGCAGCTCCGCGCCCACCAGCCCGCGGAAGGCCAGCGAGGTGCGGCGGATGAGCACATCGATCAGGTGGCCGATCTGTTCGTGCTCGACCATGAACGCCAGCTCCCGGCTGCTCAGCTCGGGGGTGGACCGGAAGATGATGTCCTCGCCCGCCTGCAGGTGGCCGATCACCTCCGCGGCCCGGGTCCCGTAGCGGGTCAGCAAAACCGCCACGCGGGCGGCATCGACGCTGCCGCCGGCATGGCTGCGGATCCATTGCTCGACGTCGGCATCGGTACGGGGGAATTCCGCACCTCCGCCAATGGGCAGGTTCGCCGTGGAGACCCGGCGCTCCGCGCCGAGGATGGCCAGCACATCGTTGCTGAGGTGTTCGCTCAGGGCACGGAAGGTGGTCCATTTGCCCCCCACCAGGCTCAGGACCGGGACATTGCGACCGGCCAGAGCGCGGTCGCTGCGCTCGATCCGGTAGTCCCGGGAGACGAATCCGGGCTGGGTCGCCTCGTGGCGCGGCAGCGGGCGGACGCCGGCAAAACTGTAGACGATGCTGTCCCGGGTGACCTGGATCCGTGGAAATACATGCCCGATCAGATCGAAGAAGTAGTCGACTTCCTCCGGTGTGCAGACGGGGTCCTGGCCCATGTCCGCCTCGATGTCCGTCGTTCCCACCAGCACCCGATCCGCCATCGGGTAGATCAGCACAATCCGCCCGTCCGTGTGTTCGAAGAACATCTCCCTGCCCGCGCAGGCCGCTAGAAGCTCCGGATGGTCCAGCACAATGTGCGAGCCCTTGGTGCCGCCCATGAATCGGGTTGGGAATCCCAGGGCCGCATTCGTCCGGTCAACCCAGGCGCCGGTGGTGTTGATGATGACATCCGCGGTGAAGGTGAAGGTTTCCCCGGTCAGCTGGTCGGTCAGCCGGACGCCGTCGTCCGTGATGCCGGTGGCGCTGACGTAGTTACTGGCCCGGGCCATCTCGCCTTCGCCGGCCTTTTCCCCGTCCTGCAGCACGTCCAGGGTCAGTCGTTCCGGATTGTGCACGGAAGCATCGAAGTAGGTGGCCGCGTATTTGATCCCGGCATTGAGCTGCGGCTGCTCGGCCAGGGCCTTCCTCCGCCCGACGAAGCGGTGCCGCGGCACGGCGCCGCCGTCGCGGGAGAAAGAATCGTAAAGGCTCAGCCCGACTTTGATGAGGAAGGCGCCGCGCTCCTTGTGCTTGCCGCGCTGCCGGTGGGTAAGGAACCTCAGCGGCGCGGCGAGCACGCCCGAGACGGTGCTGAAGATCGGAATGGTGGTCTGCAGCGGCTTCACGTAATGCGGGGCGATCCTCAGCAGCCCGTTGCGCTCCGCCACGGACTCCCGGACCAGGCGGAATTCGCCGTTTTCCAGGTACCGGATGCCGCCATGGATCATATGCGAGGATGCCCCGCTGGCTCCCTGGCAATAGTCCCCGCGCTCGACCAGCGCAACGTCGATCCCCTGCAGGGCCAGGTCCCGGAAGGTTCCGACGCCGTTGATGCCCCCGCCGATGATCAGCACCTGGGCCTGCGGCCGGCGGCGCAGCAGCGCTACCCTGCCCCTTTCCGCGGGCGTGCCCGTACCGCCCGCATCCACTTGGCCTGCAGATCCATGGATTCTCAATGTGACCTCTTCAAAGTCCTGAGCTTTGCGCCCCGGGGGGCGCCTTCTCCCATTATTCTCAATAAAGATGGAAAATGGAGTCAACCTATATGCACAAACGTGCAGAATGCGGAGCGGACATGCCGGCACACAAGCCCCGACAAGCGGATGTACTGCGCGCTGCGCAGATGTACTACCTGCAGGACCTCACCATGGACGCGATAGCGCGCGAGCTGCGCACCTCCCGTTCCACCGTTTCCCGGCTGCTCTCATCCGCCAGGGAAACCGGATTGGTGCAAATCCAGATCCGCAGCCCGCTGGACCGTGCGCCGGAGCTGGAGCGGCTGATCCGCCAGCGCTTCAGGGTGGACGTGCATGTGGTGCCGGTGCCGGATACCCTCAACGAGGTCGAGGTGCTGGACCGGGTCAGCATCCAGGCCGCCCGCACCATCGGCCCGCTGGTGGATTCCAACGCCGTGATCGGAGTGGCCTGGGGATCCACGCTGAGCGCCGTCAGCCGGCACCTGACCCGCAAGACGACCCATGACAGCGTGATCGTCCAGCTCAACGGCGCCGGCAACACGCAGACCACCGGAATCACCTACGCCAGCGAGATCATCCGGCGCTTCGGCATTGCCTACGGGGCCAGGGTCGAGCAGTTTCCGGTGCCCGCCTTCTTCGACCACGCCGAAACCAAAAAGCTGATGTGGGCAGAGCGCAGCGTGCGCCGCATCCTGGATCTGCAGGCCCGGATGACCATGGCTATCTTCGGTCTGGGCTCCGTCGACGCCGATGTGCCCAGCCATGTCTACACCGGCGGATACCTGGACGAGACGGACCTGGACTCGCTCGCGGCCAACGGCGTCGTTGGCGACGTGGCGACCGTTTTCTTCCGTGCGGACGGAACCGATGAGGGTATCGTGCTGAACCGGCGCTCCAGCGGGCCCGATTTTGACCTGCTCCGCTCGGTGCGGCGGCGCATCTGCGTCGTCTCCGGCGCCTCCAAGATCAGCGGGCTGCGCGGTGCCCTGGCGGCCGGCTTGGTCACCGACCTGATCCTGGATGAGGCCACCGCGCGCAGGCTGGTGGATCCGGTC
>DASYGM010000128.1:0-35762 GCA_035999715.1 Micrococcaceae bacterium | reverse complement strand
CCGTCCATGAGCGGACTGCTGCTCGCGACGACGGTGCCTTCCGGCAGGTCCACGGGCCCAGTGCCGAAGTTGGTCACCGACTGCCAGCCGCCCGGGCGGACAAAGTGCAGCACGTCCGGTCCGGACGAAACCCATTCGAGTTCCTCGGCGGTCTGCAGCCGGCGCCGCAAGCGAAGGGCCCGACGGTACAACTCCAGCGTGGATGACGCATCCCCGTCCTGCGCCTGCACCGAGTAGGCGCCAAACCACTGCGGCTGAGGCAGGTGGGCCCCGCCGTCGCCGAAGCCGAAGGAAGGTCCCTCCACGGTCCAGGGCAGCGGTACGCGGCAGCCGTCGCGGCCCTTCTCCACGCCGAAGTTGCGGAAGAAGGACGGGTCCTGGCGGTCGGCATCCGGAATGTCCGCCACCTCCGGCAGGCCCAGCTCCTCGCCCTGGTACAGGTAGGCAGAACCGGGCAGCGCAAGCATGAGCAGGCTGGCTGCGCGCGCCCGCCGTTGGCCCAGTTCCACATCCAGTTCCGGTGTGGTGCCGCCGGAGAGCAGCCAGGCCTTGCCGTCCTGGCCCCTCCCGGCCTGGCCGCGGCTGTCCAGGCCCCCGCCCTTGGGCAGGCCGTAGCGGGTGGCGTGACGGACGACGTCGTGGTTGGAAAAGACCCAGGTGGAGGAGGTGCCGGAATGCTTTGCCTCGCTCAGGTTCTTGGTGATGATGGCGCGGAACTGCTCCGCGTCGAAGTCGGCCAGCAGGAGGTCGAAGTTGAAGGCCTGGCCCAAACCCTCCGGGCTGGCGTAGCGGGCCCGCCGGGAGGCATGCACCCAGGCCTCGGCGACGGCGGTGCGTGGCGGCGTGTACTGGTTGAAAAGCGCCCGCCACTCGGCGTAAATCTGGTGCACCTCGTCCCGGTCCCAGAACGGGTGCGAACCATCCAGCAGTTCGCCCTCGGTGCCAAGCTCCGCCTTGGAAGGCAGCGGGTGGGTCATGTCTTTGGTGAGCGCATGTGCCACGTCCACCCGGAAGCCGTCCACCCCGCGGTCAGACCAGAAGCGCAGGGTCTCCAGGAAGTCGTCGCGGACCTCGCGGTTGTCCCAGTTCAGATCCGGCTGCTCCGGGGCGAACAGGTGCAGGTACCACTGGCCGGGGGCGCCGTCCGGTTCCGTGATGCGTTCCCAGGCACTGCCGCCAAAAACGGAATCCCAGTCCGACGGCGGCAATGACCCCTCGGGTCCCTGGCCGTCGCGGAAGATGTAGCGTTCGCGGGCCGGGGAGCCCTTCGGGGCCGCCAGGGCTTCCTGGAACCAGCGGTGCCGGTTGGAGGAGTGGTTGGGCACGATGTCCGCGATCAGCTTGATGCCGGCCTGGTGCAGGGCCGCGACCATCGCGTCGAAATCCTCCAGCGTCCCGAGTTTGGGGTCCACATCGCGGTAGTCGTCCACGTCGTAGCCACCGTCGGCCAGGGCCGAGGGGTAGAACGGGCTCAGCCAGACGGCGTCGATTCCCAGGGATTGCAGGTACGGAACCTTGGCTGTGATGCCTCTGATGTCACCCAGCCCATCCCCGTTGGAGTCAGAGAAGCTTCGCGGGTAGATCTGGTACACGGCCGCCTGGCGCCACCAGTTCGGATCGACCATGCGGTCGGCCATTTGGTCGGCCTGGGAAAGATTTGCCAGCGTGGCAGAGGAAGACAAAGGAGTTCCTTAATCGGTTGGGTGCTTCGCAGTGTGTGGGCGCACTGCAGTGTTAGGTTCACTGGTGGGTTCGCTTGGCGGCTCAGGCATGGTCCGAACAGACTGACCGCTTTCAGATAGAATCTAAATTTACTACCTTTTACGGGTTGATGTCGAGCGTGCGGAGAGGCCAGGAAACCAATGATGGAGCCCACGGGCGCCACCCCGCCGACGCTCCGGCGGCTCAACGCCCGCATCCTGCTGGAGGTGCTGCGCTCCTCCGGTGCCCTCACCGCGACAGGGCTGATGCAGGCCACGGGGCTCAGCCGCGCCACCGTCATTGCCATCTGCGCGGACCTGATCCGGATGGGTTGGGTGCAGGAGCGGGAAAACCAGCGGGACTTCGGCGGCTACGTGAAGGGCCGTCCCGCCCGGCGGTTCGAACTCAACGTCCGCGCCGGCTACGTGCTGGGCATCGACATCGGCGCCGCCAAGACCGTCGTGGTGTTGGCAGACCTGCGCGGCGAGACGGTGGCCCGGGCCAGCCGCCCCTTCCGCGGACGCCACATCTCCGCCGCTGAGCGCGTGGACGTGGTCAACGCGGCCGCCCTCGAGGTGCTGGAGGCCGCCGGAACCCGGCCGGGCAAGGTCCTGGCCGCCTGCGCCGGCCTGGCCGCACCGATCGACCGGGACGGAAACGTCGTCGTCGCCCAGGCCTTCTGGGAGATGTTCGACGTCGGCCTGCGCGCCGCGCTGCTGGAGCGTCACGGCTGGCCGGTGCTGCTGGAGAACGACGCCAATCTGGCAGCGCTCGGGGAGCGCTGGCGCGGACAGGCGCGCGGCGTGGATGACGTGGCCGTCCTGCTCTCCAGCGAGCGCTTCGGCGCCGGACTCATTGAATCCGGCCGGCTGCTGCACGGCAGCCGGGGAAGCGCCGGTGAGATGGCCTATCTGGACATGGTGCAGGGCGTCGGCAGCCCCGAGGGCATCGCGATCCTGGCCCGGCAGTGGGCGGCAGAGGCGCTGGCCGGCGGGGCAGAAACGGCCCTGCGGACCCTTTCCGGTGGCCCCTCCGCTCCGGTGACCGCGGAGATGGTTTTTGCCGCCGCCGACGACGGCGATGCAGTTGCCTTGGACATCCTGGACCGGCTCAAGGAGCGGATGGCCCGGGTGATCGGCTCGCTGGGTACGCTGTTCAACCCGGAGCTGGTCGTCATCGGCGGGGCCGTCTCGGCGTCCGCCGGGGTCCTGCTCGCCGGGATCACCGGACTGCTCCCCCGGTTCACCGCCACCCCGCCCCGCCTGGCGGCCTCCACGCTGGGCGACGAGATTGTCTCGCTCGGTGCCGTGCGGCATGCGCTGGATTATGTGGAAGAGCGGGCGCTGGACATCAAACTGGCGGGCTGAGGTGCCTATTCCGGCATGATCATGGTCCGCAGGTCCAACTGGCGCAGCACCCGGTCCGCGACTTCCGGATCGGTCTCCGGTTCGTTGCGGGCCTCCACCACCTCCTGGCGTGCGGCGTCCAGCGCAATGGTCTGCACCGCGATGGCCAATTCCCGGGCCCGCGAGCGCCCCGGATGCCCCGGGCGCTCCCGGCGGCCGTTCCCGTCCGCCACTGCGCCCTGGCCACCCGGGCCTGTCGCTTCGGGGGCCACATCCTGGCCGCCCTTGCCAGCCGCGCCACCGCTGCCGTCCTTGCCGCCGGCCAGCTCGGAATGCAGGTGGCGCATCCGCTCGCGCACCAACTGCAGTTCTTCGGGCGGAAGCTGACGGATCCGGTCGTTGCTTTTCAGCGCAGCCAGGGCGGCATCCTGCGCCCTGCGGGCCAGCAGCCGGACAGCATCGCGCTCCCCGGAGGGATCCGCCGCCATCTTCAGCACCCGCATCAGCCAGGGCAGCGTCAGCCCTGGCAGGACCAGCGTCGCCAGGAGCACCGCGCAGGCGATGACCAGCAGGGCACCCCGGCCGGGGAAGGCGGTGCCGTCGGCCAGCGTCAGCGGCAGCGCAAGCGCCAGCGCCAGGGTGGCCAGACCACGCATGCCGCACCACGTCAGGATCAGCACTTCCTTGGCCGAGGTCGGCACCAGCCCGGAGCGGTCTGTCCTGGCCAGTCCGGCCAGCAGTGCCAGCCAGAGGAAGCGCACCACAAAGACCAGCACACACACCACCACCGCTGCGGGAATCATCGCCACCAGCGCGGTGCCCTCCTGCTGCATCACGTGCCGGATTTCCAGTCCTACCAGGCCGAAGGCCAGCCCTGTCACCAGCAGTTCCACCACATCCCAGAACGCCGCGCGGGTAATCCTCTCGGCCGCATCCTGCGGCCGGGAATGCCGCTGGATTTCCAGTGCGGTGACCACCACCGCGACAACGCCCGATCCGTGGATCTCGTCCGCCAGAATGTAGGCCACGAACGGTACCACCAGGGTAACCGCACTGCGGGCTACCATTGAGCTGATCAGGCGGGTGACCAGCATGACCACCCAGCCCATCAGGAAGCCGATGACGATGGCCAGCACAGCACCCAGGACAAACTGCAGTGCCACGCCGAGGCCAATACCGTTCCCGGCGACCGTTGCCGCGACGGCCGCCTGGAAGATCACGATGGCCGCCGCGTCGTTGAAGAGCCCCTCACTTTGCAAAATGGTGGTCAGCCGGCGTGGCATGTGCACCCGCCCGGCGACGGACTCGACGGCGACCGGATCCGGAGGGGCCACCATGGCGCCCAGGGCGATGGCAGCCGGAACACCTATGCTGGGGATCATCAGCCAGGCTGCCCCGGCCACTACCGCCGTCGAAATGGCCACCAGCGCGATGGCCAGCATGAGCAGCGTCCGCCAGCGGACACGGAACACGGACCAGGAGCTGCGCTGGGCCGTGGCGAACAGCAGTGGCGGCAGGAAAATCGGCAGGATCAGCTCCGGCGGAATCTCCAGGTAGGGAAATCCGGGGATGAACGTCAGGCCGGCGGCCAGCAGCAGGATCAGCACCGGATAGGGCAGCCGCAGCCGCTCCCCCACACCGACGGCAACGACGGTTCCGAGGAACAGTCCGATGATCAATGCCAACTGGGCCACGGGGTCGCGCTTTCTCTGGAAGGGCTGACGGGCGGGGTCGGGCTAGCCCAAACCGTCCAGTGCCTCGTCAATAGGGACGGCGCCGTCGGTGAACTCGATGGTGCGGCCGATGGTCCGGGGACGCGTCAGGACCGCCGCGGCCACGGCCGCAACGTTGTCGCGGGAGGTCTGCCGTGAGGTTGTCCCCGGGGCGGGTCCGACGGCGATGCGTCCCGTCCCGCTGTCCTCGGTCAGTGCGCCAGGTCCGAGCACGGTCCACAGCAGGTCCGTACCGCGCAGGTAGTCATCCGCGGCGGCCTTTGCCTGGGCGTACGCGAAGAACGGGTTGTCCGCCGGCACGCCATGGTCCGTCCGGGCGCCCAGATAGGACACCATGAGGTAGCGCTGCACTCCGGCCAGCCGGGCGGCGTCCATGGAGCGGATGGCCGCGTCCCGGTCCACCGCGTAAGTCCGTTCCGGGTTGCCGCCGCCGGCGCCGGCGGACCACACCACCGCATCGTGGCCCGCCAGCAGTTCGGCCAGACGGCCGACGTCGGCTCCCTGTACGTCCAGCACCTGCGCCCGCGCGCCCGTGGCGGCGACGTCGTCGTACTGGTCCGGATTCCGGATCACCGAGGTGACCTCCTCCCCCGCCCCTGCCAGCAGAGCGGCGAGCCGCAGCGCTACCTTTCCGTGGCCTCCAATGAGTACGATGCGTGACATGTGCTGCCCCTTCCTCCTGGTTTCAAAGATAGCCTTTCGGCGTCTTTTGATTCAGGCCGGAAACTGACCGCATTATTTCCTACGCTTAGTCCACCAGGCGACATCACCCCAAGATAAGGAATGGCAATGGACTGGAAGATCGAACTTGTGGCAATCCCCGTGACGGACGTGGACAGGGCCAAGGCGTTTTATGTGGACCAGGTGGGCTTCAACGCCGACCATGACCACCAGGTCAATGAGAACCTGCGTTTTGTCCAGCTCACGCCGCCCGGATCCGCGTGCTCGGTGGTGCTGGGAACGGGCATCACCGAAATGGCGCCGGGATCCCAGAAGGGCGTCCAGATCGTCATTCCGGACGCGGACCAGGCGCGGCAGCACCTGCTGGACAACGGGGTGCAGGCCAGTGAGGTGGATGAGCAGCCATGGGGCCGGTTTGTCTACTTCTCGGACCCGGACGGCAACACCTGGTCGCTGCAGCAGATGCCGGCCTGGGGGTAGCTACATCCGCCCGTACCGCGCCCGGATTACGGCGAAAACGCCATAACAGATGAGCCCCAGGGCAATGGCGGACAGGACGTACTCGCCGTACGGCTGGTCCGTCAGCGCCTTCAAACTGCCGTCCAGCCCGGTCGATTCCTCCGGCCGGTGTTTGACGGACGCGATAACCACCAGCAGACCCACCAGCATCAGCGCCAGGCCCTTGGCCAGATGCCCCACGATGCCCAGGACCGTGAGCGCTTTTCCCCGCTTCGAGTGCGGAAAGTGCAGCTCCTGCTGGAATCTCCTGGTCACGGCTTTCACCACAAAATAAACACCGACGCCGATCACGGCCAGGCCGACGGCAATCAGCAGAAGGACACCCCCGGGCCAGCCCAGGATCACCGTCGTAACGTCCCGGCTGGACCGCCGTGACGCAGACCTCTGACCCAATGCGAAACGCGCCAGCATGAACGCCAGCGCCCCGTAGGTCACGGCGAGCCAGCCGGAGGAGAAACCTTTGGCGACCCGCGGCCGGGGCTGCAGATGCCTGGCCCGAACCGTCGCCTCACCCAACTGCCACAGCGACAATGCCGCGCAGCCGGCGAACCCGCCCCAGAGCAGCCAGGACCCGGCCGGCACGTCCGCCAGCAGTTGGACGGCTCCGGAGGGATCGGCCTCGCCTTTGCCGCCGAAGGCGATCCCCAGGGCTATGGCTCCGATCAGGATGTGCACCAGTCCGGTCACGGCAAAGCCGAACCGGGCGGCCAGGTCCAGGGCGGCGCTGTTGGCCACGTCCTCCACCGTGTCCGTCGCGGATTCTCCCGGACCCGCCGAGTCCTCGCCGGGGGTCCACTCCGGCGTCATGGCTTTGCCGCCCGGTCGTGGTCTGGAGCCCGCACCCGGACGAGGGCCGGAGCCGCTGGACAGACGTGGGCCACCATTGATTCCTTCCGCCTGTCGTCGTGCCGGTGATAACCAGCATAGGCTCGGTACCCTCGGAGCCATGGCAGTTCCGGGAGTCGCTGCATCAAACTGGTTCCATGCCCATTGTCGACCTCCGGATTTCCGATTTGCTGCAGGATTCGATCGAACGTAGCCGTCCGCATCTGGACGCGGACCGCGTTTCCTATTATGTTGCGCATCTGGATGATGCGACGCCCGTGGTGGTTTTCAATGTCGACGGCGTCCTACTGCTCGCCGATGGGCACCACCGAGTGGCTGCGGCCGAACAACTGGGACGGTCAACGGTACGGGCGGAGGTCCGGCAAGGCGAGAGACGTGATGCCCTGGCCTTCGCGGTAGAGCTCGCCCACAAACAGCGCGGACTCACGGACCGGCAGATCCTCGACGCTATCGCGCGCCGTGGTCGGTGGCCGGAGGGCGGAAAATAAGCCTGTGATCGGAGACACCTTAAACAGGAGCAGGCCCGAAGCATGAGCTTCTGGCCTGCTGTGACTGGTAGCGGTGGGGAGGCTCGATCTCCCGACCTCACGATTATGAGTCGTGCGCTCTAACCAACTGAGCTACACCGCCACAAATGGATCAGGCCCGTGCAAATCCGGCCAAAACCGTCTTGACACGGGCCCTCCATTTGAGAGCCCCCCACCGGAATCGATCCGGTGACCTCGTTCTTACCAAGAACGCGCTCTACCACTGAGCTAGGGGGGCAACGAGAGAATACTTTACCAGCGGATTGGGCTGGCGTGAAATCGGCGGGCGACGGCGGCTTCCGGGCTTGCGGAGGGGGCTTAAAAGGCCAGGCCCCGGCACCCTTTCGGGTTCCGGGACCTGCCTTTATTCAGCTGTTACCACTTGGCCTTGCGGCCGAAGTCGCCACCGGCGGACGCACCCTGGCGCGGCTTGCGGTCAGCGTAACCGCCATGGCCTTGGCTGGCACCGCGGTCGTGGCCGCGGTCGCCGTCGCGCTTGAAGCCGCCCTGGTGACCGCGGTCGCCGTCGAACTTCTTCTTGAAGCCGCCCTGGCCGCGGTCGTTGCGCTCATAGCTGCCACCGCTGCGGCCCTTGTAGCCGCCGCCGGTGCCGCCGCCCGTGCTGGCGGGCCGGCGGCCGTTGTCCAGCTCCAGGTGGATCAGTTCGCCGCCGATCCGGGTCCGGGAGAGGGCCCGCAGCTGGTCGCTGCTCAGGTCCGCCGGCAGTTCCACCAGGGTGTGGTCGGCGCGGATGTCGATGCCGCCGATCTGGGCGGAGGAGAGCCCGCCCTCGTTGGCGATGGCACCGACGATGGAGCCGGGCATGACGCGCTGGCGCCGGCCCACCGCGATCCGGTAGGTCGCGTTGCCCTCGGTCAGCGCCCGGGTCGGGCCGCGGGAGCCGAAGCCGTCCTTGGAGCGCTCACGCTTCTGATACTCGGGCGCCGCCGGCAGATCCTTGACCAGCAGCGGCTGTCCGCCCTGGGCCATCACGGCCAGCGCGGCGGCAATCTCCGCGGCGGGCACGTCGTGCTCTTCCTCGTAGTTGGCGATCAGGTCGCGGAACTTCGAAACGTCCTCGGATTCCAGGGTCTCGGTGATCCGGTCCGCGAACTTGCCCAACCGCAGGCCGTTGATGGTCTCGGCGCTGGGCAGGTGCATCTGCTCCACCGGCTGGCGGGTGGCCTTCTCGATGGACCGCAGCAGGTACTTCTCCCGCGGGGTCATGAACAGGATCGCGTCACCACTGCGGCCGGCGCGGCCGGTACGGCCAATCCGGTGCACGTAGGACTCCGTGTCGTGCGGGATGTCGTAGTTGATGACGTGGCTGATGCGCTCCACGTCGAGTCCGCGGGCGGCCACGTCGGTGGCCACCAGGACGTCGATCTTGCCGTCGCGCAGCGCTTCGATGGTGCGCTCGCGCTGCTGCTGCGGGATGTCGCCGTTGATGGCGGCCGCCCGGAAGCCCCGGGCCTTGAGCTTGTCGGCAAGTTCTTCGGTGGCCATCTTGGTGCGCACAAAGGCGATGACGCCGTCGAACTCCTCGACCTCCAGCACGCGGGTCAGCGCGTCCAGCTTGTGCGGGCCCATGACCTGCAGGTAGCGCTGGCGGGTGTTGGCGCCGGTGGTGGTCTTGGACTTGACCGTGATTTCCGCCGGGTTGTTCAGGTACTGCTTGGAGATCCGGCGGATCTGCGAGGGCATGGTGGCGGAGAACAGCGCCACCTGCTTCTCCGCTGGCGTCTGGGACAGGATCTGCTCCACGTCCTCGGCAAAGCCCATCCGGAGCATCTCGTCGGCCTCATCCAGGACCAGGTACTGCAGGTCGGAGAGGTCCAGCGAGCCCTTGGAGAGGTGGTCGATGACGCGTCCGGGGGTCCCGACGACGACCTGGGCGCCGCGGCGCAGGCCTGCCAGCTGGGGGCCGTACGCGGATCCGCCGTAGACCGGCAGGACTGTGAAGTTGTCCAGGTGCGCGGCGTAGGAGGAGAACGCCTCGGCCACCTGCAGGGCCAGCTCGCGGGTGGGGGCCAGCACCAGGATCTGGGTGGACTTGGTGGGGCCGTTGAGGTCCATCAGCTCCGCCATCCGGGACAGCGCGGGGACGGCGAAGGCTGCGGTCTTACCCGTTCCTGTCTGGGCCAGTCCGACGACGTCGCGGCCTTCCAGCAGCAGTGGAATGGTGGCTGCCTGGATGGGGGACGGCTTTTCGTAGCCCACGTCGCTCAGGGCGGCCAGGACGCGGCCGTCGATGCCGAGGTCGGAGAACAGGACTTCCTGGTCCTGGTCCTTCGGTGTGTCGGCGGTGTTCGGGGCCGTGTCGCTGGCAGTGCTCTGCGCGGTAGCGGTCTCCTGCGGCAGGTTTTCGGCGGCGGTTTCGGGCAGGGTTTCGGTCATGTTTTCAGGCATGGGGAAGAGTCCTCATTCATAGGGCCAGGCGGCCGGGGCCGCATTACAAAGAAATCCAGCCGCTACTAACCATCCCGTGGCAGGACCTCTCGCCATAGCTGCATGCCGCTTTCGCGTCCATGGGCCGCCAGCGGATGCTGGTAGCCGTATGGCGTTTTCTTTGCCGGCGATCCCCTATGAACATGCCCGCTGTTGCTTACCTGTGGTTTGCGGGACCCATACACTGCGACTCCTGCCTCAAAGATTGGGCAGGAAGATAAAGGAGATTCCGGAGTGGGGGATACATCCAGTGTACGGCATGCCGTAGCCCCGCGCTTACCACATCCGGGCGCCGGAGTCGTGAAATGCCCCACACGCCCCTCCGTTGAGTGTGGAGGTCTGCCCCCAATCCGCATAAATTTAGGGGCAGATGTCCACACTCAACGGGCGGGTGGGCGGGCGGGCGAGGGCTCGCGCCGCAGAGTCTTTTCAAAGTAGGGCCAGTATTCGGCTGCCAGCCTCAGTTCGCCGGCTTCATGCAGTGCCTCCAGCATCTGCACGTCCTCAGCCGTGCGGTGGCTGAAGAACCGGCCGACGGTGACCGGATGGTCCGGCTTGTGGATCACAGTAACGGGGTCCCCCGGCCGGATCTCGCCCCGGTTCAGCACGCGGAGGTAGGTGCCGATGAGGCCCACTTCGGTAAACCGCTTTACCCATTGCGGCTCTCGCATCCGCCGCTGGAAGGTGGCGCAGGGGGTGCGCGGCATGGTGACCTCGACGACGACGTCGGCCCCGATCCGCCAGTGCTCCCCGATCACCGCTCCGGTGGTCTCGATCCCAGCGGTCCTCAGGTTCTCGCCAAACAGCCCGGGTGGTATCCCGCGGCCCAGCCTCGCCGCCCAGAAGTCGGCATCCTCCTGCGAGTAGGCGTAGAGCGCCTTATCCGCTCCGCCGTGATGCTGCCGGTCCGCCTGGATGTCCGCCGTCAGACCCAGGGCATGGACCTTGACCGGTCCGTCCACGGCCCGTTTGTCGATGGCAGTAACGCCGACAGTGCTCTCATCCGGCCGCAGCCCGTGCACGCGGCACACGGCCAGCAGCAATCCATCGCTCACAGCTTGATCCCCATCCTCCAGCACGCCGACCCTTCCTTACTCACGCTACTGGCCCCTCCCGTTGAGAGCACAGTTGGCGCCCATGTTCTTTGGAAACATCGGCGCGTGCTGTGCTCTCAACGGGAGTAGCGACCAGGGGCAAGCCCGAGGGGTCAGGCGGAGAAACCTCCGTCGGCCTTGATCAGCTGCCCGCTGACCCACCGGCCGGCCGGCGAGAGCAGGAAGGCCACCGCTCCCGCCACATCCGCCGGTGTGCCAAGCCGCCCGGTAGGTTGACGCTCCGCCATCGCCGCCCGGTGGCCGGCTTCCATCCAGCCGGTATCGACCGGGCCCGGGTTGAGCGCGTTGGAACTGATGCCCAGCGGCCCCAGCTCCCGGGCGGCCGCGATCACGATCCGGTCCAGCGCGCCCTTGGATGCGCCGTACGGCAGGTTGAAGGCGGTGTGGTCGCTGGTCAGCGCAACGATCGCGCCGCCGTCGTCGGCCACCTGCCTCGCGAAGGCCGCGATCAGCTGCCAGCTGGCCCGGGTGTTGACGGCGAAATGCCTATCGAAGCTCTCCAGGGTGGTGTCCAGGATGGACGAGTCGGTGGATTCGCAATGGGAGAGCACCAGCCCGCGCAGGCTACCCGCATCCCCGGCGATGCGGGACATCAGCCGGTCCACCGCGGCCGGATCTTCGAAGTCCGCCGGAAAGCTCCAGACCCGGCTGCCGGCTGCCTCCAGTTCCCTGGTGAGGATTCCGACGTCGTCCGGCTGGATACCCCAGGGCATGCGGGCGTCGTAGGCCTGCCAGTAGGTGAGCACCAGGTCCCAGCCCTCGGCAGCGAGCCGCCGCGCGATCCCGGCCCCGATACCCGCTGTTCGTCCCACCCCGGTGATCAGCGCGGTTTTGCGTTCCATTCCGCCAGCCTAGCCGGGACGGCCCCGCTCCCCCGCCCGCGGATCGAGTGAGCAGTCCCTGCCCGATACAGCGCCGTATCGCGCACCAAGTGCTCACTCGATGGCGGAGGGCAAGGAGTAGGTTTGAATCCTGAGCTACCTCCCGCCGTCGAAAGAGTCTCTTCATGAACCGCGCCGCCTCGCGTTCCCGGACCAGCACCGTTCTGGCCATCACCAATGCCCATGTCGTCCCGATCGAGGGTGATCCTTTTGACGGCACCGTGCTGGTCAAGGACGGCAAGATCACCGGGCTGGGCCCGGAGCTGAAGGTGCCGGCGAATGCGGAGACGCTGGATGCCCAGGGCCAGTGGCTGCTCCCGGGTTTCATCGATGCCCATGTGCATCTGGGCATGCACCCCGAGGGCGAGGTAGGCTCCACCAGCGACGTGAATGAGATGACGGACCCGGTGATGGCAGCGGTCCGGGCGATCGACGCCGTCGATCCATTTGATCCCGGGTTCAACGATGCCCTGGCCGGCGGCATCACGTCCGTCAACGTCAATCCCGGCTCCGGCAACCCGATCGGCGGGCTGGCCATCGCGATGCACACGCACGGACGGTACATCGAGGAGATGGTGCTGCGCTCCCCCAGCGGGCTGAAGTCGGCCCTGGGCGAGAACCCGAAGCGCGTGTACGGCGACAAGAAGCAAACCCCCTCCACCCGGCTGGGCACGGCCATGGTGATCCGCAAGGCGTTTATCGACGCGCAGAACTACATGGCCAAGGATGACCCGAACGCCCGGGACCCGCGGCTGGAGGCCCTCGCGATGGTGCTGCGCCGCGAGATTCCGTGGCGCCAGCACTGCCACCGGGCCGACGACGTCGCCACCGCCCTGCGACTGGCCGATGAGTTCGGGTATGAGCTGGTGCTGGACCACGGCACCGAGGCCCATGTGCTGGCCGATGTGCTGGCCGAGCGCGGCGTGCCGGTGCTGATTGGACCTCTGTTCACCACCAAGTCCAAGGTGGAGCTGCGCGGCCGCTCGCTGGCGAATCCGGGCAAGCTGGCCGCGGCCGGCGTGGAAATTTCGATCATTACGGACCACCCGGTGATCCCGATCAATTTCCTGGTCCACCAGTGCACGCTGGCCGTCAAGGAGGGCCTGGACCCGGTAACGGCGCTGCGGGCCATCACCATCAATCCGGCCAAGGTGCTGGGTCTGGCAGACCGGATCGGGTCCATCGCCAAGGGCAAGGACGCGGATCTGGTGCTCTGGAGCGGCGATCCGCTGGACGTGATGCAGCGCGCCCTGAAGGTGTGGATCGGCGGCAAGGCGGTCTACCACTACGACGCCGAGTCCCGGCAGGGGGTTCCGGCAGAGCGTTAGCGCCGGTCTGCTTGGGTGACGCGACCCGTCAGTGCCGGTCCAGGATCGCGGCCAGATCCAGTCCTGCCGGCAGCGCACCGTACTGGCCGCCGCGGTCCGGGCCCAGACGGGCGGCGACGAAGGCATCAGCCACGGGGGACGGCGAGTGCCGCAGCAGCAGCGACGCCTGCAGGGCCAGCGCCAGATTCTCCGTGAGCGCCCTCGCTTGGGCGGCGGCAGCGGCCGGATCGGACCCGGTCACGGTGTCCAGCAGCGTCCGGGTCCGGGCCCAGTGCGCGTCGAAGGTCCGGTCCGCACCCGCGGCCAGGCCGACCTCGGCCTCGAAGGCATCCGCACTGGACCGGTCCCGGGCGATGGCCCGCAGCACGTCCAGTGCAATGACGTTGCCGGAGCCTTCCCAGACGGCCATCACCGGCTGCTCCCGGTAGCGCATCGCCAGCGGGAAATCCTCGGTGTACCCGTTTCCGCCCAGGCATTCGAGCGCCTCGTAGGCGTGCTGAGGACCGCGCTTGCAGATCCAGTATTTGGACACCGCTGTCGCAATCCGCCGGAATGCCGCCTCCTGACCTGCGCCGTCGTCGTCGTGCGCCCCGGCAAGGCGCAGCGCCGTGGCCGTTGCGGCCTCGGATTCCAGCGCAAGGTCGGCGACGACGGCGGTCATGGCGGGCTGGTCGATGAGCAGGCTGCCGAATGCGGCACGGTGCCGGACATGCCACAGCGCCTCGGCTGCGGCCTGGCGCATGCCTGCTGCGGTTCCCAGCACGCAGTCCAGCCGGGTGCGCGCCACCATTTCGATGATGGTCGCGACACCGCGTCCCGGCTCGCCGACCAGCATTCCGGTGGTGCGGTCGAATTCCACCTCCGAGGAGGCGTTGGAGCGGTTTCCCAACTTGTCTTTCAGCCGTTGGATACGGAAAACGTTCCGCGTCCCGTCGGGCAGCACCCGCGGAACCAGGAAGCACGACAGTCCTTGCGCCTGGATCTGGGCCAGCACCAGAAAGGCATCCGACATCGGGGCGGAGCAAAACCACTTGTGCCCCGTCAGCAGGTATTCGGCCACGTCGCTGCCCGCGGCCACGCGCTGTGCCAGCACCGATTGGGCCTGCGTCAGGTTGGCCCGCACGTCCGAGCCGCCCTGCTTCTCTGTCATTGCCATGCCAACCAGGGCGCTGGACTTCGCGCCGGTGCCCAGATCGCCGTCGTAATTGCGGCTGAACAACCTGGGTAACCACTGGCCGGCAAGCTCCGGGGCAAGCCGGAGCGTTGGCACGGCTGCGTGGGTCATGGAGATGGGGCAGGCATGGCCGGGCTCCACCTGGGCAAAGAGCATGAAGGCAGCGGCCCTGGCCACGTTCGCTCCCGGCCGGGGGGCCTGCCAGGCGCTGGTATGCGCCCCGTGTGCCACGGCTTGGCCAATGATCCGGTGGTACGACGGGTGGTATTCCACCTCATCGAGCCGGTTTCCGTACCGGTCGTGGGTGTGCAGGTTGGGTTCATTGCGTTGCGCCAGGGCCGCGTCCTGCTGGAACCGGGCAGAGCCCACCAGCCCTCCGATCCGGTCAAGGGCCGGCAGCGCCCAGGCTGCATGGTGGCGGCGGATGCCTTCAAGCAGGGGGAGGTTCAGCGCGAATTCATTGACATCGGTCCGCGGCGGCGGCTGGTTCAGGACGCCATCTGTACTCACGCTGGACCTGCCTGTCTTTTCGGGTCCCCCCAGTTAACGCAACCCGGGGATTCAATTCAAGGGTGCAGTTGCTCAGGGAAGGAGTACAGGCGCGGGCACGGGTCAACGCGCCGCTCCTGAAGGTTAGCCGCGGGGGGTCCAGGGCCCCACGACGGATCAACATGTCCCCACCTTCAGGCCGGGTCGACGACGCCTGCCGGGACAACGGCTTCCGCTGGCCCGCCGGCGCCGTCCTGGTCCCCGGCGTCCGTCCGGTCGGTGGCGGTGGCCGTAGGCTTGGCGTCCTTGCGGATCGTGGCGCTGATGACTGCGGCGATGGTGCACATGGCGGCCGCTCCGAACCAGGCGTACTGGTACTGGCCAGTGGCATCGCGGATGTAGCCTGCCAGCAGGGCTGCCGCGGCGGCACCGAGCTGGTGTGCGGCAAAGACCCAGCCAAAGACAACGCTGCCGTCGCTTCCGAACACCCGCCGGCAGATGGCAGCGGTGGGAGGAACTGTCGCCACCCAATCCAGGCCGTAGATCACCACGAAGACGATGATGCTCGGCTGGACCGTGGAGGTTAACAGGACCGGCAGAACCAGCAGTCCGATTCCGCGGAACTGGTAATAGATGGCCAGCAACACCTTGGGGTTATAACGGTCCGTGAGCCAGCCGGAGGCGATGGTGCCGGCGATGTCGAAAATGCCGACGACGGCGAGCAGGCCGGCGGCGGTCGTCTCCGGCATCCCGTGGTCGTGGGCAGAGGGGATGAAGTGCGTGCCGATCAGGCCGTTGGTGGTGGCACCGCAGATCGCAAAGCCGGCAACCAGGGCCCAGAAGGTGCGCACCCGGGCCGCGCGCCTGAGCACCTGCAGCGCGCGCACCGCCGCGTTACCTGACGGATCGGCTGCCCGCGGAATGGCCCCCGCTTCCCCGGCTGCGGGCCCAGGCACCGAAGCCGAGGACGCCGTCGTCGGCTCCTCCGCTTCAGCCCCGTACGCCAGGACGCCGGCATCCGCCGGGGAATTCTTCAGCCAGCGCAGTACCAGCGGGATCACGGCCAGCGCACCGGCCGCGATCAGCAGCGAAGCCTGCCGCCAGCCCGGACTCTGGGCCAGCAGCGCAATCAGCGGCAGGAAGACCAACTGCCCTGCCGCGCTGCCGGCCGTCAGCACGCCGATGACCAGGCCGCGGCGTTTGGCAAACCACTTGTCCGCCACTGTTGCGGCGAAGACCAGTGCCATGGAACCTGTCCCGAGCCCGATCAGCAGGCCCCAGGTCAGCAGGATCTGCCATGACTGGTTCACAAAAACCGTCAGCGCGCTGCCGGCGCCGATCAGCAGCAGGGCCGTTGCGGTCACCGCCCGGATGCCGAACCGTTCCATCAGCGCCGCGGCGAAGGGTGCGGTCAGGCCGAACAGCACCAGGTTGATACTCACCGCCAGCGAAAGGACCGTGGTCGACCAGCCGAATTCCTGCTGCAGCGGCACCATCAGTACGCCGGGGGCCGCCCGGAAGCCCGCTGCCCCGACGAGGGCCAGGAACGCGACCGCAGCCACCGTCCACGCCGGGTGGATCCGGTGTCGGCGCCCGCTGGAAGGCCTGGTGCTCCGTTGTTGATTACTCATTGGCGCGGCTCCCTGGGTGCCGGCCCGTGCGGATCGTTGGGGCCGGCAGGCGCGCTGCTGGCTGGCGCGGGGGTGGCCGGCGCGGGGATGGCCGGCGCGGGGGTGGCTGGTGCGGTGGCCAAGGCGATCGGCCGGGCGGAGCGGGCCGGGCTGTGCCAGCTGGTGGTTGCGGCGGTCAGCTTTTCGCCGCAATGGGTGCAGACATCTGCAGAGGAGGCTGGCAGCCCGCAGCTATGGTGGATCACCCTCATGTGCGACTCATCGCCGGGAGCCTCCATATGCTTCTCCGACCACAGAATGACGGCATTCAGCACCGGCATGGCGTCCTCCCCCTTGACGGTGAGGACGTATTCCAGGCGTGACCGGCCGCCGTCGTCGTAAGGGCGTTGGGTCAACAGGCCTCCGTCCACCAGCCAGCCCAGCCGCTTGCTCAGCACGTTGTCCGCGGCGCCGAGCTGCTGTTTCATCGCCTCGAAACGGGAGTTGCCGAGGAAAACTTCGCGCAGCACCATGAGACTCCAAGGGTCGCCCAGGACGTCCAGGCCGCGGGCGATGCTGCAGGTCCGCTGGGACCAGTCCGATCGTAAAGGCATGGAGCGACCCTAGCTGACTCTCCTGAAGAAAGCTATCCCTCCGTTGAGGTGACAGAAGATGCCCAAGTTTTCAGAAACACCGGCATCTTCTGTCACCTCAACGGAAGGGTGGACGGCGGCTTCCTGAGTTGTCAGAGCTGGTTGAGCGCCTGGTCCAGGTCAGCGACCAGGTCCTCCACGTCCTCGATGCCCACGGAGAGCCGGATCAGGTTCTCCGGCACCGCAAGCTCGGTTCCCTTTACCGATGCGTGCGTCATCTCGGAGGGGTAGTTCATCAGCGATTCGATGCCGCCCAGCGACTCGGCCAGCGTGAAGACCCGGGTGGATTCGGCCACCTTGCGCGCCGCCGCCTCGCCGCTGATCGCCCCCGATCCCTTGAACTGCACGGAGATCATGCCGCCGAAGCTCTTCATCTGCCGCGCCGCAAGCTGGTGCCCGGGGTGGTCGGGCAGCCCCGGGTAGAGCACCCGCTCCACCTCCGGCCGGCCCTGCAGCCATTCGGCAATTTGCTGCGCGTTCTCCGAATGCCGGTCCATCCGCACGCCCAGCGTCTTCAGGCCGCGGGTGGTCAGCCAGGCCTCCATCGGGGCGGACACGGCGCCGACGGCGAACTGCACGAAACCAATCTTCTCCGCCATGGCGTCGTCGTTGAGCACGATCGCCCCGCCGCTGGCATCGGAATGCCCGCCGATGTACTTGGTGGTGGAATGCACCACGACGTCCGCCCCCAGCGCGAGCGGGTTCTGCAGGTAGGGCGACGCGAAGGTGTTATCCACCACCAGCAGCGCCCCGGCGTCGCGGGCAATCTTGGCCACGGCGGTGATGTCGGTGATCTTCATCATCGGGTTGGACGGCGTTTCCACCCACACAATCCGCGTTTTGCCGCCGGAGCCGCCCGCGGACACCGCGGCAGCAACGGCGTCGTAATCCGCCATATCCACCGCGGCGTTGCTGATTCCCCAGGCGGAGAGTACCCGGTTGATCAGCCGGTAGGTCCCGCCGTAGACGTCATTGCCCATCACGATGTGGTCCCCGGGTGCCAGCAGCGCGCGGATCAGCGCATCCTCGGCGGCCAGCCCGGAGGCGAAACTGAACCCATGCGCGCCGCCCTCCAGCGCGGCCAACTGCTCCTGCAGCGAGTCCCGCGTCGGATTGGTGCCGCGGCCGTACTCATAGCCGCTGCGCAACTTGCCGATGCCGTCCTGTGCAAACGTGGAGGTCTGGTACAGCGGCCGGACCACCGCTCCCGTCGTCGCGTCCGGCTCCTGGCCCGCGTGCACGGCCCGTGTATTGAATCCCTGGCTCATCTGGCGCTCCTTTTTCTGCCGGCGGTCTAGCTCCGCCGCCGGCGCTCAGTCGTTGAGGTAGTTCAGCAGGTCGTGCCGCGTCAGCACGCCCACCGGCGCACCGACGAACGTGACCATCAGCGCGTCCACATCCTGCAGCTTGTGCCGCGCGGCGGAAATCGGTTCCAGCGAGCCGATGATGGGCAGCGGCGGCTGCATGTGGTCGGTGATTTTGTCCGTCAGCTTGGCCTCGCCCCGGAACAGCTTGCCCGTCAGCGTCCGCTCGTCCACCGCGCCGATCACCTCGCCCATCACCACGGGTGGCTCCTGGGTCAGCACCGGAATCTGCGAGACGCCGTATTCCTGCATCAGGTTGATGACGTCCCGCACGGTCTCGTTCGGGTGGATGTGCACCAGGTCCGGTAGCTGGCCGTTCTTGGCGCGCAGCACTTCGCCGATGGCGGGCTCGTCCGTGGCCTTGAGGAAGCCGTAGGACTGCATCCACTTGTCGTTGAAGATTTTGGCGATGTAGCCGCGTCCGCTGTCCGGCAGCAGCACGACGACGACGTCCCGTTCCGTGAGCTGCCTGGCTGCCTGAAGCGCGGCCACCACGGCCATGCCGCTGGAGCCTCCCACCAGCAGGCCTTCCTCGCGGGCCAGCCTGCGGGTCATCGCGAAGCTCTCCGCGTCGCTGACCGCGATGATTTCGTGCGGCACGGCCGGGTCGTAGGACGCCGGCCAGATGTCCTCCCCCACG
Organism: Micrococcaceae bacterium; assembly: GCA_035999715.1. GTDB lineage: Bacteria > Actinomycetota > Actinomycetes > Actinomycetales > Micrococcaceae > Arthrobacter_M. The sequence goes on along the minus strand of DASYGM010000128.1, from coordinate 16,707 downwards.
CCCTCCACAAGATACGGCCGGCCGGTACCGCCGGAGTAGACCGAACCCTCCGGGTCTACGCCAATCACCCGGACCTCGCCGCCCTCCTCCGCCGGCCGGTCCGCGGAGACCTCGCGCAGGTAGCGGCCGGTGCCGGAGATGGTGCCGCCGGTGCCCACGCCGGCCACAAAGTGTGTCACCTTTCCGTCCGTGTCCCGCCAGATTTCCGGGCCGGTGGTTTCGAAGTGGCTCAGCGGGCCGTTCGGATTGGAGAACTGGTCCGGCTTGTAGGCGCCCGGAATCTCCTTCACCAGCCGGTCCGAGACACCGTAGTAGGACTGCGGGCTGTCCGCAGCCACCGCCGTCGGGGTGACCACTACCTCCGCGCCGTATGCCTCCAGCACGGCACGCTTGTCCTCGCCCACCTTGTCCGGAACTACGAAGACGCAGTTGTAGCCGCGCTGCTGCGCCACCATGGCCATCGCCACACCGGTGTTGCCGGAGGTGGGCTCCACCACCGTGCCGCCGGGCTTTATCAGACCCGCCTTGGCCGCCTCGTCCAGCATCTTGACGGCAATCCGGTCCTTGGCCGAGCCGCCCGGGTTCATCGACTCGAGTTTCACCAGCACGGTCGCGGCAATGCCCTCGGTGATGTTGTTCAGCTTAACCAGGGGCGTGTTGCCGATCAGGTCCAGGACGGAATTGGCGTACTTCATACCTACAAACTATCTGCAGGGTGCTGCGCGGGCCAAAGACGGCGGCTGCGGGGGCCTACCTTCGCGGGCAGGCGGATGGGGGTGAAGGACTTTGGGCCGGTTTTGGCCGGAAACGGGCCTTTGTGGTGCATCGTCCTACCGCTGCGTCCCTCAACGTCCGACGACGGCGACCGTCCGCCGAGGCGGAGAAAGCGCCTTACCCGAGCGACACCGTTCCGTCCTCGTCAATCCGCCAGCCTGGATTAAAGCCGATTTCCCAGACAACCCCGTTGGGGTCCTTGACGTGCCCATGGTATATGCCGCCAAAGGCGCTTTCCTGCGGAGTTTTGGTCAGGGAAGCTCCGGCCTTCACCAGCCGATCCACCGTTGCATCCACCTCCGCTGGGCTGGCGACGTTATGCGAGAGCGTAAGGCCGCTGACGCCGCCTGTTGGGCCGGGGACCCCCCGGTCCTGGGCAAATTTCGTGTCATCGAACAGGCCGAGCAACAGGCCGGGTGCAACCTGGAAAAAGATGATCTCGCCGGGAACGTCCAGCATTGGCGTCCAGCCCAGGCCCTCCCGGTAGAAGGCCCTGGCCGCATCGAGATCCGGCGTTGCGACGGTAATGAAATGCAGTTGTTGATCCACAGCCGAGCCCTTCCTCTGCCATCCACACCCAATGGCCTCCTGCCGGCCAGGCCTGGTGGAATCACCCTACCGGCCGCGTACAGAGCCAGGCGGGGTATCCCGGTGAGTCTGCCGGCGTGGGAGCATGGAGGCATGACCTTGCCCGCCCTTGAGCCCAGTCCGGCCGAGGTCGTCTTGGAGCTGCAGGGACCTTTCAGCCTGCCGGCAACGTTGGGAATCATTCCGCGCGGTGCCATGGATCCGACCGTCCGGCTGGCCGCTGACCGCGCGTGGCTTGCCTTTAATACCCCCGGTGGTCCGGCCACGCTGCTGCTGCGGATCTCCGACGACGGCGGCTCGCCAGACTTCGCTTGGCCCTCCCGGCCTGCCACCGGGTACGGCTCAGCCGCTCTGGCAGGCGGGAACCCTTCAGCTTTGGGAAGTACGGTGCACGCCCGGGCCTGGGGCCCCGGCGCAACCCTCGCACTCAGGGGCGTGCCTGCCCTGCTGGGGCGCGATGATGACTGGTCCGGTTTCGACGAGCCGGACTTCCAGGCCACACTCCCCCGGCTGGTCACCGAAACCCGGCGCCGGCACCGGTCGCTGCGCCTTCCGGCCACCGGGCGGATGATCGACGCCATCATCCCGGCGGTGCTGGAGCAGAAGGTGACCACCATCGAGGCCAAACGCGGCTACCGGTATCTGCTGCGCAGGTTCGGGCAACCCGCGCCGGGAACCCATCCCGGTGGACCGGTGCCCGTCGGGCTGACCGTTCCTCCTACCGGTGCTGAATGGGCGCGGATCCCTTCCTGGGAGTGGCACAAAGCAGGGGTCGGCCCGCAGCGCTCGGCCACGATCATGCGCGCCCTCCGGTCCGCCGCCGCGCTGGAACGGCTGGCCGGGCTGAGCGCCGTCGACGCCGCGGGCAAGCTGCAGACCATTTCGGGGATAGGCCGCTGGACTGCGGCCGAAGTCACCCAGCGCACCCACGGTGACCCGGACGCCGTCGCCGTCGGGGATTATCATCTGGCGGCCTTCGTCGGCTGGGCACTGATCGGCAAACCGGTCGACGACGACGGCATGCTGGAACTGCTGGAGCCCTGGCGCGGGCACCGCCAGCGCGTCGTGCGGATGCTGGGGCTGAGCGGTTTCCGCAAGCCGATGTTCGGCGCCCGGATGACGATCCAGGACCACCGGCGGCATTGAGCCTGCCGTTTCCTTTAGGCTGTGAAGATGAGTGAGACCACCACAGACGGCATCGTTGACCTGACCGCCACCTTCACCCCCAACCCCGGCGAGTCCTTCCGCGTCAAGCTGGCGCTGGAGATCGCCATCGAGCAGGTGGTGGCTGAGCCCGGCTGCCTCCGCTACGAGATCACCGAGGCCGCGGAGGACCGGATTGTCCTCACCGAGAAGTGGGCGTCGGAGGCGGACCTGGACAAGCACAGCAAAGGCAGCGCGGTGCAGGATCTCAATGAGTCCCTCAGCGCGCTGCTGGCCAAGCCGACGGTCCTGACCCGGTTCTAGGCCCCGTCCCGAACGCCGACCGGGCGCTCCGGCCGGGCGCTCCGGCTGGCGCGCCGGCCGTCCCAGGACAAGCCGGCCAGCCCGTCGGGAAGCTACGCGCCGGGAATTAGTTCGATTCGCTCGGGGCTTTGGCGCTATTCGCCCGGAATGGAGTCCGGTCCATCGGTGGCGGCCGCCTGCTGCTTGGCAACATGGGCATGCACCTCCTCCATGTCCAGGCCCTTGACGGCCGTGATGACCTCCTCAAGCTGGGACCCGTTCAGGGCTCCGGGCTGGGCAAAGACCAGCACCTTCTCGCGGAATGCCATCAGCGTCGGGATGGAGGTGATGTTGGCTTCGGCAGCAAGCTGCTGCTCGGCTTCCGTGTCCACCTTGGCGAAGACGACGTCGTCGTGCTTCTGTGAGGCGGACTCATAGGTGGGCCCGAAGCGCATGCACGGCTGGCACCAGGACGCCCAAAAATCCACCAGGACAATGTCATTGCCCTCGATGGTCGGACCGAAATTTTCAGTGGTGATTTCAACTGTAGCCATACTTCCACCGTACGGGACGGCGTTGCCTGCCGCACTAGCGAGTGCCGCATTTTCGTTCAGCGCGTTCCCTGACGGCAAAATCGGTCCGGCAGCGATGGCGGGCTTGCTTGCGCCAAACCCGCCATCGCTGCCGGATCAATTCCTCAGTTGTTGACCGGAACTCCTATACCCCGTGCGGAGCGTGCGAGGACAGGTACTTCCGGCCGCCCAGCACGATGCCAACGCTCACCAGCAGCGCCAGGGCAGCCGCATAGAACGGCAACTGGACGCCCATATGCTCGGCGATCTTGGTGGCGGCGAAGGGTGCCAGCGCGCCGCCCATCCAGCGCACGAAGTTGTACCCAGCGCTGGCCACCGGACGCGGTGAGTCCGAAACACCCATCGCCAGTTCCGTGTACAGCGTGTTATTGATGCCCAGCAGCGCGCCGGCCACAATCACCAGGACCACCACCGCGGGGATGGAGTTCCCGGCGGCAATCCCCAGCCCGATCAGCACCAGCATGAGTCCCAGGAGGGTGGCCGTGAGGGTCCGCGTCACCCCGAACCGTCGCTGCAGCACAGGCGCCACGAAAACGGAGAACAGGGCAACCGCAACGCCCCAGCCGAAGAAGACCATGCCGATCCCGTAAGCGTTCATATGCAGGATGAAGGGCGTGAAAGCCAGGATCGTGAAGAAGCCGTAGTTGTAGAACAGTGCACTGGCCGAGGTGGTCCGCAGCCCGGCGTGGCCCAGCGCCACCAGCGGGTCGCGCAGCCGCGTCTTCTTGGCAGGGGCAGGGGTCTTGGGCAGCAGAACCAGCAGCGCGATGAAGGCCGCCGCCATCAGGGTCGCGGTGCCGAAGAACGGCGCCCGCCACTGCCAGCCGCCCAGCACGGCACCGAGCAGCGGGCCCAGCGACAGCCCCAGGCCCAGGGCCGCCTCGTAGAGGATGACGGCGGTGGCGGCCCCGCCGCTGGCCACGCCCACCATGACCGCGAGCGCGGTGGCCACGAAGAGCGCGTTCCCCAGCCCCCAGCCGGCGCGGAAGCCCACCAGGGTTGCCACGTTGCCGGAGGTGCCGGACAGGGAGGCGAAGACCACAATCAAGGCCAGCCCGATCATCAGCGTCTTCTTGCCCCCGATCCGCGAGGAAACGAACCCGCTGATCAGCATCGCCACTGCCGTGATCAGGAAGTAGCTGGTGAACAGCAGTGAAACCTGGCTGGGGCTGGCCTGCAGGTTCACGGCGATGGCGGGCAGGATGGGATCCACCAGGCCGATGCCCATGAACGCAAAGACCGCGGCCAGCGCCGTTGCCCAGACAGCCTTGGGCTGTTTGAGCATGGACGCCTTTTCCGCGTGCAGCGTTTCTTCGATTTCCTCGGCAGCGGTTTCTGCCATGTTGGCCGCCACGGGCCCTCCTCTTAGGTTCGGTCTGTCTGTCTGGGTCTGTCTGTTTTGTTCGGTCTCTTGGGTGGGCGAGCCTCCCGGGACACCGGTTTTTTGCGGCTCCAGCGCCTCTTTTTCCTACTTCGGCGCCGCTGGACCGCTCCTGCTGTCTACGGCATCGCCAGGCTGGCTGCCCAGCGAGCGGTTGAGTTTTTCCATGGCCGGGATGGCCCGTTCGATGGTCTCACGGTCCGCCTCCGTCAGCCCGGCAAGCGGGGCCGCCAGCAACGCGTTCCGGCGCTTATTGGCCTTGTCCACGGCTTCCCGCCCGGCGGGCGTGAGGCTGACCAGCACAACGCGGGCGTCCCGGTGGTCCTGCCCCCGGGATACGAGCCCCGCCGCTTCCAGCCGGATGATCTGCTCAGTGGCGCTGGGCACCTTCACGCCACCGTTGCGGGCAATATCGCTCACCCGGGCCGGAGCGTCGGCCACCATGTTCAGCGTGCTCACCTGGGCGGTAGTCAGATCACCCTCCGCATCCAGGGAGCGGATCAGGTAGACGGCATGCCTCAGGCTTTCCCTGTAGCGGGCTGCCAGGGCCATCAGCTCCTCGATCGGTGCCGCGGGCGCTGAAGTGTTCATAGTTAGAAAGCCTAAAAGTTAGGGTACCTAAGTGTCAAACGTAAGGCAACGTGATGGAATGGACCATGGTCATCCAAGACGCCCCCAGAGAGTCGCGGCAACCCTTCCTCCACAAGCTCTCCCCAGCGGTGGCAGCGCCCTATCAGCTGTGGTTGGGGCCGGACGGCCAGCTGCGGCCCGAGGGCGCACAGGGCGCCTACTTGGGCGACACCCGTGTGCTGTCGCAGGCGATCCTGTGCATTGACGGCATGGAACCGGAAGCAGTGGAGGCCTATTCGCTGCCCGCGCATGGAGGCCAGTGTGCCACCGCCCGCTTCCTCCACCGCAGCTCCGGCCCTGCCGGCGGCGCCTCGGTCTACCAGCTCCAGCGCTCGCTGCTAGTCACCCCTGGCGGTATCCGGGAGCGGATCCGCATCGATTCGCGCAGCGACGCCGCCTCGACCGTCGAACTGAGCCTGCGATTTGCCTCTGACCTGGCCGGCATGGATGCCGTCCGCAGCGGCGGAATGGTGGGGCCGGCTCCGGTGCGGCTCGAGGGTGGCGTCCTGACTTGGGGCGGCGGGCAGGGCGGCGGGTCCGACGACGGCGGGCAGGGCGGCGGGTCCGACGGCCCGCCCGTAGTGAGCACAGTCCTGACACCGGAAGACGGCACCGCCACCAGCCAGGCCGGCCAGCAGGCCGCCGTCGTCGTCTGGACCCTGGAGCTAGCCGCCCACGGCAGCGCCGAGGTCGGCTGGCGGCTCACCGGATCCGACCCGCTGGCACCGGTGGCGCCTCCAGCCAGCTGGCACAGTCCTGACCTTGCCAGCCCCAGTACATACGCCGATCCGCGGCTGGCCCGGCTGGCCGCACAGGCAGCCTCGGACCTGGCCGGCCTGCGCCTCACCACCCCCGACGGACCGCCGGACGGTTTCCTCGCCGCCGGGGCACCCTGGTATTTCACCCTGTTCGGGCGCGATTCGATCTGGGCGGCGCGGCTGCTGCTGCACGCCGATCCCTCGCTCGCGGCCGGAACCCTGCGTACACTGGCGGCCTTCCAAGGAAGCAAGGTGGACCCGGAAACGGCGGAGGAGCCCGGCAAGATTCCACACGAACTGCGCCGCGCTAGCTTCAGCATCCCGAGCGAAAACCAGGGCACCGACCTGCATCTGCCGCCGCTGTATTACGGCACCGTCGACGCCACCCCGCTGTGGGTCTGCCTGCTGCACGACGCCTGGCAGGCAGGGATGCCCGATGAGCAGGTGGAACCGCTGCTGGACGCCTGCGAGCGGGCGCTGGACTGGATGGTGCACCATGGCGATTCCGATGGCGACGGCTTCCTGGAGTACATCGACCCGACGGGCAAGGGCCTGGCCAACCAGGGCTGGAAGGACTCGGCGGATGCCGTGCGCTGGCCCGATGGACGCCTGGCCAGCGGGCCTATCGCCTTATGCGAGGTGCAGGCCTATGCATACGAGGCGGCCATGGGCGGCGCCGCACTGCTTACTGCTTTCGGACGGCGGGGCTCCGAATGGCGTGCCTGGGCCTCGCAGCTGGCACGGCGATTCCGCGACAAATTCTGGTGCGAGGACGAGGCCGGACTTTTCCCGGCCATCGCCCTGGACGCGCACAAGGTCCCGGTGGCCAGCGTCGCCAGCAACATGGGGCACCTGCTGGGAACCGGCCTTCTCAATGCGGGAGAAAGTGCCACCGTGGCGCAGCGTCTGCTGCAGCCGGAAATGTTTACCGGGTTCGGCCTGCGAACCCTCTCCCGTAACAATGCCGGTTACTGGCCGCTGAGCTACCACTGCGGCTCGGTCTGGACCCACGACACCGCGATCGCTATTGCGGGGCTGGCCAAGGACGGACATACGACGGCGGCGGCGCACCTTGCGCTGGCCCTGCTCGATGCTGCGGAGGCCTTTGGCTACCGGCTGCCGGAGCTCTTCGGCGGGTACGCCCGCGAGGAGGCGCCCAGGCCCGTACCCTATCCCATGTCCTGCTTCCCGCAGGCCTGGGCGGCGGCCTCGGCGGCGCCCATCCTGGCGGCCCTGGGCGCCGACGACGGCGCCTCCGCCTGCCACCCGCATGCAGATTCGGTGGGAACTCCCGGTTACCGCCGGTTTACCGGGCGTTCATGCGGGTAAACCAGAATACAGGGTTGAAAGGGACGTCGTTCGTAAGGGGAATGCTGTGGCCAAGCGCACCAGGAACAAAGAGAACAATGCCAGCCCGGAACTGCTGCCCATCGGTACCCCATGGCCACGCCTGAGGCCGAGGCAACGTCTGACCCTGGTCGATGTCCACGGAACCAGGGTGGTTGGCACCCTCGATGCAATCACCGAGGACTGCAGCACGCTGTGGATCCAGCTGGACGACGGGTTGGGCCGGCAACTGATCCACAGCCTGGACGGCTACGAGTTGGAGGCCTTTGGGGACCCTGCCTAGCCCCGGAGAGACCCGGTACGACCCGATACGACGAAAGCACCTCCGGCCGAAGCCGGAGGTGCTTTCCTCGAAACAACCGCGTTCGCTGCGGTGGCAGATGAGGGATTCGAACCCCCGTAGGCAGTGCCAGCTGATTTACAGTCAGCCCCCTTTGGCCGCTCGGGTAATCTGCCGCGGCCCACCAATTCCGAGCCCGGAACCGGCGGTCGTTCCCAGCAAGTGGGAGCAGTAAAACAATACAAGGGATTGGGCCAAGAATCGAATCGGAGGCCGCCGTGGACCAGGACCTAGGCGTCCGCCTGGATCCGCCGGATCAACTGCTGTTCAAACCGCTGGGCCTGTTCCGGGGTGACCTGGCGCAGGGCCACTGCCCGCTCCATATCCGCGTGCACTCCCTGGATGCGGGCAGGTGCCTGGGAAGCGGAACTGGATGACGCCGTCGTCGGCGGGGCGGTCGGGGAGGATGAAAAGGCCGTGACAGCGGCCAAGGTTGCCGCGGCCATCATGGTGCCGGCGGTAACCTTGGCGTTCCTGACAACGTACTGGCGCGGTTTCGCAGTGGTCATGCTCATCTCCTCGAATAGCGTGCTCCTGTACTTGTTCAACTCTCCCGCAGCGGATTGTGCTCCCGCTTCGCATCCGCTTGGAGCGAACTGTGAGCGCAGGGCCGCCCCCCGGCCCGGTCCTGGTGGCAGCAAAGTCGTTAAGATGGACTCCAGTAGGGGCCGGTCCGGTCCGCAGCGATCAACAGCGAAGAAGGAGCACTCCCATGGCCAGCGAATCAACGTTCGACGTCGTGAGCAAGGTGGACAAGCAGGAGGTCGCCAATGCCCTGAACCAGGCGCAGAAGGAAGTGGCCCAGCGGTACGACTTCAAGGGCATCGGGGCGGAGATCGACTTCAGCGGCGAAAAGATCCTGATGAAGGCCAACTCCGAGGAGCGCGTGAAGGCTGTCCTGGACGTCTTCGAGAGCAAGCTGATCAAGCGCGGTATTTCACTGAAGTCGCTGGATGCGGGCGAGCCGTATGCCTCCGGCAAGGAGTTCCGGCTGGAAGCCTCCATCAAGGAAGGCATCGAGCAGGACATCGCCAAGAAGATCAACAAGCTGATCCGGGACGAGGGGCCCAAGGGTGTCAAGTCGCAGATCCAGGGCGACGAACTGCGGGTGAGCTCCAAGAGCCGTGACGACCTGCAGACCACCATGGCGCTGCTGAAGAACTTTGACGACGCGGACCTGCAGTTCGTGAACTTCCGCTGAACCCTGGCCGGCGCTATTGATGCTGTCGGTGGGCCGGAATAGAGTCTGACTTGTCTCAATATCCGAGCATCAATTCCCACCCACGACAGGAGCTCCTGATGCCCAAGCCTGAAATGCCCGTTGGCTCGCCGTGCTGGATTGACCTGATGACCTCCGACCCGGACAAGGCCAAGGACTTCTACAACCAGCTCTTCGGCTGGACCTATGAGACCGGGGACCAGGAAAAGTACGGCGGCTACATCATGGCCTTCAAGAATGGCCAGCCGGTAGCCGGCATCATGAAGAACGACGGCCAGTCCGGCTACCCGGATGTCTGGACCACCTACCTTCGCGTTGCGGACATCAATGCGGTGGAGGAGTCGACGACGGCGAACGGCGGCCAGGTCTTCATGTCCCCGATGGAGGTGCCCGAGCAGGGCTACATGGCCATGCTTGGCGACGCCGGCGGGGCAGCCGTCGGCGTGTGGCAGTTCGGTGGCCACACCGGCTTCCAGATCCACTCCGAGCCCGGGGCTCCGGCCTGGCACGAACTGCACACGCGGGACTACGACGCGACCGTGAAGTTCTACCAGGACGTCTTTGGCTGGCAGACGGAAGTCATGAGCGACACCCCGGAATTCCGCTACACGACTTTGGGCTCCGGCGACGACGCGCTGGCGGGGATCATGGATTCGTCCTCCTTCCTGCCCGAAGGTGTCCCCGCCAACTGGCAGGTGTACTTCGGGGTTGAGAACGCCGACGCCACGATCGAAAAGGCGCTCTCATTGGGTGGCCAACTCGTCCAGCCGGCCGAGGACACACCGTTCGGCCGGATGGCAACGCTGGCGGATCCGACCGGGACCATGTTCAAGATCTCCCAGGCGAACCAGGAGCCTGCAGGCCAGGAAACCAGCTGACGGCGAGCGGCTAGCGTGCGACGGTGGCCGCCGGCCGTGGCAGCCGGCGGCTGGCAGCCATCAGCTATCCGGCGGGTTCCACCAGACCGCTGTCGTACGCCAGCACCACGGCCTGGACCCGGTCCCGCAGCCCTAGCTTGGCCAGGATCTTACTCACGTGCGTCTTCACGGTCTGCTCCGCGATGAAGAGCTCCGCCGCGATCTCCTGGTTGGACAGCCCGCGGGCCACCAGCACCAGCACCTCACGTTCGCGCTCGGTGAGTCCCTCCAGGCGGCGGGAGCAGGAGGCCGGCCGCGGGCGTCCCCGGGCGAACTGTTCAATCACCCGTTTGGTGACCGAGGGTGCCAGCAGGGCGTCCCCGGCCGCGACGATCCGCACGGCGGAGACCAGTTCGTGGGCCAGCGCGTCCTTGAGCAGGAAGCCGCTCGCCCCGAGCCGGAGGGCGTCGTAGACGTAATCATCCAGGTCGAACGTGGTCAGCATCAGCACGTGCGGCCCCTGCTGGCCTTGCTCCGGGACGCTCTGCGCGGCCAGTATCTGCCCTGCCGCCTGCAGCCCGTCCATCACGGGCATGCGGACATCCATCAGCACCACGTCCGGCCGAAGCCTGCCGGTCATCTCCACGGCTTCGGCCCCGTCCCGGGCCTGGCCGACGACGTCGATGTCCGGCTGGGCATCCAGCAGTGCCGCAAATCCGGCACGGACCATGGCCTGGTCGTCGGCCACCAGGACCCGGATGGCCATCAGCGCGCTCCCGCATCCATCAGCGGCAGCGACGCGGAAACAGAGAAACCGCCACCGGCCAGCGGTACGCAGACCAGCGAACCGCCCACAATGTTCGCCCGCTCGCGCATGCCGATAATGCCCTGTCCGTTGTGGTTGCGGTCCAGCTGCGCCAGCACGGCTCCGATGCCGGAGGGCCCGTTTTCCACTTCAAGTTCCAGGTTGACACCCCGCCGGCGCAGCGACACGGTAGCGATGGCACCGGGTGCATGCCGGATCACGTTACTCAGCGCCTCCTGGGTGATCCGATAGGCAGTCAGTCCAATAACCTCGCTGATGCCCGTCGTGTCCAAGGCGTCCACCGTCGGACCCTCAACACCGATGCCCGCCGTTTGTGCTGCAGCCATCAGCCGGGAAATGTCGGCCAGCCCAGGCTGCGGCGCTAGGCTGCGGCCGCCGTCGTCGTTCCGCAGCGCCCCGAGCATGCTGCGCATCTCCGTCATGGCGCGGCGGGAATTCGCGGCTATCTCGTCGAACTCCTCCCTCAGCTCGGCGCTCAGGCCCGGATGCCGGTACTCCGCAGTGGTGGCCTGCACCACCACGATCGACATGCCATGGGCGACGACGTCGTGCAGTTCCCGCGCAATCCGTGCCCGTTCCTCCGCCAGCCGGCGCATGGACTGCTCTTCCGAGCTCACCGTCTTTTCCGCCAGCAGCTGTTCACGGATGTTCTGCCATTGACGGGCGATGACCGCGGCGATCATCAGTCCGCCGGAGACCGACGCGTAGACCACCACGTTAGCGGCTGCACCCTCTGGAACCACCTCTGGCATCCCGCGGTAATTGACCGCGACCCCGATGCCGACGCTCAGCAGCCAGGTAATGGCCGGCAGCATCCAGCGGCTGCGCAGGCCGGCCATGCAGATCACCAACACCTCGGTGACCATGGCCACCACGCTGAAGGGCAGTGGCGCGGCGACTGTCGGCGCGGAGACCAGCGGCATGACGGCCAACGGTACCAGCGAGACCAGTGCCCCGGCCAGCGGGCGGCGCGCCGTCAGGGCCAGCGAGGCGGTATGCAGGATCGCCATCCCCAGCGCGAAGGGCAGCGCCATCCTGTACAGGTTGACGTTCAGCGGCGCGCCGACGGCCAGCAGTGCAAAGCACGTGGTCACGAACGCCAGCCAGGCCCAGCTGATTTTCTTCAGCCGGAGCCGGGGCAGGCTGTTACCGGCAGCAAACCGGGGCGCCGTCCTGGGTACCGGTCCGGTGGTGGGCCCGGCTACCGTGCCCGGCCTCGTTCCCGGTCTAGTTCCCGGCACGGTAGCCCGCTTCCGGCCCCGACAGTGGCCCTTCCACTTCCGCCGTCGGCCCATCCGTGTCGACATCGTCCAGTTCTACATCGTCCAGTTCTGCCGTGGGTCCGTCCGATTCCGGGTCGGCCAGGCCAGCGCCGGCAGCCCGGCTTATCCAGTCCAGGATCTTCCAGCTGCGGCCATGGTCCAGCCCCGGCCGCCCGGACTCCATGGATCCCTCCAGCACCACGACTCCGGTATTGCTCAGCTCGTACCGCTCCGGGCGCAGCGGATCGATGTTCCGGGCCCTACAGCCGGCCCAGGTCCGGATCATGGCACCATGGCTGACCATGGCGACCGTCCCGTCGTCGGAATTCTCCTGGGCCTCCCGGACCACCTGGTCAAAACGCGCCAGCACCTCGGTCCCGGTGTCACCACCAGGCATCCGCACGTCCAACCGGCCTTGCAGCCAGCTGCGGGCCGTGCTCAGGTAGGCAATGACAGAGGGCGGATCACCCTTCATTTCCAGCTCCCCCGCGGCGATCTCGCGGATCCCCTCACGGACCTGCAGTTCCAGGCCCAGCGCCGCTGCCAGCGGGGCGGCGGTCTGCTGGGCGCGCGTCTGCGTGGAGGCATAGAGCGCCGCAATGGACTCGTCCGGAAGGGACGCGGCCAGGGCTGCCGGAACAGCCTGCGCCTGCCGCCGCCCCAGCTCGGTCAGCTCCGGGCCGGGCACCGATGTGTCCAGCAGGTTGAGCACGTTGGAAGGCGTCTGTCCATGGCGGATCAGTATCAGTCGCATAGTCTCATTGTCCTCGCTGTTCCGCGCCGGCCGGGACGCGGCCGACGGCGGGCGTCAGCCCAGCGGCCGGCCGGCCATCTTCTCCAGCCGCGCGATCCGGTCCGCCATCGGCGGATGCGTGGAGAACAGCTTGCTGACTCCGGCTCCGCGGAACGGGTTGGCGATCATCAGGTGGCTGGTGTTGACCAGTTGCTGGTCCTGCGGCAGCGGTGCGCGCTGCACCCCCAGTTCCAGCTTGCGCAACGCCGAGGCCAGCGCCAGCGGGTCGTCGGTCAGCCGCGAGCCGTCTTCGTCGGCGTCGTATTCGCGTGTCCGGCTGATCGCCATCTGGATCACGGAGGCCGCCAGCGGTGCCAGCAGTGCCATCGCGATCATGGCGAGTGGATTGGCGTTGCGGCGGTCCCCGCTGCCGAAGAACAGCATGACCTGGGCCACCGAGGTGATCACACCGGCCACGGCCGCCGCCACCGAGGAGGTCAGAATGTCCCGGTTGTAGACGTGCATCAGTTCGTGCCCCAGCACTCCGCGCAGTTCCCGCTCGTCCAGAATCCGCAGGATGCCCTGGGTGCAGCAGACCGCCGCGTTCTGCGGGTTGCGGCCGGTCGCGAAGGCATTGGGCGCCTCGGTGGGTGAGATGTAGATCCGCGGCATCGGCTGGTTGGCCCGGACGGACAGTTCCCGCACGATCCGGTAGATGGCGGGGGCCTGCGCCTCTGTGACCGGGTAGGCCTGCATGGACCGGATGGCGATCTTGTCGCTGTTCCAGTAACCGTATGCGGTGGTGCCGATGCCGATCAGGGCGAAAATCCAGATCGGAGCCGCGCTGCGCATCCCGGCGCCCAGGATGGCGCCGATCCCCAGCAGCACGGCCCACAGCACGCCGAAGAGGGCTGCGGTCTTCAGCCCGTTGTAATGCCTGTGCACTTTATGACTCCTTCTGCGGCCCGGGTGGCCAATATGGGAACGAACCGCCGCCTTTTGGTGTTCCCCGCGGTCCAGCCGGCCAGAACTGCCCAGCTTTTGCCTCGGTGGGCAGCGTACGACGGCGTGTCCCCGCTTTGGTCGGCGTGTCGCCGCAAAACCTGGGCAGTTGTCGAAGGCGGTCAGGTTGACCCAGGCAACCTCGGGCTGCTCCGGCAACCTCGGGCCGGTCCGGGCATCCTCGGGCTAGCCCAGGCAACCTCGGGCTGAGCATCTCAGCAGGGCGTCAGGGCACCAGGTGGCGGGCATCGTAGCGGATGAAGGTGGGCTGGAGCCGCGCCATCAGCCAGACAGCCAGGATACACAGGATGCCGCCGACGATGGCCGCCATCGCCTCGCCCAGCAGCTGGCCGGTTCCACCGGCGAACAGGTCGCCCAGGCGCGGTCCGCCGGCGACCACCACGATGAAGACACCCTGCAGCCGTCCGCGCATGTTGTCCGGTGTCGCGGACTGCAGGATGGTGGAGCGGAAGACGCTGCTGACCGAATCGGCAATGCCGGAAACCACCAGGCAGAAGACGGCGCCGATGATCCACGGCGAGGTACCGTCTCCGCCATGCCTGCCTCCCGCCAGGATCATGGCGCCCATGCCGGAGATGGAGGCGCCCCAGACCGTGATGCTCCAGACGACGGCCAGCCCCTGCCGGCGGACCATGCCCAGCGGCCCGGAGAAGAGGGCGGCCAACAGGGATCCGGCCGCGATGGCGGCCAGCAGCAGGCCCGCAGTGGCCGCACCACCGCCCAGCCAGACCGCGCCGATGGCTGGGAGCAGCGCGCGCGGCATGGCGAAGACCATTGCACACAGGTCCACCAGGAACGTCATCCGTACGTTGTGCCGGCTGCCCAGGAATTTCAGCCCCTCCAGCACCGAGCGCAATCCTGCCCGGTGCACGTCCCCCTCGGGTGGCAGAGAGGGGAGCTTGAACAGGGCCCAGAGGGAGGCGGTGAAGGTCAGTACGTCCACCGTGTAGGTCCAGCCGTACCCGACGCTGGCCACCAGCACCCCGGCCAGCAGCGGCCCCACCGTGGTGCCCAGACCGAACACGATCATGCTCAGCGCGTTGGCAGCCGGCAGCAGTTCGGGGCGGACCAGGCGCGGAATAATGGCGCTGCGTGCGGGCTGGTTGATGCCGGAGGCCGCGGACTGGATGGCGACCAGGAAGTACAGCACCAGCACCTGGTGCAGGCCCAGCCACGCCTGCAGCGCAATGCAGATGGTCACCAGCCAGAGGACCGCGGAGGACAGCAGCGCCACCGTCCGGCGGTCATGCGCGTCCACGATCGAACCGCCGTAGAGGCCCGCAATGACCAGCGGCACCAGCGCAAAGATTCCCAGGATTCCGACAGCCAGCGTGGACTGGGTGAGGCTGTATACCTCCAGGCTTACCGCGACGACGGTGAGCTGGGTCCCGATCGAGGACAACGCCAGGCCGGACCACAGGCGCCGGTAATCCGGGCTCTCCCGAAGGGGCGTGATGTCGGCCAGGAGTTTTTGCACCGGTTTAGCCTAACCGTTCCTGCACCGTCTTAGGATCCCCTTATTGCGAATTGCTCAGAATAAATGTTTGACTAGGGACATGACGACGACGCAGGGCAGCTCCGGGGAAGCATGGACGCAGCAGCTGCACTCGCACG
The DNA here is from genome assembly GCA_035999715.1 of Micrococcaceae bacterium. Lineage (GTDB taxonomy): Bacteria > Actinomycetota > Actinomycetes > Actinomycetales > Micrococcaceae > Arthrobacter_M. Next base: position 1,316 of record DASYGM010000128.1, on the reverse strand, counting down.
AGCGGCGGGTGACCAAGCAGCGCCTGGCCGTGCTGGCCGCCGTCGAGCATTCCCCGCATGCCACCGCGGAAGCCGTCACCGAAGCCGCACGCAGGGAGCTGCCGCAGCTGACCCTGCAGTCCGTTTATGTGGTGCTCAGCGACCTGACCGAGCTGGGCATGCTGCGCCGGATCGAACCGCCCAATTCGCCGGCGCGGTACGAAACGCGGATTGGCGACAACCACCACCACGCCGTCTGTACCAGCTGCGGCCGGATCGAGGATGTGGACTGCGCCGTCGGGCACGCCCCGTGCCTGACGCCCAGCAGCAGCACCATGACCATCCGGATCGCCGATGTGCTCTATCAGGGCATCTGCGCGGACTGCGCCGCCGCGGCGGCGGGACCGCCGGCACCACCCAGCCGGCGGTAGCAACGCCGTCGCCCCCAAACCTCCCTCCCGAACCAAACCAACAGATACACCACCCAAGGAGAGACATGACCCATTCCACAACCCAGTCCGGCGCGCCCGTCACCTCGGACGCGCATGCGCAGTCCGTCGGTGCCGACGGCGCCATCGTGCTGACCGACCACTATTTGGTGGAGAAGCTGGCCCAGTTCAACCGCGAGCGCGTCCCGGAGCGCATTGTGCACGCCAAGGGCGGCGGCGCGTTCGGGGTCTTCAAGACCACCGAGGATGTTTCCGCCTACACCAAGGCCGCACTGTTCCAGCCCGGCGTGGAGACCGAGACGCTGACCCGTTTCTCCTCCGTGGCCGGCGAGCTGGGCTCCCCGGACACCTGGCGCGACCCCCGCGGCTTCGCCACCAAGTTCTACACCACCGAGGGCAACTACGATCTGGTGGGCAACAACACCCCGGTCTTCTTCATCCGCGACGGCATCAAGTTCCCGGACTTCATCCATTCACAGAAGCGCCTGCCGGCCTCCAACCTGCGCGACGCGGACATGCAGTGGGACTTCTGGACGCTCTCCCCCGAGTCGGCCCACCAGGTCACCTGGGTGATGAGCGACCGCGGCCTGCCCGCCTCCTGGCGCGAAATGCAGGGTTACGGCTCGCACACCTACCAGTGGATCAATGCCGCCGGTGAGCGGTTCTGGGTGAAGTACCACTTCCGCTCCAACCAGGGCGTCAATGCGATGAGCAACGACGACGCCGAGCGGCTGGCCGGGTCCGACTCGGACTACTACATCCGCGACCTGTACGAGAATATCGACGCCGGAAACTTCCCGTCCTGGGACCTGCACGTGCAGATCATGCCGTACGAGGAGGCCAAGACCTACCGGTTCAACCCCTTCGACCTGACCAAAGTGTGGCCGC
>DASYGM010000097.1:0-14138 GCA_035999715.1 Micrococcaceae bacterium | reverse complement strand
CCGGCGCCCTGTCCGGCGCCGTTGCTGGCGGCGCTGGCAGACCCGGCCACGCCGGCCCCGGCCTTCGCGGCAGCTGAGGCTGCCGGCACCGGACCGGCCACGCCGTCGGCCTGCCCGCCATCGCCGCCGTCGGATCCGTGGCCCAGCGTGCCCTCCGGCAGCGCAGCGCCCAGGGCGCTGCCGATGCCCTTGAGCGCCTCGCCGACCTCGCTGGGGATGATCCACAGCTTGTTGGCCGAGCCGTTGGCCAGCTTGGGCAGCGTCTGCAGGTACTGGTAGGCCAGCAGTTTCTGTGTCGGATTGCCCTTGTGGATGGCGTCGAAGACCTTCTGGATGGCCTGGGATTCGCCGTCCGCCCGCAGGATGGCGGCCTTGGCGTCACCCTCGGCCTTCAGGATCGCGGATTGCCGCTCACCCTCGGCCGTGAGGATCGCTGACTGCTTGGTACCTTCGGCGGTGAGGATCGCGGCACGGCGGTCCCGCTCGGCGCGCATCTGCTTTTCCATCGAGTCCTGGATGGACAGTGGCGGGTCAATGGCCTTCAGCTCCACCCGGCTGACGCGGATCCCCCAGCGGCCGGTGGCCTCGTCCAGCACGCCTCGCAGTTGGCCGTTGATCTGGTCGCGGCTGGTGAGGGCTTCCTCCAGATTCAGGCCGCCGACGACGTTACGCAGCGTCGTCGTCGTCAGCTGTTCCACCGCCTGGATGTAGTTGGCGATCTCGTAAGTGGCTGCCCGCGGATCCGTGACCTGGAAGTAGACCACCGTGTCAATGGAAACCACCAGGTTGTCCTCGGTGATCACCGGCTGTGGCGGGAAGGACACCACCTGTTCGCGCAGGTCCAGCAGGGGCAGCAGCCGGTCAACGAACGGGATCAGGATGGTCAGGCCGGGGTTGAGCGTGCGAGCGTACTTGCCCAGCCGCTCCACGACGCCGGCGCGGGCCTGCGGGATGATGCGCACCGCCCGCACGAGGACTATCACCACAAAGATGATGAGGACCAGCAGCACTATGGTTAGTGCCACGCCCCCTGCGTTGTTAGGCATGTTTCCCCTCTTCTGTTTGATTCAAAACCTGGAAACTGGTGACGCCGCGGGACGTTGCCGCTGCCCGGCGGATCGGCCCGCCTCTTCCGTACGGTGCAGGTCCCGGCCGGCACGGGGAGTTACTGGCCGGCGGCGGCCTGGAACCCGGAAGCCTGCGCATTGTTGGACTCGGTGACGATCGCCGTGGCCCCCTCGATGGCCGTGACCCGCACGGCCTGCCCGGTCGCCAGGGCGGTCCCGGTCCGGGTCCGCGCGGTCCAGGTGTCGCCGCCGATCTTGACCAGGCCGGTGCTGGCGGAGACCGGCTCGACGACGACGGCGGGGTGTCCGATCAGCCGGTCCACGTTGGTGCGCTGTTCCGCGGGACCCTTACGAAGGTGGTTCAGCGCAATCGGCCGGACGAAGACGATCATCGCCAGGGCGACGACGCAGAAGATCACGATCTGCAGCCACAGCGCGGCACCGGCGAAGTAGGAGGCCATGGAGGCCAGGGCGCCGATGGACATCATGATGAAAAAAAGATCAAGGGTGAGCATTTCGATGACCGCCAGGACCAAAAAGACCAGCAGCCAGAGCGCCCAGCCGTTCTCGACCAACCAAGCAAACATCGCAGCCCCCTAGGTAATCAACCGTAAATGTCAGCCTACTGCATACAACGATTAGAACGGGGTATACATGCCCGGGGCTCAGATCACCGATTGGAGGGGCACCCGCAGCTCGGTTCCACCTGCCCGGCGGGCCGCCCGGGCGAGGATGCCCACCGCCTCGTCCAGCTCCTCGGGGCCATAACTGAACGGCAGCCGCAGGAACCGTTCGAAGACGCCGTCGAGGCCGAACCGCGGACCCGGGACAATCGCCAGCCCCTCGGCACGGGCCGCCAGCGCCAGGGCCGACGTTGACGTTGTTTCGGTGTTGATCCACAGCGTCATGCCCCCGTCCGGGACATGCAGCGACCATTCGGGCAGCTCCTCGCCGAGCCGGCGGACCAGGTGGTCCCGGCCGGCGCGCAGTTCCCGGCTGCGGTTGGCCACCAGCAGCCCAGTCTCGCGCAGCAAGATGGCGGCCACCAGCTGCTCGAACAGCGGCGTGCCCAGATCCATCGCCGGCCGGTTGCGCAGCAGCCGGGCCAGCAGCTCGCGCGGACCGCGGATCCAGCCGATCCGCAGGCCGCCCCACACCAGCTTCCCCAAGGAGCCCAGGGTCACCACCGATGAGGAGTACGACGCCAGCGGGGGCAGGTCGCCGCGGTCGATGTCCAGCAGCGCCGTGGTCTCGTCCGCGACCAGGGTGGTGCCTTCCCGCTGCGCCAGCAGAGCCAGCCGTTCCCTGTCCGCCGGAGTCATGCTCATCCCCGTCGGGTTGTGGAAGTCGGGCATCAGGTAGCCCAGGCTGGGCGCGGCCCGGCGGATCAGCAACTGCGCCTCGGCCATGTTCCAGCCGTCCTCGGCGGTGACCGGCACCGGCAGCATGCGGGCCCCCGCGGCGGCAAAGGTGTCCAGGGCGTGCGGATACGTAGGCTGCTCCACCAGGATCCGTTCACCGGGGGAATACAGGGTCTGGGTCAGCAGGCTCAGGGCGTGCTGCGCGCCCATGGTGACCATGATCTGGTCCGGTGTGGTGGCCAGCCCGCGCTCCCGGTAACCCTGGGCGATGGCCTCGCGCAGCTCCGGCAAGCCTGTCATGTCGAAGCCGTGGTGGCCCAGGTAACGCGGGACCTCCTCGGCGGCCTGCTGGTAGGCGGCGGCCAGGCCGGGGTAGGCAGGGGATGTGGCTTTGGTGAAATCAAGTGGCAGGTCCGCGCCCCAGGGTTGGGTGCCACGCTGCCCGCCGGGCAGGGCAATGGTGCTGCCCGATCCCCGCACGCTCACCAGGTAGCCGTCGTCGCGCAGCTGGGCGTACGCTGCCGCGACGGTGGTCCGGCTGACGTCCAGGGCCTGGCTCAGTTCGCGCTCGGCCGGCAGCCGCGCTCCACTGCCCAGCCGCCCGTCCAGCAGCAGCACGCGGATCCGGTCGGCGAGCGCACGGTAGGACGGGCCCGAACTCCGCCATTCGCCCAGGTCGCGGGACAGCCGGCGGGCGGAAACAAGGGGAGTCATAGAGCCACTTTAGCGCGGTTGGCTCTTATCGATAAGGCCAATACCGGGAATAGTGGCAGCATTAGCCTTTCCACCCACCAGTACCTGATCGGTTCGAATCGATGACCTTCCTGACAACGCGCAACCTACCGGCCCGGCTTGTCCGGCTGTTTGCAGGCCTGCTGGCCTACGGCATGGCCATAGCGCTGATGATCCGCGGCAACCTCGGCGCTTCGCCCTGGGATGTTTTTGGCCAGGGCGTGGCACGGACGACGGCGTTGAGCTTTGGTTTGTGCACCATCATCATCAGCGCGACGGTGCTGCTACTGTGGATCCCGCTGCGCCAGTGGCCAGGCTTCGGAACGGTGGCCAATGCCGTGCTGATCGGGGTCTTCGCGGATCTTGGGCTTTCAATCATCCCGCAGGGCAGCACCCTCCTTGGCCAGGCCGCGTTGTTCACGGCCGGACTGCTCCTGCTGGCACTGGCCTCGGCGCTGTACATCGGTGCGGGCTTGGGCCCGGGCCCACGGGACGGACTGATGACAGGCATTGTCAGGGTCACAGGCCGCCCGGTCTGGATGATCCGCACCGGCATTGAGCTGATGGTCGTCGTGATCGGGTTCCTGCTCGGCGGGGTGGTCGGCATCGGCACCCTGGTCTTCGCGGTCGGCATCGGACCGCTCACCCATCTGACGCTGGGGTGGCTGCGGGTCGACCTGCACAGCCGGACCCCTGGCGCGTCCGCCGGCAGCCAAACGGCTCAGCCTTCCCCGGCAAAGGCCGAGGCGCCGTCAGTCGTCAGGCCAACTTGTGGAACACGCTGATCTGGAACCGCGCGCTTACCATGCTGGTTTCGGGTAGCGCGGCGACACTGTTGCGCAGTACTGCAGGATCCAGGTGGTGGCCGGACGGGCCCATCATCGCCGCCCGGACCACGTCCTCGCGGCCCAGCTCCAGCCTGTACTCCAACTGCTGCGATGAGCTGAGCCGGAAGAACTGCTCCAGCGAGCCCTCCAGCGCCTCAAGTTTGTGCTCCTGCTGGGCCAGCAGGCCGGCCGCCTCCGCGATTTCGGCCAGGTGGCCCGGCAGCGGGGTGACCACGGCCAGGAATCCTTCCGGTTGGAGTATGCGGGCAAACTCGGCCGCATTGCGCGGGGCGAAGACGACGACGACGGCAACGGCGGAGCCTGCCGCCAGCGGCAGGGGCTGCCACACGTCCCAGGCCAGGTTCACCGTCTGAGGGTTGGTCCGGGCGGCCCGCCGGAGTGCGTATTTGGAGATGTCCACGCCCACCGAGGCCACAGCCGCTCGCCGGTGGATCTGTTCCAGGTAGTAACCGGTGCCGGTTCCCGCGTCCACCAGCACGTCTGTAGCCCGTGGACCGCCGGCACCGGCTGGCGGGCGGCGTTGCGCGTCGGACAATTGTCCGGCAACGACGCTGGCCAGGGCCTCGGCAAGGGGCCGGTAGTGCCCGGCGGCCAGGAACCCCGCGCGGGCCTCCACCATGTGTGCAGTGTCGGCGGTAAAGTGGGTCCCGGCCCCGGTGAGCAGGTTGACGTAGCCCTGCTTGGCGATGTCGAAACTGTGCCCGGAACGGCAGGCAAGGGCAGCGGCGCCGGCGGCGGGCACGTCGAACGAGTCTGCACACACGGGACACAGCAGGGCCTGCACGGCGGAGGGGTACATGGTGACCATCCTATGGCCGGGCTGTCGTGACCGGAGTGAGGCTGATGGAGCCGTATTGGCCTCACGGCGCATGCCGCCGCAGCTGCCCCCGCATGCCGCTGCTGCCCCTCCCACCCGTTGAGGTGCCACTTGGCGCCCATGTTTTCGAGAACATGGGCGCCAACTGCCACCTCAACGGGGCTTGGGCTCGCGCTGAAGTGGGATCGCGCTGAATTGGGCTCACACTGTATTAGGCTCACACTGTGAAAATCCAACACCTTCCGCTGCTCAAGTCCGTTTCCGCGCCCGCCGTTCACCCGGACGGTTCACGGGCCGTGGCGTCCCTCACCCGGCCGGATTTCGACGGCGACAGCTACGTCGGCCAGCTCTGGGAGGTCCCGCTCGACGGCCGACCGGCCCGGAGGATGACCCGCGGTTTCCGCGATGCCTCCCCGCGGTTTTCCCCGGACGGGCGGCTGCTGGCGTTCCTCCGCGCGGCGGCGGAGGGGCGGCCGCAGCTGTACATTGTTGAGGCGTCCGGAGGGGAACCGCAGGCCGTGACGGAGCAGAAACTGGGTGTCTCCGACTTCGACTGGTCACCGGATTCCAGGCAGCTGGCCTTCACTTCCCGGGTGCCGGCGGAGGGGCGTTACGGCACGACGGACGGTGTGGGAGCCGGTGCGGAAGACGCCCGGCTGATCACGGATTACAAGTTCCGGATGAACGGGCTGGGCTACACGGGGGACAAGCGCCAGCAGATCTTCCTGCTCGACGTACCAGCGGTGGACGCCGAGCCCGCCGTCGCACCGGTGGGCCGGGCGAAGAAGGGCACCACCGACGCCTTCTCCGCGGTTCCGCCGGCCCGGCAGCTGACCCACGGCAACGCTGACCATTCCTCGCTCCGCTTCACGCCCGACGGTGCCCGTATCCTGTTCAGCGCCAGCCTGCACCCTGGCGCCGACGCAGACCTCGTCACGGATATCTACTCGGTTGGCACCGACGGAGGCGAACCCACCAGGCTGACAAACCTCGGCGAGGGGTCTGCTTTGGACGCCTCCGCCGGAACCGTGTCCGCCGACGGCAAGTGGCTCTTTTTCCTTGCATCGGACATGGGTCCCGGCCGGCGCGACTTCGTTGGCAGCAACACCGGAGTCTACGCCGCCCCGCTGTCCGACCTGTCACAGGTCCAACGGCTCACTGACGACAAAACCCTGGACTTCACCGAAAACGGCGACCGGCTGGTGACCGTCGGCCCGGATGCCGTGCTGGCACTTGAGCGCAGCCGCGGCAGGCAGCGGCTGCTCAAGGTGGGAGCCGCCGGCCAGGTGAGCGTACTCTCCGAGGGCCCCCGGCTGGTGACCGGCGCAGCCGCCGCGGGCGCCGCCGTCGTGGTGAGCTTCACAGATCCGCACAGCGCAGGAGACGTGGCCGTGCTCGACGGCGATGTGCTGCGGCCTCTGACGGACTTCTCCGCGGCGCTGCGCACCGAGGCCGGGGTGATTGAGCCGCAGGAGGTCACCTTCGAGGCCCCGGACGGCTATCCCGTGCACGGCTGGCTGCTGCTGCCGGAGGGCGATGGCCCGCACCCGGTGCTGCTGAACATCCACGGCGGCCCGTTCGCCCAGTACGGCTGGGGCTTGTTCGACGAGGCGCAGATCTATGCCGAAGCCGGCTACGCGGTGCTGATGTGCAATCCGCGCGGAGCGGCAGGGTACGGCTACGAGCACGGCCGGGCCATCAAAGAGGCGATGGGAACGGTGGACCTGGCCGATGTGCTGGCCTTCGTCGACGGCGCCCTGGCCAGCCATCCCGAGCTAGATAAGGACCGGCTCGGAATCATGGGCGGATCCTACGGTGGCTACCTCACCGCCTGGGCCATCTCCCAGGACCACCGGTTCGCCGCAGCTATTGTGGAACGGGGCTACCTGGACCCTGACTCGTTCGTGGGCTCGTCAGACATCGGCTGGTTCTTCTCCCCGGAATACACCGGAACGGATCCTGACGCGGTACGGGCACAGAGCCCGATGGCCCAGGTGGACCAGGTGCGCACGCCCGCCCTGGTCATCCATTCCGAGGATGACCTGCGTTGCCCGGTAGAACAGGCGCACCGCTACTACACCGCGCTGAAACTGCGCGGCGTCGAGACGGAGCTGCTGCTGTTTCCGGGGGAGAACCACGAGCTCTCGCGCTCGGGCACCCCGCACCACCGCAAGCAGCGGTTCGAGCACATTCTGGCCTGGTGGGCCAGGTACCTGCCGACGTCTGCCAATCCCGCGCCAGAGGAGTAACGCGGCTCGGCCCGACGGTCAGTCCCGCCTCGGACCGCCACTCTTGACGGCAAAGCCCATGTAGGAGACGGCTGTCGACTTCACCTGGCCAAAGTCCAGCCGGCGGCTGAGCTCGCCGAAGCTGATCCGGCCGCGCCGTGCGGCCAGGAGGTTCCTGAGCATGGATAGCTTCCCGGCCCGTGGCGCCAGACCGGTGATGTCCGCGGGTGCCAGGGAGTTGGACCGCAGGGCGCCTGAGAGTTCGTCCGGCCTGATGAACATGGCCCAGTCGTGCAGTGGGGTATTGGCCAGCCGGGTCAGTGGCCACTCCTGCAACAGCCAAATGGCCAGGATTCTGCTCGCGGCGGTCCTGTTAATGGTGTCAAAGAGGTAGAGGCCCCCGGGTTTGAGAACGCGGGCCGTTTCCGCGATCACGGCCTGCAGATCCGCAACGTGCTCCAACACGTCGCAGCAGTAGACCAGGTCGAACCCCGCATCCGGAAAAGGCAGTTGTTCGCCGCGGCCGGCAAGGTAGCGGATGTCCAGTCCTCCAGCAGCCGCGTGCCTGCGGGCCGCGGCCAGGGCAACCTCGGAGGGGTCGAGTCCTGTGACCTCCCAGCCAAGCCGGGCAAATTCCTCGGACAGGAAGCCGCAGCCGCAGCCTATGTCCAGCGCCGTCATCCCGGCGCAGCCGGGGCCGTTTTCCTGGAGTACGCTGCGGAAATAGGCCATCCGGCCGGCTGTGCAGCTGCCGTGCAGCAGGCTCAGCGGATTGCCTTCCTCCCACCAGGAATCGCCGAGCCGGTTGTAGATGTCGTTGTCAATGGCCACGGCGGGCGCCTGACCGGCCAGCGTGGAAACCCAAGCCCGTCTGGAAACCCAGGCCCGTCTGTGCCACATCGATGCCAGGCTGCGCCCAGCGCTTGCCGTACTCATAGTCGCAGGCCAGCGACCGTGTCAGGGCCTTATCGATGTACAGGGTTCCGGCCAGATGGTCCGTCTCATGCTGGACGATCCTGGCCGACCAGCCGCTGAACTCAGCGCTGCGGGCAACTCCGCTTTGGTCGTAGTAGTCCAGGCTTACCTGCAACGGACGTTCGACGACGGCCTGCCAGCCGGAGATTGACAGGCAGCCTTCGTAAAAGAAACCGGTCGCATCCGCCAAGGGTTCATACCGGGGATTGATGATGGCCAGGAAGGGGAGGGGAGCGCGCTGGCGGACCGCCGCCACGTCTGCGTCCACCTGGTGAAGATCCTCCAGCACGGCCAACTGGAGGGGGATGCCGATCTGCGGGGCGGCCAGTCCGACGCCGGGAGCGGCGTGCATGACGCGGCGCATCAGCTCGGTAAGCGCGGCGAGCTCCGCGGCGGACAGTTGACCATCCAGGGGCTGTGCCGGGCTGCGTAGCACGGGGTGTCCGGCCTGGACAATAGGGGGTAGCTGCTCGCTTTCAAGCACCGCCGCGACCATTTCCTGCACCTGGGCACTGCTGAAGTCCATGCAGCCAGTCTAGGTTGCAGCCCGCCACGGTCCATCGCGGGCCGCTGTGGCGCACTGTGGCCGGCTGTGGGCAGGCCGCTATGGGGCAACGCGGCTCGGCCCGTGATGCGGGCACGGGCGTAGCATTTGACCATGACGGCCACAAACTTCTACGTCTACTTTGCCCGCGGGGCTGCGGATCTGGACGCGGCGGCCGCGGCGCTGCCGGACCATGATCTCGGCGCTGACCGTCAGGGTTCCGAACTGCTGATTTCCGTTGCCGGGATGCGCTTCCGGGTCACGCTGGAGGACACGCCGGCCGTTGCCGCGGAGGCTGCTGCCGCTGGCCGGGGCACGGAGTTTGACGCCGGCATGGCCCGGTGCACGGCCCGGTTCACGGTGGAGGTTAACGACCTGGAGGCCGCGCTGGAGGAGATCACCACCATGATGGAACTCCAAGGCGCCCTCCAGGACAGCTGCAGCGGCTTTGTCTTCCTGCCCTGGAACAACGGGATCATTGAGCCGTGGGTGGCCGGCGACGGCCTCTAGATGCGCAGGCTTGCCCTGGCGGCACGGCACGACGACGATAGGACAGGTGCGCCGACGCTTTCCGTCAGTCCCGGGGCGGTACGGAGGAGCCTCCCGGCTGTGGGTGTCCGAGGGCCGTCGTTCCGGGTGCTGGTGCCAGCCCCAGCCGGCTGACCACCTCGGCGGCTTCCTCGGCTGGTGTCCGGCCGACGTCGATCACGATGCTGTTTTCCTCCGGCGTCGGCGGTTCCAGGGTGGCGATCTGGGAATCCAGCAACGACGGTGGCATGAAGTGGTCCATCCGGGTGGTCAGCCGCCGGCCGATCTGCTCCTTGGATCCGGAGAGGAAGACAAACACCACGTTCTTCTCCCGCAGCCGGTCCCGGTAGATCTTCTTCAGCGCCGAACAGGTGATGATGCCCGGGATGCCCCCCATCGTGTGCTCGATGATCCAGGAGGCAATCGTGTCCAGCCACGGCCACCGGTCCTCATCCGTGAGCGGATGGCCGGCAGCCATTTTGGCAACGTTTTCCGGCGGATGGAGATCGTCGCCCTCTTCCAGGTCCCAGCCCAGCTGGCCGGCAAGAATACCCGCCACGGTTGATTTGCCCGAGCCGGAGACTCCCATGATGACCAGCACCGGCTGTTGTCCCTGAAGATCCATAACCACTACTTAATCAGAAGCGGGGGCATCATGCCGAAGCCGGCTCCACCCTGCCACCACGCGGGGCCGCGGGGGAGTAGCTATCGAGTTGATCCGAGGGGCTGGCGCGGCTAGCGTGGAAATGTCGAGCAAACGGCTTGCGCGGCCTCGTGACCTGCGCAGCACCGTCCTTGCGGAGTCGAATAGAGGTAGACATGCCCAATGAACTAGCGGGTAAGCGGATTGCGTTCCTGATTGCTCCCAGCGGAGTGGAACAGGTTGAGCTAACCACGCCGTGGCAGGGGGTGCTGGATGCCGGCGGCATCCCGGAACTGCTGTCCACCGAGCCGGGCCAGGCCCAGGCCTTCCACCATGACGTGGAGCGCGGGGACAAATTCCCGATCGACGGCGTCGTGGGGGACTCCGCGGTGGCAGACTACGCCGGATTGGTGCTGCCCGGCGGAACCACCAACCCGGACAAGCTGCGGATTAATCCGCCGGCCATCGACTTCGTTAAGGACTTCGTTGCGGCGAAGAAGCCCGTCGCGGCCATCTGCCACGGCCCCTGGTCACTGGTCGAGGCAGCTGTCCTTCCGGGCAAGACCCTGACCAGCTGGCCCAGCCTGCAGACGGATATCCGCAATGCCGGTGGAACGTGGGTCGATGAAGAGGTATTCACCTGCACTGAGCAGGGCTGGACGCTGGTGACCAGCCGGAAGCCGGACGATCTGAAGGCCTTCACCGGCGCTTTGGTGGAGGCCTTCAGATAAGGCCGCGGACGTCGTCGTCGTTGTTCCTTACGACGGCGGCAGCTCGGACTGGATGTCAGCGACCTGTTGCCCGGAATTTTTGCACGCCCGCAGCACCACATCGTGGACCGGCGCCGGTTGTCCGTCGGCGGACTGGGCCTGGCGGGGCCGGCTTGTGCTGGTGAGGATCTTCCAGTCATCCGGATCCGGCAGGCCTTCCACCAGTTCCTCGGCGGTGAAGTACAGCCGGCTGTCCGGCGGCCGGCGGACCGACTGCTCCTGGTCAGAAAGGTCATGGCCCACTATCAGCAGCGTGCCCCCGGGCGCCACGGCCTGCGCCAGAGCACTATAAATCGGTCCGCGCTGGGCTCGGGGGAGTTGGAGGAACTGAGCTGAGACCAGGTCAAAAGCGCCCTCCGTGGGACTCCAGGCGGAGAGATCCCGGTGCAGCCATTCAATACGCTGGCTGATCGCCGGACCGTTATCCGCCGCGCGCTGTGCAGCCCGCTGCAGAGCCACCGCGGAAAAGTCCACCGCTGTGACCCGCCACCCCTGGCCGGCGAGCCAGATCGCATCGGCGCCTTCGCCGCAGCCCACGTCTAAAGCGGCGCCAGGGGAGAGGGTGCCGATCTCTGTCACCAACTGCGGATTGGGCTTGCCGCTCCAGATTGCGGCCTGCGATCCGTAGCGCCGGTCGTAGAATTCGCGGGAGAAGCCGTCTGCACCGGCATCGTGGGAAAGGCCAGGGCCATGTTGATGTTGGCCGCCGTGGTGCCGGTTGCCCACGCCGAGTCGGTCCTCGCCGGGGACAGGTTCTTGAATCTCTGCCATGCTTGCACCTTCCGGTTCGCCTGCCCCTAATCTATGCCCTGCGGCCGTCCAGTGAAAAAGTGTAGGCTAACCCTTGACTTTACAGTTTTGTCACGCTTCTATTACTTCATGGTCAATGTGTAATTACCCCTCCAAAGGACCACGTGATGCCCAGGTTCATGATCGAAAAGGTTGATTCAAGCGAAGAAACACTCGTCGCAGCTGCCTACCGTGAGGTTGACGGCTACTTTCATTTCCTGGACGAACTCGGGGACACCGTCCTGAGCGTCTGTGCCGACGCCGTGTCAGGAATTGAACTAGTCAAGGGCCAGGATGCCGTGCCCGCCACCGCGCAGGAAGCGGAAAGCGCTGTGCCCATGGACGCAGGCGCCGTCCTGCTGATCCGGTTTTGGTCCGAACCTGAGCACGACGCACCGCTGCGGATGCGGATCTCCTCCACCCAGAACCTCAGGGACGAGCCGCAGATCACCTACGCCAGCAGTGAGGAACAGGCGCTCTCCGTCGTCGGCGGCTGGCTGGAGCGGATGACCGGGGCGGCTCAGGGGAGCCACGCCTGAATTCAGTACCGCCTCGCAGTGCTGTCTTGCTGCCTGAGCATCCGCTCTGGACCGGGTCGATGGCCGGGCGAACCTACCCCCTGCCTGCCGCTGACCAGACCGAGCAGGAATCGAGAAGCGCGGGCCCGGAGGCGCACCTAGACTGTCTGGCAGGGACAGCAATGTCCTAATGGCTCGACTAGCTGCCGGGTCCATGACCCCCAGCATCCAGGAGCTACCATGACAGACTCTTCCACCCAGGGAATCAAGACCGTCCTGCATCCGGTTTCCGACCTAGCTGCCGCCAAGGCCGTGTACACCGCCCTGCTCGGCACACCGCCACAGGCGGACGCGCCGTACTACGTAGGCTACGACGTCAACGGCCAGCACATCGGGCTGGTGCCGGGCGGCGGCCCGCAGGCCATGACCTCACCGGTGGCCTACTGGCACGTGCCGGACATCGAGGCGAAACTGGCCGAGGTCACCGCCGCGGGTGCCACAGTGAAGGAACCGGCGCACGACGTCGGAGGCGGCCGTCTGGTGGCCACCTTCACCGATCCCGATGGCAACGTCCTCGGGCTCCTGCAGGACCGGTAACTGCCGTCCGCCCCACGGATAAGGTAGACAACAACCGGCCAACAGAGGAAGACTCAATGAGCATTGCCACGAGCACGGACACGCACCCGCCTGCGCAGCCCGTCGCCGACAGCCACGACCTGATCCGCGTGCACGGCGCGCGCGAGAACAACCTCAAGGACGTGCATCTCGAGCTCCCGAAGCGCAGGCTGACGGTGTTCACCGGCGTCTCGGGCTCGGGCAAGAGTTCCCTGGTGTTCGCTACGATCGCCGCGGAGTCGCAGCGGATGATCAACGAGACCTACAGTGCCTTCGTGCAGGGCTTCATGCCGACCCTGGCCCGGCCGGACGTCGACCTGCTGGAGGGGCTGACGACGGCGATCATCGTGGACCAGGAGCGGATGGGTGCCAATCCGCGCTCCACCGTCGGTACCGCAACCGACGCCAACGCCATGCTCCGGATCCTCTTCAGCCGGCTGGGATCGCCGCACGTCGGGCCCCCAACGGCGTTCTCCTTCAACGTTCCGACGCGGAAGGCAAGCGGGGTGATGAGCACCGAAAAGAGTGGCAGGGTCGAGAAGAATATAGTGCATGATGCGGTCTATCTAGGTGGCATGTGTCCGCGTTGCGAGGGCATGGGCTCGGTCTCCGACTTCGACCTCACTGCCCTCTTCGACAACAGCAAGTCGCTCGGCGAAGGTGCTCTAACGATCCCCGGTTACAGCATGGACGGCTGGTACGGCCGCATCTTCAGCGGCGCCGGCTTCGACATGGACAAACCGATCGCGAAGTTCACCAAAAAGGAAATGCACGACCTGCTCTACAAGGAACCGACAAAGATCAAGGTCGAGGGCATCAACCTCACCTACGAAGGCGTGATTCCGAAGATCCAGAAATCGATGCTCTCCAAGGACGTCGATGCGATGCAGCCCCACATCCGGGCCTTTGTGGAGCGTGCCATCACGTTTCAGGTCTGCCCCGAATGCGACGGCACACGGCTCAGTCCGGAGGCCAGGTCCTCGAAAATCCAGGGCAAGGGCATCGCCGATCTGTGCGAGATGCAGATCAGCGACCTGGCCGTGTGGATCCGCCAGCTCAACGAGCCTTCGGTCGCACCGCTCCTGAAGGGCTTGCTGCACCTGCTCGACTCGTTCGCTGAAATCGGGCTGGGCTACCTGTCGCTGGACCGGCCGGCGGGCACGCTGTCCGGGGGAGAGGCCCAGCGCACCAAGATGATCCGGCACCTGGGGTCCTCCCTCACGGACATCACCTACGTCTTTGACGAGCCGACGATCGGTCTGCACCCGCATGACATCGAGCGGATGAACCAGCTGCTGCTGCAACTGCGCGACAAGGGCAACACCGTGCTCGTCGTCGAGCACAAGCCGGAGACCATCGCCATCGCTGACCACGTCGTCGACCTCGGCCCCGGAGCAGGGACCGAGGGCGGCAGCGTCTGTTTCGAGGGAAGCGTGGAAGGGCTGCGGGGGAGTGGCACCATCACCGGTCGCCACCTTGACGACCGGGCCAGGGTCAAGGAATCGGTGCGTACGCCGTCCGGCACCCTTGAGGTGCGTGGTGCCTCGACGCACAACCTCAAGGACGTGGACGTTGACGTTCCGCTCGGCGTGCTGTGCGTGGTCACGGGTGTCGCAGGTTCGGGCAAGAGCTCGCTGATCCACGGCTCGGTGGCCGGCCGCGACGGTGTTGTGGTGATCGACCAGGGTGCCATCAAGGGCTCG
>DASYGM010000050.1:0-4778 GCA_035999715.1 Micrococcaceae bacterium | reverse complement strand
GGCGGGGAATTTCGTCGCGATCGCCGCAGGCTCCGGCATCACCCCTGTGATCGCCATTGTGCGCACCCTGCTGGCCGCCAATCCGGACACCCGGTTCGACCTGGTCTACGCCAACAAGGCAGCCATCGACGTGATGTTCCTCGAAGAGCTGGCGGACCTGAAGGACAAGTATCCGGCCCGGCTGGCGCTGCACCACGTGCTTTCCCGTGAACAGCGGATAGCCCCGTTGATGACAGGGCGCATCGACGCCGAGAAACTGCAGACGCTGCTGGGCTCGGCCATCCTCGCGGAGGACGTCGACGAATGGTTCCTCTGCGGGCCATTCGAGCTGGTGCAGCTGTGCCGTGATGCGCTGGCGGAGCGCGGTGTGGACCCCGCCAAGATCAGGTTCGAGCTGTTCAGCACCGGCCGCCCGGACAGCCCGGAAGGCCAGGCCGGCCGCGCCGTCCCGGCCGCCGGCGCCACGGATGAAACCTACAAGATCACCTTCAAGCTCGACGGCCTGCAGGGTGAGGTTGCCAGCCCCACGCATGCGCGCGAATCCATCCTCAACGCCGCCCTGCGCGTACGCCCGGATGTGCCGTTCGCCTGTGCCGGCGGCGTGTGCGGAACCTGCCGTGCCAAGGTGGTCTCAGGAACCGTCGAAATGGCCGAGAACTATGCCCTGGAACCGGAGGAGCTGGAAAAGGGCTACGTACTCACCTGCCAGGCCCATCCCACCAGCCCCGCCGTCAGCGTCGACTACGACGTCTAAGGAGTACCCATGATCGAGCTCTCCATCGACAACAACGTCGCCGAGATTGCCCTCAACGCCCCGGCCAAGCTCAACGCCCTGGACGAGGCGGCGCTGGCGGAACTGGGCCAGGCGTACGACGACGCTGCCGCCGCCGCCGCTGACGGTTCGGTGCGGGCCCTGCTGCTGCGCGGGGAGGGCCGCGCCTTCTGCGCCGGCCGGGACATTTCCGCGGTCACCCCGGAGAACGACGACGCCCTGGCCTACCTGGGCGGCCTGGTCACACCGCTGCTAAAGAAGATGAGCGAATTTCCCGCGCCCACCTTCGCTGCCGCGCAGGGCGCGTGCCTGGGGGTCGGGCTGGGGCTGCTGGTGGCTACGGACGTTGTCTACGTCGCCGATTCGGCCAAGATTGGCTCTCCCTTCGCCAACCTCGGCGCCACCCTTGACTCCGGCGGCCACTGGCTCTTCGCCGAGCGGCTGGGCATGCACCGGACCCTTGACCTGATCTACACCGCCGAACTGATGAGCGGGGCCGATGCCGTGGCCTCCGGGCTGTTCAGCCGATCGATGCCCGCCGAGGAACTGCTGGAACGGACCCGCGAAACCGTTGCCCGGGTGGCGCAGGGCGCGACGGGCGCCTTCCTGGCCAGCAAGGACCTGGTGGCTGCCATCCGCGACCGGCGGCTGGGACTCTGGGCCGCCGTCGAGCAGGAAAACGAGGCGCAGGCCCAGCTGTGCGGCAGCGCAGACTACGCCGAGGGCTTCGCGGCCTTCCAGGAAAAGCGCAAGCCGGTCTTTGGCGGCCGGACCGTCTGATCTGAGCCGGTCCAGCCACTCAGTAGGCGCTACGGCCACCGGGCGGCGTCCGCTCACCCTGTCCGGGCATGCGCGATCACCAAGCCGATCGGGGCGGATACCGCGAGCACCACAATCATGATCCGGAACGCGTACAGCAACCATCTGTTGCGGCTGCGTGGTCCCCTGGCAGCCCAAACAAAGACGGCCAGCGCCACCACCAGCAGCCCGGCGCCAACGTAGGTCAGCACAGGCGCCGCGATGAGCGTGCCGAGGAGCACGGCAACGTTGGCCAGGTTAAGGGCTATGACCTCAGCCGCGACGACGGCGCCGGAAGGCCGCTCCGATGCCAGCTGCGCCTGCCCGATGCCCAGGACAAGCTGGGCGACGCCGGCCACGAGCACGATGTAGGCAACGGCCCAGGATGAGGCATAGCTGGGCGCACCGGCGCTGATGGCCGAGATCAGGCCGCCAATGATCAGGCTGGCACCGCCGATGATGTAGAACGGGATCCCGGCTCTGTTCACAGCCGGCGCCCCTGCACGATGTCCATGGCAAGACCATACCGGCCCCGCCTGTGCAAGGAGGGGTCCCTTCTACCGCGCGTCCATGTCTTCGAAGACCAGGAACGTCTGGGTGTCCAGTACCCCCGGCATGGACTGCAGTTGGTCGAAGATGACGCGGCGCAGGTCCACGTTGTCCACGGCCCGGACCAGCAGGATCACGTCAAAGTCCCCGCCGACCAGTGCGATGTGGTGGACCTCCGGGATGGCCCGCAGCCGCTCACGCAGTTCCCGCCAGGAGTGCTGGCGCACCTTCAGCGTGACATAGGCGGAGGATTTGAGCCCCGCCCTAATGGGGTCCACCAGGACGGTGAACTTGGTCAGGATGCCCTCGGCCGTGAGCCGGGCGATGCGCGAGTAGGCGTGGGCCCGCGAGATGTGGACGTTCTCCGCCACGGCTGTTACGGACATCCGGCCATCGCGGGTGAGTTCGGCAATGATGCGCTGGTCGACGTCGTCCAGCGCTGCGTTGTTTTGCTCCGGCATGCTTGTCCACCTTCGGTTCGGCCGGTTTGGTCACAATTTGCGGTAATCCAGCTCACAGTTGCTGTTCGTCTCCCAGTTTAGGGTATTCGTTTGCTCTTTTCCAGAGTTATGCGGCGGACTGGATACGAATAGTGAGCTGATTCCATACTGAAGCTACAGAACATCTTTGCTGTTGCTTCCCTGTCCTGCATGGCGGCGCGGCTTCCAGACCAAAGAAGGGGTGCCACCCGTGAGCGAGCACACCGAGGGCTCCATCCGGCCGGAGGACTTCATGCTGCCGTCCGCACAGCCGGTCCGGCTGATCGAGGCGGACGGCACGCTGGCGCCGGAAGCCGGATACAAGGAGCGGTACCAACTTCCGGACGGCGAGGCGCTGCTGCGCGGCTATCAACAGCTGGTGGTGGGACGGCGCGTGAACGACCAGGCCTCCGCGCTGGTGCGCCAGGGCCGGATGGCCGTTTATCCCTCCTCGCACGGCCAGGAGGCGTGCCAGGTTGCCGCGGCCCTGTGCCTGGAATCGCGGGATTGGCTGTTCCCCACCTACCGGGACACGGTGGCCGTGATGGCCCGCGGCGTGCACCCGGTGGAGGTGATGGAGCTGCTGCGCGGTTCCTGGCACAGCGGCTACGACCCGCATGAGCACAACGTCGCCACCCAGTCCACGCCGCTTGCCACGCAGCTGCTGCACGCCGTCGGGGTTGCCCACGCCGCGAAACTCAAAGGTGAGGACACCGTCGTCGTCGCCCTGTGCGGCGACGGCGCCACCAGCGAAGGCGACTTCCACGAAGCGCTGAACTTTGCCGCCGTCTTCCACGTCCCCGTGGTCTTCTTTGTGCAGAACAACCAGTACGCGATTTCCGTGCCGCTGATCCACCAGAGCGTGGCGCCCTCGCTGGCGCATAAGGCGATCGGCTACGGGATGCCGGGGGAGCGGGTGGACGGCAACGACCTGGCCGCGCTGCTGTCCGTGCTGGGGCATGCGGTGGACCGGGCGCGCAACGGCGGCGGCCCGTCACTGGTCGAGGCGCACACCTACCGGATGCAGTCGCATACCAATGCCGACGACGCCACCCGGTACCGCTCGGATGATGAGGTCCGCCAGTGGGTGCCGCGGGACCCGCTGCTGCGGATGAGGGCGTACCTGGCCTCTGCCGGGGTGTTGACAGGGGCCGTGGAGGAAGGGATTGCCGCGGAGGCCGAGCGCGTGGCTACCGTCCTGCGCGACGGATTGAACACCGAGGTCGAGGTGGACCCGCAGGATCTGTTCCGCTTTGTCTACACTCAGCCGACCCCGCAACTGCGGGAGCAGGCGGAAATGCTACGCGAGGAACTCAGCCGTGAAGGAGCCACGCTATGACCACGATTTCGGATAAGCCCGCCAAGCAGGTGCCCGCGGCGGCACGGAAAACCGAGCCGCTCCGGGGCGTCCAGACGCTGACCTTCGCCAAGGCCCTGACCCTGGCCATGGCCGACGCGCTCGCCGCGGACCCCGCCGTCGTCGTCTTCGGTGAGGATGTGGGGACTCTGGGCGGCGTCTTCCGGATCACCGATGGGCTGACCAGGGATTTCGGCGATGAACGCTGCTTCGACACCCCGCTGGCCGAGTCCGGCATCATGGGCATGGCCATCGGCATGGCGATGAACGGCATGAAGCCGGTGGTGGAGATGCAATTCGACGCCTTTGCCTACCCGGCCTTTGAGCAGGTGGTCAGCCATGTGGCTAAGATGCCCAACCGGACCAAGGGCAAGATCAAGCTGCCCATGGTCATCCGCATCCCTTACGCCGGCGGGATCGGCGGAGTGGAGCACCACTGCGATTCCTCCGAGGCCTACTACGTGCACACTCCGGGCCTGACCGTGCTGGCACCGTCCACGGTGGCGGACGCGTACACGATGCTGCGCGACGCCATCAACTGCCCGGATCCGGTGGTTTTCCTGGAGCCGAAGAAGCTGTACTTCTCCAAGGAGCAGGTGGATCTGGACGCCCTGCGTGCCCCGTATGCGGCAACGGCGGCCGACGGCGGCGGTTCCGCTGCGGCGGTCAGCGCCGCTCCTGCCAGTTCGATTGGAAAGGCCGTCATCGCCCGCGAGGGTACCGACGCCACGCTGATCGCCTACGGCCCGTCCGTGCCGACCGCGCTCGCCGCTGCGGAAGCCGCGGCGGCTGAGGGCCGGTCCCTGCAGGTCATCGATGTCCG
>DASYGM010000011.1:0-2733 GCA_035999715.1 Micrococcaceae bacterium | reverse complement strand
CTGCCAACGCTCCTTGTGCTGGGCGTCCTTGTCCTGAAGTGGCAAAAATCCGACGGCCGCGCTACCCGGGCTTCCGAACGGCGGCTCGCACGCGAGGGAGACCCCGAGCTGGAGAACTACAACGAATACCTGCACGCCCTGAGCCTGCGGAACGAGCGCAGGTACTAAAATGGACCAGCTCGCCGCGGGCTCCAGTCTGATCCTCTACTCCTTCACGCTGGGGCTCGTAGCCGCGGTAAACCCATGTGGATTTCCGATGCTTCCGGCGTACCTGGCCCTCTTTGCCGGCTCCCGGTCGGGGCCCAAGGCAGCGAGGATAGCGGGCGCGCTGCGATCCGGAGCCAGTATGAGCGCAGGCTTCGTGGCAGCTTTCGGTTCCCTTGGCCTGCTCCTTCAAGGCGGCGCCGCGCTGGTCGCAGGGGCGCTGCCCTGGCTGATGATGCTGGTGGGGGTGGGCATGGCCGTCGCCGGGGTTTTCACCATCGCCGGCCGCGGCCCCCGGTTGAGGCTTCCCGCCCCCCGGATCGGAAGGGGACGATCGGTGGCAGCCATGGCCTTGTATGGGGTGGCCTACGCAGCCGGTTCGCTCAGCTGCTCCCTCCCGCTGTTCCTGGCCGCCGTCGGTGGCGCCTTTGCCGGGCATGGAATGGCGGACGGTCTGGCCAGTTACCTGGCCTACGCCCTGGGCATGGGCCTGTTCGTCACCGCCGCCGCGGTAGTCGCCGCCACCGCCGGCACGGCCGTGCTGCGGCACGTCCGCTCCGCAGCACGGTGGCTCCCGATGGTGTCCGGAATCGTGCTGACGGCTGCCGGGTCCTATCTTGCCTACTACTGGGCCGGTGAGTTAGCGGGACGGGGCGCGGCATCACCGCTGAGCGCCGCGGTCAACCGCATCCAGGCGGGGGCCAGTACGGTTTTGAACGCCCAACCGGTACTGGCCGCCCTGATTCTGGGGGCCATCGTGCTCACCTCCATCGCCGTCGTCGTCCACCGCACCCTCACGCCCGAACAGGATAGGCCGGCAGATCCAACCAATCCAGCAGAACCACCATCCGGGAAGGACCGAAGCAGCCCATGACCCCAGCCCCGACCAAAGAGGAAACCGCACCGCAGAAAGGCACCTCCACGCACCGGACCAGGGGCCCCGCTCTGCTGTGGGCGGCTGCAGGGCTGGCCGTGGCCCTCGCCCTGGGGGGCATCCTGGCCCTGGCCCATGGAAACACCGGTGGTTCGCCTGCCGCCAATCTGCCCGCCGAACCCGGGATTAGCGCCAGCGCGGCGACGCTGCTTCAGCTCGATACCCTGCCCGCCCCGCTCGACAGCGCCCCGGACTTCCGGCTTACGGACCAGAACGGCAATCCCGTGAGCCTATCCCGGTACCGCGGGAAGGCAGTGGTCCTGTCCTTCAACGACGACCGGTGCGAGGACCTGTGCACCCTGCTGGCCCAGGACGTCGCCGCAGCAGACCATGACCTGGGGGCAGCGGCCGATCAGGTGGTCTTCCTGTCCATCAACGCCAACCCGTTCCACCCGGCCCCCGCCGACGTGAAGGACTGGACGGACAGCCACGGCCTCGCAGACGACCAGAACTGGGTTTTCGCCACCGGCAGCCCCGCCCAGCTCAAGGACATGGCAGCCCGGTACGGCGTTCCGGTCACCGCGGACCCGAAGACCCAGGAAGTCGTCCACGGCTCCGAACTGTTCTTCATCGATCCCGCCGGAAAAGAAGCCGCGATGGGACAGTTCGGCACGGAATCGGCCAACACCGGCCCCTTCGCGCACACCATGGCACAGATGGCGGTCGATCTGCTGCCGCAGGCCTCCGGGATTCCCGTCGGCGGCCCGCAGCCAGTCGCCGGCGCGCCGTCGGCCTCCAACCCGGCCGAGCTGAACGCCCCGGCCCCGGGCTTCACCCTTCCCCTGCTCAACGACGCGTCGACAACCCTGTCCCTTGCCTCCACGAAGGGAAAGTACACCGTGGTCAACTTCTGGGCCAGTACCTGCACGGCCTGTGTCCAGGAACTCCCGGCCTTGGAAGCCGCACACCAACAGCTCGGATCGGCCGTCGCGTTCCTTGGCGTGGACGTGGCCGACCCTGCCCCAGCCGGCAAGGCCTTGGCCGGCAGGAGCGGAATAACGTACCCCCTGCTGACCGATGCTACCGGCGCCACCGCAGCGGCCTACCGGATCCCCGGCCTGCCCTTCACCGCGATCATCGGACCCGGCGGGAAGCTGCTGGTACGCCACGACGGCACCTTCACTGACGAACAGCTCAGCTACGTCATCAACACCCTCGAACACAATCCCGGCTAGCTGAGACAGAACCTGCCCGAACAGAGATGGAGAAGAACAAATGCCTCCACCATGGTTGACCGTGCTGGCCTGGACCGCCCTGGCGACAGGCTTTATCAGTGCGACCATCATTGTCTTCGACATCTATTTCCGCGGCTACCGGCTGAAAATGCCGGTCATGGAAGCCGTCTGGCCCGTCACGGGACTGTATTTCGGTCCCGCAGCGGTATGGGGGTACTGGCGCTTCGGGCGGGTCACCAGCGCAAAATGGCTCACGGAACACAATCTTAGGGAGCCGCCGGCCAAGCCCGGGTGGGTCACGGTTGCGGTAGGAGTCAGCCACTGCGGCGCCGGCTGCACCCTCGGGGACATCATTGCTGAATTTGTGATCTTCGGTCTCGGGCTCAGCATCGCCGGGACGGCGCTCTGGTACGAGTACAT
>DASYGM010000195.1:0-13086 GCA_035999715.1 Micrococcaceae bacterium | reverse complement strand
GCCCACAGGACGGTCCCATTGACCCTCCCGGCCAGCTGGAGCATGTGGTGGTGGTTGTTCCAGTAGATGCCAACGTATACAAAGCTGAGCAGATAGCTCAGGAAGGTGGGAAGGACCGCCAGCAGGCCGTGCCAGGTAGCTTCGTCCGGGGTGCGCAGCTCCAGCACCATGATGGTGATGACGATGGCCAGGACGCCGTCGCTGAAGGCCTCGAGGCGGTTCTTGTTCACGGCTGGCTCCTGACGATATGCGGCTTGGACAGAATGTACACCCCGTGCGGGAATATGCGTTTGCATCTAACGGTTGCGCTGGGCATGGAACTTGGAATCTTCAGCTTTGGCGACATCCACCGCAATCCGGTGACAGGGGCGCAGGTCAGCGCGGCGCAAAACACCGCCGATCTGCTGGAGCGCGCCCGGCTGGCGGATCAGGTGGGCCTGCACTATGTGGGAATAGGCGAACACCACCGGCCGGACTATTCGGTGACAGCGCCCTCCCTGGTCCTGGCAGCCATGGCGGCCCAGACCAAAAACATCCACGTCGGCAGCGCCGTCACGGTGCTCAGCACGGAGGATCCTGTCCGGGTGTTCCAGCAGTTCGCCACCCTCGACCTGATTTCGCAGGGCCGGGCCGAACTGACCGCCGGACGGGGCTCCTTCATCGAGTCCTACCCGCTCTTCGGCGCACGGCTGGAGGATTACGACGCGCTGTATGAGGAGAAGATCGACCTGCTGCTGCGGCTGAACCGGGAGGAACGGATCAGCTGGCACGGCAACTTCCGGCCACCCCTGGACGATGCCTTGATCCTGCCCAGACCTTACGGCAAGGAGCTGGACATCTGGATTGCGACCGGTGGGACGCCGCGGTCCACCGTGCGCGCCGCGCTGCTGGGCAGGCCTGTCATGTACGCGATCCTGGGCGGGGCGCTGAACAACTTCGAGCGGCACGTTCAGCTCTACCGGCAGACCGCGGCGGAGGCAGGGCACGACGACGGCGGCCTGCGGGTGGGTGCCAGCACGCCCGGACTGATCCTGCGCAAGGATGCGCTGGACACCTACCGCCCCTACTGGATGGACTCGATGAAAAGGATCGCCTCCGAACGGGGCTTTCCGATGCCCAGCGAGGTCACCTACCGGGCACAGACCGCGCCGGCGGGTGCCCTGTTTGTGGGGACGCCGGAGCAGGTGGCGGAAAAGATTGTCAGGATGCACGGGCACATGAAGCACGACCGGCAGATCTTCCAGTTGGATTTTTCCTCCGTGCCGCAGAAGCTGGTACTTGAATCCATCGAGCTGCTGGGCACGGAGGTTTTGCCGCTGGTCAGCAGGGAACTGGAGGCCTGAACGGTAGCGCCAAGGCCTACCGTGCAGTGTCTGCAAAATCACGTCTAAATACCATTGACCCGGGGATATGTCAAAACTATATTGATATCGACCCCCCAATTCCAGGGAGCCGCCACATAAGGAGGTTGTTCTCAATGAAGAAATGGACACGCTGGCAGGACTGGGTCGCCATCATCGCCGGCCTGGTTTCCGCGCTATCAACGATCTGGATCAAGCAGGCGGGAATGTCGACGGCGCTGATGATTGTCTTCGGCGTTCTGCTGATAGCCGCCGGCCTGATCAATCTCGCCATTCCCGGCCAGCCGGTGGTCGAATACGCGCAGGCTGTCATCGGATTATTGCTGTTCCTGTCACCGTGGTTCGGATCCTACGCCACCCAGATGGGCGCGGCCTGGTTCTCCTGGATCTGCGGAGCCGTCGCCGTGATCGTCACGGCCGCTGCGATCAGGCCCAGCACGGAAATGCACCATCACAGGGTCATGCCTTCGCACTGATCCCAGCACAGACCGCGATCCTAGGATCGCGACGATGAACCGGGGCGGCCGCCGATGCGGCCGCCCCGGCCCGTGTCCGGCACTCAGAGCTCGTGCAGCAGCCGCTTCACGAACAGCTGGGTGCGCTCCTGTTTGGGCTCGCGCAGCACCTCGGAGGCCGTCCCGTGTTCAACAATGATGCCGCCGTCCATGAAAATCACCTGGTCGGCCATCTGCCGGGCGAACGCCAATTCGTGGGTGACAATCACCATGGTCCAGCCCTCCTCGGCCAGTTCCTTGATGACAGCCAGCACGTCCCCGACCAACTCCGGGTCCAGTGCAGAAGTCGGCTCATCGAAGAGCAGCAGCTGGGGCCGCAGCGCCAGTGCGCGCACAATCCCGACGCGCTGCTGCTGGCCACCGGAAAGCTCGAACGGGTAGGCATCCCGCTTCTCCAGCAGGCCCACGCGCGCCAGCAGCTTCTCCGCGTCGGCGACGGCGTCGGCACGCGGACGCTTCTGCACCTTCACCGGACCCTCGACGATGTTCTGCAGCACGGTCATGTGCGGGAACAGGTTGTAGTGCTGGAAGACCATGGCGCTGCGGTCCCGCAGTGCGGCGATCTGTTTGCCGGAAACCTTGGCACCGAAATTTAGGCTAAGCATGCCGGAGCCGTTCCCGGAGCCGGTGCCACCGTCCGTAGCACCCAAGGTGACCATTCCGCCGTCGGGAATCTCCAGTCCGTTCAGCGAACGCAGGATGGTGGTTTTTCCGGATCCGGAGGGGCCGATCAGTGCCACCACCTTGCCGCGGTGCACATCCAGGTCAATCCCGCGCAGCACCACATTGCTGCCAAAGGCCTTGGTCAGGTTCCGTACCTGCAGCACGGTATCAGTGGGCGACATAGCGGTCCAACCTCTTTTCCAGCAGTGACTGGGCGCTGGAGAGCACCAGGCAGATGACCCAGTAGACCGCCGCCGCCTCCAGATAGAGCAGCATGAACTCCTGGCTGAAGGCGGCAACCTGCTGGGCCTGGCGGAACAGCTCGGTGACCAGGATTAGGGAGGCCAGCGAGGTGTCCTTGACCAGCGAAATGAAGGTGTTGGACAGCGGCGGAACGGAGACCCTGGCCGCCTGCGGCAGGATGATCCGCACCAGTGACTGCCGGTGGTTCATGCCGATGGTGTGGGCGGCCTCCCACTGGCCCTTCGGCACGGACAGGATGGCCGCCCGGATCACTTCCGCGGCATAGCCGCCGACGTTCAGAGAGAACGCGATGATGGCGCTGGGCCACGGATCGAGCTTCACCCCGATGGCTGGCAGCCCGTAGAAAATCACGAACAGCTGCACCAACAACGGGGTCCCGCGGATCACCGAAATGTAGAACCGGGCGATGCCGGCCAGCACCGGATTCCCGCTGATCCGCATCAGCGCCATGATGAGCGCCAGGATCAGGCCCAGCACAAAGGAGGCCAGGGTCAGCGGAATGGTGCCGGTAATGGCGCCGGTGACAATGGGGCCCAGTGAACTCCAGAACAGATCCCAGTTGGACGTCATGCCTCAGCCTAACGGGCCGGAACCGTTGGGCGCGGCTACTTAGAGACGTCGGCGCCGAAGTACTTGTCGGAGATCTTGGCCAGGGTGCCGTCGGTCTGCAGGTCCGCCAGAGCCTTGTCCACCGCCTGCACCAGCGCCGTGGAGCCCTTGCGGAAGGCGAAGGCATTCTGCGATTTGTCCTTGGACTCCGCCGCGATCTTCAGACCTGAGTTGGGGTTGGTCTTGGCGTAGTCCAGGAAGGTCAGCTTGTCGTTGACGACGGCGTCGACGCGCCCCTGCCGCAGCAGCTCCACGGACTGTGCCCAGCCTTCCACGGCCTGGACGTTGGCGCCGGCCTGCTGGGCTACCTTGTAGTAGTTGCTGGTCAGCGACTGGGCCGTGGTCTTGCCTTTGAGGCTGTCGAAGCTGGTGATGGAGTTGTCGTCGGACTTGGTGATAATGACGCTGGGGGACACGGTGTACGGGGTGGAGAAGTCGTACTTGGCGCTGCGCTCCGGGTTGATGGAAATCTGGTTGGCGATGGCGTCGAAGCGCTTGGCGTCAAGGCCGGCGAAAATGCCGTCAAACTGGGTTTCCTGGAAGCTGGCCTTCACTCCCAGCTTGTCCGCGACCGCCTTGGCGATCTCCACGTCGTAGCCGGTCAGCGGACCGGATCCGTTTTCGTGGAAGGTGAAGGGCTTATAGGTGCCTTCCGTGGCGAAGACGATCTGGCCCTTGGACTTGACGGCGCTCAGCGAGGTGTCCCCGCCCGCGCTCGACGACGGCGACGAGGCGCCGCCCGAGCAGGCCGCCAGGGTCAGGGAGAGCGCAGCGGCCAGGCTGACGGCGGCAAAACGGCGACGGTTCATGAGTCTTCCTTACTTCCAGGCGGGACGGCCTGCCGGGAGATGCCGGCGCCGCTCAGGGTGCGACCCTACCAGCCGGGTCGCCTCCCGGGGCGGGTTCCATTTCCTTACGTTACGCCACTGTGACGGAGGATACTTGACGCCCGGTGCTGAATCTGCGCGCCGATTCCGGAATACCGGCCTGCGGGCATCCGTTGACCACAAATGGACCTGGGGGATCTAGGCTTGAACAGCGGAGAAACCGCACAGATTGAGGAGAAGCACCGCGAATGAGTATGGAAGGCGCAGCGTGGAGCTCGCTGTGGAGCTCTATGCGCTCGGACAAGAGCAGCAACGGGATATCGAAGGACACCCCCCGGCGCACGTTGGCCTTCGCGAAGCCATACCGCGGCAGGTTGGCCGTTTTCGTGGTGCTCTCCGTGGCCTCCGCCATCCTGGCGGTGGCCACGCCGGTGCTGGCTGGCCAGGTGGTGGACGCCATCGTGGCCCGCTCCGACGTGCAGATAGTCATCAATCTGGCCCTGCTGATTGCCCTGGTCGCCGTGCTGGATGCGGGCTTTTCGCTGGTGATCCGCTGGATCTCCGCGAACCTGGGCGAGAGCGTGATCCTGGACCTGCGCACCTCCGTGTTCAACCACGTGCAGCGGATGCCCATCGCCTTCTTCACCCGCACCCGCACCGGCGCGCTGGTCAGCCGGTTGAACAACGACGTCATCGGCGCCCAGCAGGCCTTCAGCGGAACCTTGTCCGGAATTGTCAGCAACACCGTGGCGCTGGCCCTGACGCTGATCGTGATGCTGGGCAAGTCCTGGCAGGTCACCGTACTGGCCCTGGTGCTGCTGCCCATCTTCCTGATCCCGGCCCGGCGCTTCGGCTCCCGGATCGCGGGAATGCGCCGGGAGTCCGCCAACCTCAACGCGGACATGAGCACGCAGATGACCGAGCGGTTCTCTGCGCCGGGGGCCACCCTGGTCAAGCTGTTCGGCCGGCCGGCCGATGAGTCGGCCGAATTCGGCAATCGGGCCCGGCGGGTGCGAGATATCGGTGTGCGCACCGCGGTGATGCAGTTCGTCTTCTTTACAGCCCTGATGCTGGTCTCCTCGCTGGCCCTGGCGCTGGTCTACGGGCTGGGCGGCTACTTTGCCATCCGCGGGCAGCTGGCCGCGGGCGACGTCGTCGTGCTGGCCCTGCTGCTGACCCGTCTGTACGCCCCGCTCACCGCGCTGGCCAATGCGCGGGTGGACATCATGAGTGCGCTGGTCAGCTTTGACCGGGTCTTTGAAATCCTGGACCTTGAGCCGCTGATTCAGGAGAAGCCGGGCGCCGTCGCCATTCCCGGCGGCCCCGTGGGCGTGGAGTTCGACGGCGTCCGGTTCGCCTATCCGTCCGCGGACAAGGTCTCGCTGGCCTCGCTCGAAGACGTCGCCACGCTGGATACCCGCGGCGGCGAAGAGGTGCTGCACGGTATCAGCTTCCGGGCCGAGCCCGGCCAGACCATTGCCCTGGTCGGTTCCTCCGGCGCCGGTAAATCCACCATCGCCCAGCTGTTGTCCCGGCTTTACGACGTCGATTCCGGTGCGGTCCGGCTCGGCGGGACCGACGTACGGGACGCGAGTTTCGATTCGCTGCGGCAGACCATCGGCATGGTCACCCAGGACGGCCACCTGTTCCACGAATCTATCCGCTCCAACCTGCGCCTGGCCCGGCCGGACGCCACCGACGAGCAGATCTGGGACGCGCTGCGCCGCGCCCGGCTGCGGACCATGATCGAGTCCCTGCCGGACGGCCTGGACACGGTGGTGGGGGAGCGCGGCTACCGGCTCTCCGGCGGCGAACGGCAGCGGCTGACCATTGCCCGGCTGCTGCTGGTGCAGCCGGCGGTGGTGGTGCTGGATGAGGCGACGGCGGCGCTTGACTCGACCAACGAGGCAGCCGTCCAGTCCGCGCTGACCGAGGCCCTCAAGGACCGGACCGCCATCGTGATTGCGCACCGGCTCTCCACCATCCGGTCCGCGGACGAGATCCTCGTGGTCGAGGGCGGACAGATCGTGGAGCGCGGAACCCATGAGGATCTGCTGGCCGCCGGGGGCCGCTACGCGGAACTGCATGACACGCAGTTCGCCCAGGCCGTTGCCGCCGTCGTGGATGCCGACGTGACGGCGGACGTCACCGTCACCAAATAGCCCCGGCCCGGACCTCGCGTTAGCCGAGCCGACGCAGGCTGGTGCGCAGCAGCAGGTCCTTAGCCGGGCCAATGACGTCCCACTCGTAATCGATCAGCTCCGGCGACGGCGCGGCGAAGCTGACCTGGTAAGTGTCCGGGGAGCACCAATGCGAGGCGCTCCAACGGCCCGATGAAAGGTCCAGCTCGTGGAACGGGCGGCCGTCATCGAAGAGTACCTGCATGGTCGCGGGCCTTCCGGTGGGGACCAGCAGGTAGTCGCGGAAGGCGGGGCCGGTGAAGGTGGGCCAGACGACCGTTCCCGTTTCATGCTGGCGCAGGATGTCCTCCGTCCGGTCGCCGCCGGGGGTAAAAGCCACCGTCCCGGTGAACGTGCCGCGGACGCCCGTGGACCGGTCCAGCATGGTCCGTTCCAGGTGCCATTGGCCCAGCAGATGGGCGCGCAGATCCGCGACGGCGAAGGTCATCAAGTGCGCGAGGCGGGATTCGAACCCGCGGCCTTCCCTTTAGGAGAGGGACGCTCTATCCTGCTGAGCTACTCACGCGCGCAGGGGTGCGAACCCATGCGCTACCTACTTTACCGGTTCCCGGGCAATGTCCGTGGCCGGCGTTAGGGTGTTGCTGTGAGTGGATCCTTGCCGACGAATCCGGCCTCGCCGGAACCCGTGCCGGAAACGGCCCCGGAACCCGCCCCGAATCCGGCCGCGGATCCGGCTGGTGCGCTGGTCCGGGCCCGCAGCCTGATAGGCGCCTGGGCCAAAGTCAGTGTGCTGCAGTTTTTCCTGGCGGAGGCTGTGGTCATCTCAGGCTGGGCGGGAACTCATCCCTACAGCCGGCGGTTCAATGTCATCAGCGATCTGGGGGCCGCGCACTGCGGAATCTACGCCGGCAGGGACGTCTGTTCGCCGCTGCACTGGCTGATGAACCTTTCCTTTGTGGTGCAGGGACTGGCCATGGTCGTCGGCGCGGTGCTGCTGAGTACGGTGCTGTTCCGGGTGGCTGCCCTCCCGGATGTGCCGCCGCACGTCCGGAACCCGGTCTGGGGATGGATCGTCCGCGCCTTGGTGGCGGTTGCCGGGGTGGGCATGGTCCTGGTGGGATTGGTCCCGGAGGACACTGTCACGGCGCTGCACGACACCGGCGCCCTGCTGTTCTTTGTGCCGGGAGGACTGGCACTGCTGGCGTTGGGCTGGAGTTGGCGTGGCCTGCGGGCGGTCAGCTGGATCCTGCTGCTGGCCGGGGCGGTATCCCTGGTTTCCACCGTGCTCTTTAGGTTTGTCCAGGGTCTGGAACCCGGGACCCTGGAACGCCTGATGGCCTACCCCATCACGATTGGACTGGCGGTGGTGGGCCTGACCGTTGCCCGTGGCGTGCATCAGGCGAGGTCCGCCATGAAGGCCCGTGCACGCTTGGCAACGGAAGCCTGAACCGGGTCCCCCGGCCCCCGACGCCGTAGTAACTGGCGGCTCTGCGAACGGCCGCTACCTGTCCACAGGCCCCTGCGAACGGTCGCTATCTGCTGGCAAAGATGCGCCAAGCGAGCAGATACCGACGTTTCGCGGAGGAGGGGGTTGAGGTAATCGCCGATGGCTGGGGGTTAGGGGGTGGGTGCGTCGGCCTTCTTCCGGCGCCTGCCCAGGTACAGCGCATAAACGGTACCCAGCAGGGACACAACCAACAGTACCCACGAGGCCACCACCAGGACGCTGGCCAAGGCGACCTGGCCGCCGTCGAGCGTACGGGCTGAAAGCATGCCGTCGACGGCGAAATTCGACCAGATCTGGATGATGGCGAACAACAGCGGCGGCACCCACAGTGCCCGGCGGAGCCGTTTGCTGGAAACATTGAGTGCGATCAGGACCATCGCGCTGAAAGCGAACACCAGCGGGAACAAGGTGCCCGCGGTTTTGTGCACAAACTGCAACTGGCCCAAGGCATCCGGGCTCATGGCCGCGCGCAGTTGCCCCACATACGCTTGGCTGAACCCGCCCAGCATCGAATCCGGCATTGCCCGGCCGCCGGACAGCTGAGTCATCTGGTTCAGGGTCAGCAGATGGAAGTACCAGAACAGGAATGCACTGGCCACCGCGCCCGCAATGACCAGCAGGTTAGGGTTACCCGACGTTTTGGCAGGGTCCCGGGGAGCGTAAGGATTGACGACGGCGCTGGCCCGCTGGGTGGGGACGGCGGCTTTATCGCCATGCTTGGCGGCACGTTGTGCGGGGGTTTTGGCCATGGTGCCATTATCCCCCGCTGGGTAGGCTCGTCGCATGGCCGCATTCCCTGATCCCTCCCTGGCCGCAGTTGCCCCGGTAGGGCCGGACCCGGCCATGACGGACGCCCAGCTGGCGTCGGCGCTGGTCCGCAATGCCGGAATGATGGCGCTGCGGATGCGGGCGCAGGGCCTGGAAGGGGAGCAGAAGACCTCCGTCTCCGACGTTGTCACGGCCGCGGACCGTGCCGCGGAGGAATACATCCTGGGCCAGCTGGGCCGGTGCCGTCCCGACGACAGCGTGCTGGGCGAGGAAGGCGCCAGCCGGTCCGGGACCAGCGGCCGGGTCTGGGTGATTGACCCGGTGGACGGGACCTACAACTTCCTCAGCGGCTCAACGTACTGGTGTTCCGCGCTCGCGCTCAAGGGTAGTCCAGCGGCCGGAAATGGCGGCGGGGCCGGAGATAGCGGCGCAGCGGCCGGCGGTGACAGCCCCGGGGACCCCGAGGTACTGCTGGGCGCCATCTACCAGCCGCAGGAGGACAAGCTCTGGCTGGGCGGCGCGGGCGAGCCGGCGACGCTGAACGCCAAGCCGCTGGCGCCGCCGTCGGACCTGCCCCTGGGCCAGCTCAGCGCGGGAACCTACATCCATCCCAGCTGGCTTGCCCGCCCGGAAGCCGCGCGGCCCTGGCAGGCGGCGGCAGAGCGGGCGGCCACGATCCGGATGTTCGGCTCCGGCTCCTGCGACCTGGCGCGGGTGGCGGACGGCCAGCTGGGATGCTGGTTCCAGCACAGCTGTCCGGAGTGGGACTGGCTTCCGGGCAAGGCCATTGTCCGGGCTGCCGGCGGGGCCACCGAAGTGGTTGAGGTCAGGGGCCTGGCCTGGTTTATTGCGGGAGGTCCGACGGCGGTGGGGGAGTTGGCAGCGGCCCTGCGCCTGGGTGTTTGAGGCGGCCTGTTGACAGGATCGGTGCGTGTCGGTGCCTGCAACTAGACTGAGTAGCACGATGGATATGTTGTTTGACCCCCGACCCCCGTCCGCCACGGCGGCCTCCCCGCGCGCCCCGCTGCCCAGCCCGCACGACCTGCTGGTGGGCCTGAACCCGGAGCAGGAGGCGGCGGTGAAGCACGCCGGGGCTCCGCTGCTGATCGTCGCCGGGGCCGGTTCCGGAAAGACCCGCGTGCTCAGCCACCGGATTGCCTACCTGATGGCCACCGGGAGGGCCCACCACGGCCAGATCCTGGCCATCACCTTCACCAACAAGGCCGCCGCGGAAATGCGGGAGCGGATTGAGGGCCTGGTCGGCGAACGGGCCAAGAATATGTGGATCTCCACGTTCCACTCATCGTGCGTGCGGATCCTGCGGCGCGAGGCGAAAAGCGTCGGGCTCAACTCCAACTTTTCCATCTACGATTCCGCGGACACGCTGCGCCTGATTACACTGGTGGCCAAGGGCCTGGAGCTGGATCCCAAACGCTTTCCGCCGAAGGCCATGGCGCATAAAATATCGGCCCTGAAGAACGAGTTGATCGACGACGGGTCCTACGCCTCCAGGGCCAACCACAAGGACCCGTTCGAGCGGGCGGTCGCAGAAGTTTATGCCGGGTACACCCGGCGGCTGCGGCAGGCCAATGCGATGGACTTCGACGACCTGATTGCCCAGACGGTTTTCATCTTCCGGGCCTTCCCCGGGGTGGCCGACTACTACCGGCGCCGCTTCCGGCACGTGCTGGTGGACGAGTACCAGGACACCAACCATGCGCAGTACGCCCTGGTCCGGGAGATCGTCGGCGTTCCCGGTGCCGACGCGGCGGAGACCGGCGGGCGCGCTGACACTGCGGGGCCTGCCGGCTCCGGCGGGCTGCAGCCGGCGGAGCTGACCGTGGTGGGGGACTCGGACCAGTCCATCTACGCCTTCCGCGGCGCGGATATCCGCAACATCGTGGAGTTCGAGAAGGACTACCCGAACGCCCGCACCATCAAGCTGGAGCAGAATTACCGCTCCACCCAGACCATCCTCAGCGCGGCGAACGCGGTCATCTCCCGCAACCCGAACCGGCCGGCGAAGCGGCTCTGGACCGCCGAGGGCGACGGCGAGAAGATCATCGGGTACGTGGCGGAGAACGAGCATGAGGAAGCGCGCTTCATCGCCGAGGAGATCGACCG
Source organism: Micrococcaceae bacterium (assembly GCA_035999715.1). GTDB lineage: Bacteria > Actinomycetota > Actinomycetes > Actinomycetales > Micrococcaceae > Arthrobacter_M. Next base: position 2,307 of record DASYGM010000195.1, on the reverse strand, counting down.
GCTGCAGGACGAGGCGGATCTGCGTCCCGGCGATGTGGCCATTTTCTACCGCACCAACGCACAGTCCCGGTCCATCGAGGAAATCCTGATGCGCGTCGGCCTGCCCTACAAGGTGGTCGGCGGCACGCGCTTCTATGAACGCAAGGAAATCAAGGATGCGCTGGCGTACCTGCGCGTGCTGGTCAACCCGGACGACGACGTCAACCTGCGCCGGATCCTGAACGAACCCAAGCGGGGGATCGGGGACCGGGCCGAAGGCGCCATTGCCGCACTGGCCGAACGGGACCGCACCTCCTTCATGGATGCAATGCGCCGCGCCGAGCAGGCCCCCGGCATGGCCACAAGGTCCGTTAACGCCGTCGGCGGCTTCGTGAAGCTGATCGATGACCTGGCGGTGGTCGCGGCGGGTTCGGGCGCGGTTTCGGCGCTGGAGGCGGTACTGGAACAGACCGGCTACCTGGCCGGACTGCGCGCCAGTTCCGACCCGCAGGACGAGTCCCGGGTGGAGAACCTGGCCGAGCTGGTCGCCGTGGTGCGCGAATACGAGCGCGACAATCCCGAAGGCAGCCTGGGTGCGTTCCTGGAGCAGGTCTCGCTGGTGGCGGATGCGGACCAGATCCCGGACGCGCCCGGGGAATCCGCCGAGGAAGCGGCCGCCGCCGTGGCGGAGGCGAAGCGGCTGGGCGTGGTGACCCTGATGACGCTGCACACCGCCAAGGGACTGGAGTTCCCGGTGGTGTTCCTGACCGGCATGGAGCATGGGATCTTCCCGCATTCGCGTTCCGCGGCGGACCCGTCGGAACTGGCGGAGGAGCGCCGGCTGGCCTATGTGGGTCTGACCCGGGCACGCAAGCGGCTGTACCTGACCCGCTCCGAGGTGCGCAACCTGTGGGGGCAAAGCCAGTACAACCCTGCCAGCCAGTTCATCGGCGAAGTCCCGGGGGACCTGATCGACTGGAAACGCGAGGGCAACGCCCGGATGGCACCCTCCGGAGGCGGCTTCGGCTCCTCCAACGGTGCCAGCCGCTATGGCGGTTCCTACTGGGGAGCCGGTACCGCCGTGGGCGGCCGGGACAGCGGGATGCTCCCGCCCAGCATTTCTGCCCGGACCGCGGCAGGAAGGGTGCAGCCGCAGAAGGAGGTCATCGCCGTCGCGGTGGGGGACAAGGTGAACCACACGAGTTTCGGCAACGGCACGGTGCTGGCGGTCGAAGGGGCCGGGGACAAGACCGTCGCCAAGGTGAAATTCGACGTCGGCGAGAAGCGGTTGCTGCTCCGTTATGCCCCGCTGACCAAGGTGGCCGGCTGAATCCGTAGCAAATGTGTGGTTACTCACTAAACCGGTACTCTGTAACCGGCGGCAACAGCCCCTGCACTAGAGTTCCAGTGGGGTCACGGCTCCTGTTTTCGGACGGGCCGTGGCACCGCAATCGCAAGATTGACTGAACACTACTTCGACGTAGAAGGACCAAATCCGTGGACCTGTTTGAATATCAGGCGCGCGATATGTTTGAGGCGCACGGTGTCCCCGTGCTTGCCGGCATCGTGGCGCACACCCCTGAAGAAGCAAAGGCAGCAGCCGAAAAGATCGGCGGCGTCACCGTCGTCAAGGCACAGGTAAAGGTCGGCGGCCGCGGCAAGGCGGGCGGCGTCAAGGTGGCCAAGACCGCCGACGAGGCGTTCCAGTATGCCACCGACATTCTGGGGATGGACATCAAAGGCCACACCGTCCACACGGTGATGATTGCAGCAGGTGCTGACATCGCCGAGGAATTCTACTTCTCCGTCCTGCTGGACCGGGCGAACCGCAACTACCTGGCCATGTGCTCGGTGGAGGGCGGCATGGAGATCGAGCAGCTCGCCGTCGAGCGCCCCGAGGCCCTGGCCAAGGTCGCCATCGACCCGGCCACCGGCATAGACCAGGCCAAGGCGGACGAGATTGTTGCCGCCGCCGGCTTCGCATCTGAGCTGCGCGCCGACGTCGCGGCCACCATCATCAGGCTCTGGGACGTTTTCAAGAACGAAGACGCAACCCTGGTGGAGGTCAATCCGCTGGTGAAGACCGGCGACGGGAAGATCCTGGCCCTGGACGGCAAGGTCACCCTGGACGAAAACGCCGACTTCCGGCACCCGAAGCACGCCGCACTGGAGGACAAGGCCGCGGCCGACCCGCTGGAGGCCAAGGCCAAGGCTGCGGACCTGAACTACGTCAAGCTCGACGGTGAGGTGGGCATCATCGGTAACGGTGCCGGCCTGGTCATGTCCACCTTGGATGTCGTCGCCTACGCCGGGGAGAACCACGGCAAC
>DASYGM010000187.1:0-18410 GCA_035999715.1 Micrococcaceae bacterium | reverse complement strand
CTCGAGCCGGAACAGCTTCCCCAAGGCATAGGTTCCGGCGAAGCTGAGCAGGACCACAGCGACGACCAACACCGCTGTGTGCCAGCCCAGGCCAATCACGTCGCCCAGGCTCAGCTTTAGGCCCAGCAGGACGATTCCGGCGCGCATCAGGTGTTTGCCCGCGAAGCTCAGGCCGGGACGGAGCCGGCCTGCCACCAGCCTGCCGATGCCGGGCAGGTTCGCGGCCAGGATCCCCAGCACGACGGCGGCCGTCATCGCCGGAAGGGCTGGCAGCAGGGCATGGATCCCCAGCGCCGCCGCGACGGCCAGGGCACAGGCCAGCAGCCCGGGACCGAGTACCACCAGCAGGCGCCGCACGGCAACGGACCGGGAGTGGACCGTCGGACGCGGCTGTACCGGGAGCCGCGGCGCGGCGGAGGGAGGCATACTGTCCACTTTGCCCCACCCGCCCGGGGCAGGCCAAACTCCACCCATCAACTGACCCGCAGTATGTGCACGAATACACCCGGTTCCGTGCACTTACTGCGGGGCAGATGCGACCAGGGACCGCAGTCGTCGTCCTTACCAGGGGCTTGGCTGGTAGTCCTTCAGGAACACTCCGTGCTGGTCCTCGCCGGCTTCGCCCCTCACGATCGGGTCGTACACCCGGGCGGCGCCGTCCACCAGGTCCAGCGGCGCGTGGAAGCCCTCCTCCGCGAGCCGGACCTTGGTGTAGTGCGGGCGCTCATCGGTGATCCAGCCGGTGTCCACGGCCGTCATCAGGATCCCGTCGGACTCCAGCATCTCGGCGGCGCTGGTGCGGGTCATCATATTCAGTGCAGCCTTGGCCATGTTGGTGTGCGGATGCCCCGGACCCTTGTAGGCGCGCGAGAACTGGCCTTCCATGGCCGAGACGTTGACGATGTATTTCCGCCGTGCAGGGGAACGCCGCATGGCCGGACGCAGGCGGGAGACCAGCAGGAACGGCGCCGTAACGTTGCACAGCTGCACCTCCAGCATCTCCAACGGATCCACCTGGTCCACGACCTGCGTCCAGCTGTTGATGCCTGCCAGGTCCGGAACCAGGCCGCCGGCGTCGATCGCGGTCCCGGCCTCGATGCGTTCCGGCGAGGCAGAGCCCATGGACATTGCCAGCGCGGCCACCTCGTCCCCGGCCAGCGTCGGGTGGCTGGCAATCTGGCTGGCCAACGCCAGCGGATGCTTGTCATGGGCATGGCCAAAGGTCACCAGTTCCGGCATCGGCCGGTCCTGGGGCAACGGCTCCAACTCGGCATCCACCAGCGGCTTGTAGGCGTTGCCGGACCGCCGGACCGTCTGGGCGGCATTGTTGATGATTATGTCCAGCGGACCGGCCTCATTCAGGGAATCCGTCAGCGCCACCACCTGGGAGGGGTCACGCAGGTCGATGCCGACGATCCGCAGCCGGTGCAGCCAGTCCGCGCTGTCCTCCATTGCGGCAAACCGGCGTGCTGCGTCCTTGGGGAAGCGGGTGGTGATGGTGGTGTGCGCGCCGTCGCGCAGCAGCCGTAGGGCAATGTACATGCCGATCTTGGCCCGGCCGCCGGTCAGCAACGCCCGCCGTCCGGTCAGGTCCGTGCGGGCATCACGCTTGCTGTGGCTGAATGCCGCACACTCCGGGCAGAGCTGGTGGTAGAAGGCATCCACCTGGGTGTAATGCTGCTTACAGATGTAGCACGGACGGGAGCGCAACAGCGTTCCGGCGCTGCCGCCGGTGGCCGAGGGCTTCAACTTATTGCCGCGGGTCTCGTCGTCAATCCGGTCCGGCGCCGCCGTCGCCGTCCGGGCCAGGACGGCACGGTCCGCAGAGTTCACCGCGTCCCGTTTGGTGGTGCGGCGGTGCCGTTTGACCGCCTTGAACATCTTTCCGGTGGCCTGCCGCACCTGGACGTAATCCGGGTGCTCCTCGTCGTAGACGTGGATGGAGTCCAGTACCCGCAGGCAGGCCTGGATATCTTCGGGGGTCAGTTCGGGGGAAGCCACCCATCGATTTTACCGTGCGGACTGACCCAGGGCTGACTTAGCCGCCGCCAGATGCGCTGCCGCCACCTTGTCGAGCGTTTCCTGGTAGTCGGGCCCGATCCCGGAAGCCGTCTGTACCGCTTCCGGTACTGCGGCGACGGCGGCATGGGCCATCGCGGATTCTTCCGCGCTGGGCGGTGGAACCATCTGCCCCTTGCTCAGCACGGTGATGCCGGACTCGGTAACGGTGAACCCGCGGCTGCGGTCCAGGTCCGCGTCCAGTCCGATCGCGGCGCCGGCGGGAATCTTGACGTTCTTGTCCACGATGGCGCGCTTGACCACCGCGCCTTCCCCTACGGACACCTTATCCAACAGGACCGAGCCGATCACCCGGGCCCCCGTGCCAACAAAGACGTCATCGCCCAGCACCGAATGCTCCACGACCCCGCCGGAAATGACCACGCCGCTGGCCACCACGGAGTCCAGCGCTGTCCCCACAGTGTTCTCCCTGCCGCGCACGATCTTGGCCGGCGGGGAATTGCTCTGCCGCGTGAAAATGGGCCATTCGGCGTTGTACAGGTTGAACACCGGCATCGGAGAGATCAGGTCCATGTGCGCGTCGTAGTAGGAGTCGATGGTCCCCACGTCGCGCCAGTACGTCCGGTCCCTGTCCGTCGCGCCCGGAATATCGTTGGTGGTGAAGTCATAGACATAGGCTTCGCCGCGGTTCACAAAGTAGGGCACTATGTCTCCGCCCATGTCGTGCTTGGTGTCCAGCCGGTCGGCGTCGTAGTGCAGTGCCTCCAGCAGGGCATCGGTGTCGAAGACGTAATTGCCCATGGAGGCCAGGAACTGGGTGGGATCTGCTGCCAGCCCCGGCGTGGAGGAGGGTTTTTCCACAAAGGCGGCAATCCGGTTCGCGGCGTGGCCTTCAGCATTGGGGTCCGCCACCTCGATCACACCGAACTGGTTCGCCATTTCCAGCGGCTGCCGGACCGCGGCCACACTGGCACGGGCACCTGACTCGATGTGGCTGCGGACCATCTGCTCAAAATCCATCCGGTACACGTGGTCCGCTCCGACCACGACCACAATGTCCGGCTGGGAGTCATAGATCAGGTTCAGCGACTGGTAGATGGCATTGGCACTGCCCAGGAACCAGCTCTTGCCCACCCGCTGCTGGGCCGGAACGGAGGCGATGTAATTGCCCAACAAGGTGGACATTCGCCAGGTCTCCGATACATGCCGGTCCAGGCTGTGCGACTTGTACTGGGTGAGCACCACCATCTTCAGATAGCCGGAATTGGCCAAGTTCGAGAGGGCAAAATCGATCAGCCGGTAACTGCCGGCAAACGGTACGGCGGGTTTGGCCCGGTCTGCCGTCAGCGGCATCAGCCGTTTTCCCTCACCGCCCGCGAGGACAATTGCCAGAACTTTCTTGTTCCTGTAGGCCATCTCCGTACCCCCTAGACAACTGCTATCGCGATAATTCACCGAAAAGTTCCCCGGTGGTCTTCACACTAGATCAAAAGCATCCGGACCGACTAGCTTGGGAGCGTGCGTATAGACATTGTGACTAAAGAATTCCCGCCGGAGATCTACGGCGGTGCCGGCGTGCACGTTGCCGAGCTGAGCAGGGTGCTCGCCAGCCAGGTGGACCTGCGCGTCCATGCCTTTGGCGCGGACCGTCCCACCGACTTCCACGGCGCCACAGTCACCTCCTACGCCGCGCCGCCGGAGCTGGCCGGGGCCAATGCCGCCGTCCAGACACTGGGCGTGGACCTGCGGATCGTTCCGGACATCGCCGGGGCCGACCTGGTGCATTCACACACCTGGTACGCCAACATGGCCGGGCATCTGGCCTCATTGCTGCATGGGATACCGCATGTCCTCAGCGCGCACAGCCTGGAGCCGCTGCGGCCGTGGAAGGCGGAGCAGCTGGGCGGCGGTTATGCGGTGTCCTCCTGGGTGGAGAAGACCGCCTACGAGGCCGCGGCCGCAATCATCGCCGTCTCGGACGGGATGCGCCAGGACATCCTGCGCAGCTACCCGGACGTGGACCCGGCGAAGGTCAAGGTGGTGCACAACGGTATCGATGTGGCTACCTGGCAGCAGAGCAAGGACGACGACGGCGTCCGCTCCCTGGGCATTGATCCGCTCCGTCCCAGCGTGGTCTGGGTGGGTCGGGTTACCCGGCAGAAGGGCGTGCCCTACCTGCTCAAGGCCGCGGCCCAGCTGCCGCCGGAGGTCCAGCTGGTGCTCTGCGCCGGTGCCGCGGACACCCCCGAGCTGGCCGCCGAGGTCAACGGGCTGATCGAGTCCCTCCGGGCCCAGCGCGACGGCGTCATCGTGATCGAGCGGATGCTGCCACGCGCGGAGCTCATCGCGGTGCTCAGCCAGGCCACTGTCTTTGCCTGCCCCTCCATCTACGAGCCGCTGGGCATCGTGAACCTGGAGGCCATGGCCTGCGGAGCGGCCGTCGTCGCCAGCGCCACCGGCGGCATCCCCGAGGTTGTCGAGGACGGGCACACCGGCCTGCTGGTCCCGCTGGAGCAAGCCACCGACGGGACCGGCACCCCTTTGGACGCGGAGAAGTTCGTCCGCGACTTTGCCGACGCCCTGAACGCCGTCGTCGCCGATCCGGACCGGGCCCGCGCTATGGGCCAGAAGGGCCGCCGCCGCGTCCAGGAGCACTTCTCCTGGGACTCGATTGCCCGCACCACCATGGGTATCTACCGCTCGGTCCTCTAGATAGCTGGGGACTACACCTGCACCGGATGTAGTCCGCCCTGCTCCCTCAGGGGAGCCGGCGGGGGCCGGCTGACCGGCTCAGGATGAACAGTGCGACGGCGACGATGATCAGCACCGGTGCCGCCCACAGCAGGAAGGCCAGGGCCCTGGCCACGGCTCCCACGATCAGGAACACCACGGCGGCAATGAGCACAATCCAAATCACAGCTTTCATGGCCGCATCCTGCCTTCGCGTCGGGTTACCGTCCGCAGTCTAGCGCGCGGTGCCCTTCTGCGCAGTACTGTTCTGCGCAGCCTGCTTGTCGGCCGCCCTCTGCTTGAGCAGCAGCACCTTCTCATCCACCGGAGAATCCCCGCTGGCCCGCAACCGCCGGTAATAATCCATTGCCTCGTCCTGGCGTTCCTTCTCTCCACCGCTGGCTATTGGGGCGCGCAGGTGCTCGGGCCCGTAGCCGAAGGCGTCCGCCAGCTCCAGCGCGTGCGGCCGCAGCCTGGTGAGCAGGCGGTTGATGTAGCCGCCCACGGTTCGGGCGCGCTGCATGGACAGCCGGCCGTTCATCAGATACCAGGAGAGGTGCTTTTCAATCAGGCCCAGGCCAAACAGATCGCGCAGCCAGGTCAGCACCTCCCGTGTTCCGCCGTCGTCGACACTCTGCAGCGCCTCGGTGAAGGCCTCCCACTGCAGCAGCTCCGCATGCGCCTGCGCAGCCTCGATCAGCTCATGCTGGTGCTGGTTGAACACGCTGGCGGCCGGGCCCTGCGGCAGCCTGGCCGCGTCCTTTAAAGCGGCGCCGGCCTCCGCCACCATGGCCTGCACGCGCTCGGTCAGCAGTGCGCGCTGCCCGGATTCATCACGCAGGGCAAGGGCAGCCTTCTGCACCGAGCCGCTGTCCGCCACAAATTGCGCCACCTGCCGCAAACCGCTCTTGTTCAGGGTCAGGTCCGCGGCCTGGTTGAAGGCATACCGGGCCAGCACGCCGAAGTCGACGTTGCGGAATTCCTTGGCATAATCGGCCAGCAGGCGCTTGGCCACCAACTGCAGCAGGACGGTGTTGTCGCCCTCAAAGGTCGCGTAGACGTCCAGGTCCGCGCGCAGCGAGGTAAGTCGGTTCTCCGCCATGAAGCCGGCGCCGCCGCAGGCCTCCCTGCACTCCTGCAGGGTGTCCAGCGCATGCCAGGTCGACAGCGGCTTCAGGGCTGCGGCCAGGGTCTCCAGATCCTGCCGGTCCTGGTCCGTGTCGTGCGCGCCGGAAAAGACGTCGTCAAACTTCTGCAGCAATTGCTCGTGCGCAAAGGAGGCGGCGTAGGTGGTGGCCAGACGGGGGAGCAGCCGGCGCTGGTGGCGCTGGTAGTCCAGCAGCACCTCCTCCTCGACGTCTGACGCCGCGTTGAACTGCCGGCGCTCCGAGGCATACCGGATAGCGATCTGCAAGGCCACCTTGCTGGCCGCCACCGCAGCCCCGTCCAGCGATACCCGGCCCTGGACCAGGGTGCCCAGCATGGTGAAGAAACGGCGGCCGGGGCTGGCAATGGGGGAGGTGTAGCTGCCGTCCGCAGCCACGTTGCCGTAGCGGTTAAGCAGGTTGGTGCGGGGGATGCGGACGCCGCTGAAGTGCAGCCGCCCGTTGTCGATGCCGTTGAGTCCGCCTTTCTCCCCGTCATCAGCCCCGCCCACACCAGGCAGGAATTCCATGCTGCCCGGGTCGCGCAGCTCAACATAGAACGCGCGCACCCCGTGGTTGACGCCCTTGGTGATCAGCTGGGCAAAGACGACGGCAGCCAGTCCGTCCACCGCGGCATTGCCGATGAATTCCTTCCACGCGGCCTTGAATGGGGTGTCGATGACGAACTCGTCGGTGCCTGGATCGAAGGTTGCAGTGGTGGCGATGGAGGCCACATCGGAGCCGTGCCCGATCTCCGTCATGGCGAAACAGCCCGGCACCTCCAGGCTCATAATGCCCGGCAGCCACTTGTCCTGGTGCTCCTTGGTGCCCAGATGCAACACCGCGGAGCCGAACAGTCCCCACTGAACGCCGGCCTTGATCTGCAGCGAGGGGTCCGCGGTGACCAGTTCCTCGAAGCCGGCCACGTTGCCGCCATGGTCCTCCGTGCCGCCCAGGCTGACCGGGAATGCCCGGTGCACCGCGTCGTTGTCCACCAGATGCTTCAGTTGCCTGAACACCCGCTTGCGGTGCTCGGTGTAGGAAAGCCCTTCAAGCTTATGCATCGCCGGGTCCGCGGCCAACGCCCTGGCCTGGCGGCGGATGTGGGCCCAGTTGCCCAGCAGCAGCTCGCCCAGCGCCGCGACTTCTACGTGACCGGGAAAGCTGGCGCTGGTCGGAGTGACCGCATGGCCAGCTGCATCTGGATGGCTGGCGGCGGAGTGCATTAGGTCGGTCATGGTCTTCCTTCGGCGGTGTTGATGTCGTGGGGAGGTCTCGGAATCGGGGGAGGTCGGAATCGTGGGGCGGTCTCGGTGTCATGCGGGGGTCTCTGTGTACTGCGGAAACCGAACGGTCGCTATCTGCGATCTTCCAACCGAACGGTCGCTATCTGCGCCCATCGGGTCCCTGATGGCAACAGTCAGCGACTTTTCGGTGGAGAGGCGGTGGTGATCTCGACGGAAATCCCGTGAAAGAGCCATCCGGTGATCAGCTCCGCCATTTGTGCGTGGTCCGGTTTGGCCGCCGACGGCGGGGAGTTCAGCCAGAGCTCGCCTGCGGAGCGCACCAGTCCGATGGCGGCGGTGGGCCAGTAACCGAGCAGCACGGAGTGTTCACCCAGATGGGCGCGCATCGGCTCAGCGATCATGCCGGTGACCTCGTCGAAGAAATGACCCAGCGCGCCACCGGCCGGGGCATCGCCTGCGCCCTGGGTGACGAAGACATAGACCTCGGGCGAGGTTTCGGCCATTTCCAGGTAGGCCGAGACCATGTTCAGCAGGCCCTGCCGTGGCGAGGTGGCCGTCTTGGCCGCCTCCAGGATCTTCTGCTGCATTTGACCAATCACCACCTCGCCTACAGCCTGCTGCAACCCGGCCTTATCACCGAAATAGCGGTAGAAGACGGACTTGGACGTCCCCGCCGCCGCGGCGATGTCCTCCATCGGGGCATCGGCGCCCAGCCGGTGCACAGCGCGGCGGGAGTTCTTGATGAGGGAACGACGGCGTTCCTCGCGGTGCGTTTCCCAGCGGGCGGAACGTCCATCCGTGGAAGCTTCGGCTTGTTTCACGGTACCCAGCGTATCAGGTACGCTAGGTACCAGTTATCGCGGACCATCCAGGGAGAGAGCACCATGACCGAGAACGTCCATGCCCATTCAGCCCCCGCCCCCGGCAGGCAGCAGGCGCCACGCCGGGCCGTCGTCGTCGGCGGCAACCGCATCCCCTTCGCCCGTTCCGGCGGGGCGTACAGCAAATCCTCCAACCAGGACATGCTCACCGCCGCCCTGGACGGACTGGTGGCCCGGTTCGGACTGCAGGACGAACGGATCGGCGAGGTGGCCGCCGGAGCCGTGCTGAAGCATTCCCGGGATTTCAACCTCACCCGCGAGGCGGTACTGGGCTCCGCGCTCTCACCTGAGACGCCCGCCTATGACCTGCAGCAGGCCTGCGCCACCGGGCTGGAAACCGTGCTGGGGCTGGCGAACAAGATCAAGCTCGGGCAGATCGAGTCGGGCATTGCCGGCGGTGTGGACTCCGCCTCGGACGCCCCGATTGCCGTCAGCGAGGGTCTGCGGAGCATCCTGCTGGATCTGAGCAGGGCCAGGACCGCGGGCCAGCGGCTGGGCATCCTCTCGCGGCTGCGGCCCAAGGACCTTGCCCCGGACGCGCCCTCCACCGGGGAACCGCGCACCGGGTTGTCGATGGGCGAGCACCAGGCGCTGACCACGGCGCAGTGGAAGATCAGCCGCCAGGCGCAGGACGAACTGGCGCTGGCCAGCCACCAGAACCTCGCAGCGGCCTACGAGCGCGGCTTCTTCGACGACCTGCTGACGCCATTCCGGGGCCTGGCCAAGGATTCCAATCTGCGGGCCGATACCTCGCTGGAGAAGCTGGCTAAGCTCACACCGGTCTTCGGCCGGAACCTGGGCTCGGAGGCCACCATGACCGCCGGGAACTCCACGCCGCTGACGGATGGCGCATCGACGGTGCTGCTCGCCTCTGAAGAATGGGCTTCCTCCCACGACCTGCCCGTGCTGGCATCCGTGGTCGACGGCGAGGCTGCCGCGGTGGATTTTGTGCACGGCAAGGACGGGCTGCTGATGGCTCCCGCGTTCGCGGTGCCCCGCCTGCTGGCCCGCAACGGGCTGACGCTGGCTGACTTCGACTTCTATGAAATCCATGAGGCCTTTGCCGGCACCGTGCTCAGCACCCTGGCGGCGTGGCAGGACGAGGAGTTCGGCCGCACCCGGCTGGGCCTGGACGGCGCGTTTGGCTCGATCGACCGGAGCAAGCTGAACGTCAACGGATCCTCGCTGGCCGCCGGCCATCCGTTTGCGGCCACCGGCGGACGGATTGTGGCGACGCTGGCCAAAATGTTGCATGAGAAGGGCGGCGTGCCTGAAAAGGGCAGCGTGCATAACGGCACAGCGGACAGCCGGCCCGCCCGCGGGCTTATCTCCATCTGCGCCGCCGGCGGCCAGGGCGTTGTGGCTATCCTGGAGGGACGGTAGCGCGATGGTCAAAACCACTCCGGGGAACGCGCAACTCCGTCCCGATAGGTACACCCGATTTGTTGCCGGCGGGTTCGGCAAGAACCTGGCCAAACGCCTAGGCCTGCCACAGCCGGCCATTCTGCGCCGGTATGCACCTCAGTCGCCTCTGGTTACCGGTCCCGTCCTGGTGCTGGGATCGTCCGCGGGCGCGGATGCCCTGGCCACGGCGCTGCTGGACTGGCAACTGGACGTGCGCCGGCACGCCACGCCCAAGGAGAAGCTGGGCGGCATTATCCTGGTGCTGGACGAGCTGGCCTCCCCGCAGGACCTTTCCGTGCCGATGCTGACGCTGGGCGCCTCACTGCGGGACCTGACGGCCAATGCCCGCGTCGTCACCGTCTCCCGGATAGCCTCCTCCAACCTGGAGCCGGAGCTGGCGGCGGCCCGCAACGGCGTGGACGGCATCCTGCGCTCGGTGGCCAAGGAACTGCGCGGCGGCGCCACCGCCAACGGCATCGTGCTGACGGATGAGGCTGCGACCACGTCCGCGAGCACGCTGGGTGCGCTGCGGTTCTTCCTCTCCGGCCGGTCCGCCTTCGTGGACGGACAGTTCCTGACCGTGACCGGAACGGGCGGTGAACTGCCGTCAGACTGGGCCAGGCCGCTGGCCGGCAAGGTGGCGGTCGTCACAGGGGCGGCCCGGGGGATCGGCGCGGCCATCGCGCGGACCCTGCGGCGCGACGGGGCGGACGTCGTCGTCGTCGACGTCCCGGCGGCAGGGGACCACCTGGCGGCCGTCGCCAACGAGGTGCACGGAACCGCCCTCCAGCTGGACGTCACGGCCCCAGACGCCGGGCAGCGGATCCTGGACCACGCGGTCCAGCGGTACGGCCGGCTGGACGTTGTGGTGCACAACGCGGGCATTACCCGGGACAAGCTGCTGGCCAACATGGACGCGGCACGCTGGGATTCGGTGATTGCCGTCAATATCTCCGCCCAGCTGCGGATGAACCGGGCGTTCCTGGCTTCCGGGTCGCTGGGCAACCATCCGCGCATCGTTTCCGTGGCCTCTATCAGTGGTATTGCCGGGAACAGGGGACAGACCAATTACGCCGCCTCCAAAGCCGGGGTGATGGGCATGGTCGTCTCGACGGCGAAGCTGCTGGAACCGCTGGGCGGGACCATCAACGCCGTGGCCCCGGGATTCATCGAGACGGAAATGACTGCCCGGATCCCGCTCGGCACCCGTGAGGTGGCGCGCCGGCTCAACAGCCTGCAGCAGGGCGGCAAACCGCAGGACGTCGCGGAGACCATCGCCTTCCTGGCCAGCGACGCCGCCGGCGGCATCACCGGGAACGTGCTGCGCGTCTGCGGACAGAATCTGGTGGGGCAGTGAACCAACTACCGCTGAACCTGCTACCGCTGAACCTGCTGCCGGAGATGCCCTCACTCTCCAAGATGTATGTCAACGCCGCCGCCATGGCCGCGCGCAACCGGGTGCTGGGCAGCGGAGCGGACAAGGCGCTGCCACGCGTTCTCAATGAGGTCCGGGGCGTGATGCCGGACCTGGCCAAGCTGACTGCCTACCAGCACCTGCTGGGCAGGACCGCGCGCGACGTGATGCCATCGGGATTCCTGCACGCGCTGGCTTTCCCGGTGGCGATGAGCGTGATGGTCCGCGAGGACTTCCCGCTGCCCCTGCTGGGCATGATCCACCTGCATAACCACGTGGACCACCTGGAACCAATCCTGTTTACCCAGCCGCTGACCATCCAGGCCTGGGCCCAAAACCTGGCCGGGCACCGGTCTGGAACGCTGGTGGACCTGGTGGTGGAGATCCGGGCGGACGCGTCCCCGGCGGTGATGTGGCGCGGCGTGTCCACTTATCTGGCCAAAGGGGTCTTCCTGCCGGGCGTGGACAAGCCCGCCCTGGCCAACGGTTCCCGTGGCAGCAGTGCTTCAGGCGGCGGGGCTTCAGGCGGCGGGCCCTCCAGCGGCCGGGCTTCCGGCAGCGGAGCCCCGGGCAACGGTTCCCTGGCCGGCGACTTTTCGCCGCCGGACCCCACCGGAATCTGGAAGCTGGGCGTGGACACCGGCCGGGCCTACGCGGCGGTGTCCGGCGATTTCAACCCCATCCACCTAAGCGTTCTTTCGGCCAAGGCGCTGGGCCTGCGCCGCTCGATCGCCCACGGCATGTACCTCGGTGCCCGGGTGCTGGCGGACGTCGGCTCCCCGCAGCCGGACGCCTTCGCCTGGGACATCAGTTTCGAGGCGCCGGTGTTCCTGCCCGCGACAGTGGCGATGCACATTGCGGATGTCCAGACCGACGACGGCGTCTGGTCCAGCTCCGCGTACGTCGGCTGGAACCCGCGGACCGGCAGGCGGCACTTCACAGGCACCGTTTCCGCCCTCTGACCCCGTTCACTGGGCACTTCGCGCCCATATTCCGAAGAACATGGGCGCCAACTGTGCTTTCAACGGTGAGCCATCCGGCCGATGTCCCGCACCGAATACCTGTCAACGGTATTCGTCCAAGCGGAATGGGTCAGAGGAGTCGGAGATGGCAAAGCGCGTTCTGAGGTGCGGGGTGCTGGCCGCCTCGATGGTCCTATTGGCGGGATGTTCGACGACGACGGCGGCCGGCTCGTCGCCGGCGCAGCCCGGTTCCGGGACCGGAACCGGGCAACAGTCCACGCCCGGCACCACCATGCAGCCCGGAATGGTCATGCCCGACGGCACCACCATGTCGCCGGGGATGGTCATGCCCGACGGCACCACCATGGCCGGAACCGATAGTTCCACCGGTTCGCCGTCGTCCACTGCCGGCGGGGCGTCCGGGCCTGCAGCAGATGGACCGGCGCCTGCAGGCGGACCATCGGCGTCCGCCCTGATGACCTGCGGCCAGGAAACCAAGGACAACGTGGCCAAGATCCTGGCCCTTCCCGCGGCCCCGCACACGGCAGACAGCTGGGTCAACAAGCTCTACACCTGCACCTACCAGCTGGCGGATGGGCCACTGGTGCTCTCGGTCAAGGAATCGGCGGATAACCAGGCCGCACGCGGCTACTTTGACGCGCTGAGGGTCGTCCTCGGTTCAACCCACAGCATCGACGGCCTGGCCAACCTCGGCCTGCCCGCCTACCAAGACGCCGCGGGCTCTGTGGTTTTCGTCAAGGACAATATGACCCTGCGCGTGGATGCGGGCAAACTGCCGGACAAGGTGGGTCCGCACGGCGTATCGAGGAATGAACTGGCGTACGAAATCGCCACCGCAGTCCTAGCCTGCTGGTCAGGGAAGTAGTCTCCGCTCCGGCTCCAGCCCCTGCAGCGTCCCGGCCGTGACCAGACCGTAGGCCAGATGCGGGACGACGTCACTCACCCAGTCAATGGCGGACCATTTGCGCGGATCAGTGATCCCCAGCACGGTCATGGGACCGTTGCTTCCCAGCAGGGCCGCGGCTGCGGCGGCGAGGGAGCTGGTAAGCAAGCCAGGCCTGCACCCCAGCGACCGGGCAGCCCCGAAGACGGCGCCGACGCCCACGCCCACGGCCAGGCCGGTCAACGGGCCAAGCCCGGCCACCCGGTTCTTCCGTTCCTGTTCATCCCCCGGAATCTGAACTCCCGTGAGGTCCGCCATCTTCTCCACCGTGGTTTCCGGCGTGCAGCTGGCGGGCCGGGCACGCCACACCATATCCAGATACGTCATTGTGTTCAGGGCAGTGGTTCCGGCGGCCCCTGCGGCTGCACCCATGACGAGACCCCGCAGCAACTTCATGGCACTCCTTTGGTAAGCGGAGCCGGGCAGCAGGCTGCCGGGCTTCCGGCGTGTTGTGGTCCTTGAGCAATGGTGGCCCCGCCGCGCAACATGCGCAAGGTGGCCCGCCGTCGGGCGGTCCCCCCGGTCCTACGAGAAAAAACACACAACCGGCACCCGTCCGTGACCCAACCCACTTCGAATTGACTATGGGCGCACCCAGAAAAGGACCGCCCGACCCAAATGAGGAGGAACCTCGAATGAACAAGAAATCCGCTTTCCTGATTGCCCCGGCACTCGCGCTGGGAGCAATGGCGCTGTCCGTCAGCCCAGCCCTGGCCGCGGACAATGGAGCGTCCTACCAGGCAAACCTGCAGGCCATCAACGGCAGCGGCGCCTCCGGCACCGTTATGGTCAGCGTGAACGGGAACCAGGCCACGGTGACGGAGAAGGTCAGCGGACTGGCCGCGACCTTCAACGGCAAGCCGTACCCGCATGTCCAGCACATCCACATCGACGGGATGGGCATGTGCCCCACCGCCGCGGCGGATACCAGCGGCGACGGTGTCATCAGCACCACCGAGGGCGGTCCGGCCTACGGCGCGATCGGAACCACCCTGTCCACCAGTGGGGACACGAGCCCGGCGGCAGGGACGGATTTAGCCGTAGCCGGCATGGGTGCCTCCTACACGTACCAGCGCACCATCACCCTTGATGCGAAGACGGCCGCCTCCCTGCAGGCGGGCAAGGCTGTCGTCGTCGTCCACGGACTGGACCCGGCCACCCTGCCGGCCGCGGCGCAGAAGGAACCGAGCGACCTGGTTCCGTCCCTGCCTTTGGCGGCAACCTCGCCGGCCCTGTGCGGGACGCTGGTTGCCTCGCAGATGGGTTCGATGCCCGGTGGAGCTCCGGGCACCGGGGTGCAGAGCTCAGCCGGTACGACGACGGGCCCTGAGTCCGGCGTGATTGCCGCAGGTGGCGCGATGCTGCTGGCAGCAGGTGGGGCTTTCGCCGTCCGCCGCCGGATGGCCACCAAGGCCACCAAGGCCACCAAGGCCTAGGGATCGGCGCAGGCGCATGAGCACCAACAACAACGGCCGCCGCGGACGCTTCATCGCGTCCGGGGCGGCCGCCCTGCTCCTGGCCGGCGGCGCTGTCACCATCGGCGTCGGCCTGCACGCCGATCCGGGCCAGCCGCCGGTCGGCTCGGTCACGGGGACATCATCACAGTCTGCTCCCGGACCGCAGGCCCGGGGAACGACGACGGCGACAGCCGGCTCCGCGGGGCCGTCATCGTCGCCTGGCCCCTCCCTCTACACCCCGCCCGCAGCCCCGCCCGCACCGGTCAGCGGACCCGTGCTGCCGCCGTCGGACCCCGTTGCCCTGGACGTCCCGGCGATAGGCGTCCACACCCCGCTGATCCAGCTGGGCAAGGCTGCGGACGGAACCGCAAACGTCCCGCCCGGGGAACCCGGATCACCGGCCGGCTGGTACCAGTACTCCCCGACTCCGGGGGAGGAGGGCCCCTCCGTGATCCTGGGCCATGTGAACTCCACCTTGACCAACGTCGGCGTCTTCTACCGCCTCCATGAGCTCAAGGCAGGGGACCAGTTCACGGTGACCCGTGCGGACCACACCGCCGCGGTCTTCCAGATGGACCGCTCCGCCGAGTTCAAGAAGGATGATTTCCCGACTCTGGACGTGTACGGCAACACCAACCGGGCGGAGATCCGGCTGATCACCTGCGGCGGCTACGACCCCGCGTCCCGGCTGTACACCGAAAACACCGTGGTTTATGCCCACTTGGTGTCCAGCCATCCGGCCTGACCTTCAGGCGGACCATCTGACAGTCCTGTCCCTGTTTCCCCCATCGGGGGCATAATGGCAGCAACAGCCGCCGCGTACGTGCCGTCGAGTTGGAGGGGCTTTGGTGATCGGTACATCCATCTCCCTTTGGGGCATCCAACTGCTTGGACTGTTTGTGGCCCTGGTGCTGTCCACGGCCATTGGCGTAGAACGCCAGCTCAAAAGCAAGTCGGCGGGGATGCGCACCCACGCGCTGGTCGGGACCGGCGCCGCCTTGTTCATGGTGATCAGCAAATACGGGTTCGACGACGTGCTGCTCAAGGACCTGGTCCGGCTGGATCCTTCCCGGGTGGCGGCGCAGATTGTCTCCGGCATTGGCTTCATCGGTGCCGGCTTGGTGTTTGTCCGCCGGAATAAGGTGCGCGGGCTGACCACGGCCGCCTCCATCTGGCTGACCGCCGCGGTGGGCACCGCGGCCGGCGGCGGGCTGATCATCCCGGCCGTCTTCGTCACGCTGGCCCATTTCCTGGTGGTCTACCTCTACCCGTACATTGTCCAGCGCACCCGGCTGGGGCAGCTGACTGAGCACACCATCCAGGTACGGTATGTGGACGGCGTGGGCGCCCTGCGCAGCATCATGCTGACCTGCACCGAGCTTGGCTTCGCCATCCAAGGCTTCACCACCCGCCACGGCGAGGATGAGACCCTGCACGGCGTGCTGGGCGAGACGACCAGCACCGCCGCCATCGCGGAGGGGCAGGAGACCACCGTTGAGGTTGAGCTGGAGTTGAACGGGACCACCCCGGTCAATCTGCTGGCACACCGGCTGGCGGAAACGGACGGCGTCCGCGGACTCTCCGTCGATGACCAGCCCGAATAGGCCGGCGCTTCCACCAGGCGCCCCGCCGGATTGAACCGAAAGGCCAACCGTCCCGTATATCCGGCAGTGCAAGTCCGCAGGTCCACCATCAGCACAACGTCCTTGGGAGCCGAACATGAGGCAGATCAGCAAAAGAGCCACCTATGCGGCAGCGGCGGCGGCCGTGCTGCTCCTGGCGGGATGTTCGTCGGGTGGCGGCGCCGCCGCGCCCGCGGCCCCGGCCAGCCAGGCTCCTTCCGTTAGCACCGGAGGATCCGGCCAGTCGGGCCAAGCCGCTGTCGACGCCATCACCATCAAGGACTTCGGTTACCAGGCTCCGACCTCGGTCGCCCCCGGGAGCACCGTCACTGTCACGAATATGGATCCGCAGTCGCACACGGTGACGTCCGACGACGGTTCCTCCTTTGACGCAGTGGTCGCCGGCGACGGTGGTACAGCCACCTTCAAGGCGCCCACCAAACCGGGCACCTACAAATACCACTGCACCTACCACGGGAACATGCACGGGACGCTGGTAGTGAAATGAGAACCACAGTCCGCTCCCGCCCGGGCGTCGGCCGCCGACTGGCGGGACTTATCCTGCGGCTGCTGGTTGCCGCCGCCCTGGTGACGGACGCCGTCGTCCATATCCGGCAGGCGCCGGGCTACCAGTTGGCGAATCCCGCAGGCATCGGGCAGGGAAACCTGTTCTACCTGGAGTCCGCCGCCGCCATCCTGGTGGCGCTCTACGTGCTGGTCCGCGGCAGCCGGCCGGCGTACTTCCTGGCTCTGTTGGTCAGCGCCAGCGCGCTGGCCGCAGTGCTGCTCTCGCGCTACGTGGACCTGCCCGCGCTGGGGCCCATCCCGGCAATGTACGAGCCCGTCTGGTTTTTCGAAAAGACGCTCAGCGCGGTTGCTGAGGGAATCGGAACAGTGCTGGCGATAGTGGGACTGGCCGCGGGCCGGCGCTCCGGCAAGGAGCACGCCCTTTAGAACCGGCGCTGGTTTCGGGACCGCAGGCTTGCGTCCAGGGGACCCAGGGGACAGACATTCTGTTTGAAACCCGCCATCATTGCTGCGAGTGCATGCATTGCTGGCACTGCCTGCACGTTAGTCGCGGACCGTGCCTTGAACCGGACGGTTATTCGCAGGCGATGCCGTCACCGTCGCGGTCCAGCTTGGTACTGTATCCGGGTTGGCCCAGCAGTAACGGCGCCTTCCCGGCAGCCCTCACCGCTGTACAGTTCGCGTAGTAGGCGGCCGCCGGTGCCGGGACCGGAGCGGGCTGGGGTGCCGGCTGCTGGACGGGAGCTGGGGCCGGCTGGGGTGCCGGCTGCTGGACCGGGGCGGGCGCGTGCTGGTCGGTCGGTGCCAGGGCATCGGCGCAGTTGCCCAGCACCGAAGCCATTGCATCATGTTCGGCCTGCGTCACCCAGAGTCCGTAGGTGGCTTTGACCGAGATCTGGCGGGCGACGTAGTCGCAACGGTATGACTTGTTGCGCGGCAACCAGGTAGCCGCGTCGCCGTCGCCCTTCTGCATGTTCGCCGGACCGTCCACTGCCAGCAGGTTCAGTGGATCGTTGGCCAACGCGAGCCGCTGGGCGCCGGAAAGCTGCTGGGCGCCCTTCTGCCACGCGTCCCCGAGCGCCACGACATGGTCGATCTGGACGGCGCTGCTGGTGGCGGCGCCGCGGACAAACTGGATCACGCTGGGTAGGTACGGCTCATTCAGCGTGCCTGAGAGCACAATGCAGTCATGGCTGCCCGCCTTGAAAGTGGCGTTCTTCAGGTCCCGCTTAAGGACGTCGTTGCGTGTGTCGCAGCCGTTGTGGTCGACGTCCGCCCACGCGGCCCCAAACTGATCGCGGCTGTAACCGGTCATCGGCGCCCTGCCCTTGACGGCCAGTGTCCCAAGCAGGTCCAGGGCTTTCGTGGCGTAGGCGGGTTGCGGGTTCGGAGCGGTCACCCCGGCGGCCGTGACGACCGGTGCCGTCGAGGGGTCCAGCGGAGTGGCGTCTTCGCCTGTGCCCGAAGGGGACGAGGACGAGAGACTGCTCGGAGTGGACGTACTGGTGCGACTGGCGGCGGTGCTGGCGATGGCCGACGGTGAGACGCCGGACTGCGCGCCGGCGCTGCCCCCGCAGCCTGCTATGGATACCGCCAACGCTGCGGCAAAAACCAAGGTGACAGGACCCCGGTAAGCGGACGTGTTCAATTGTTCCCCCTGAAGCTGTTGCTGCGGCCAGCAAGAGACTACCGGGAAGAAAACGTCTGCTGTGGGAGGTTCTCCGGGTGCGTCGCCCAGGGGGACCGCCCCCGAACAAAGGAACGGTAGGCGTTTAACAAAGGAAGGGCAGGAGTTTCCTCCTGCCCTTCCCTCTGGTCCTAGGACCTCAGATCACAAAACTACGCAACCTGGATGTTTACGGCCTGAGGACCCTTGGGGCCCTGCTCGGTCTCAAAGGTCACGACCTGGTTCTCTTCGAGAGAACGGTAGCCGCCCGCATTGATGGCGGAGTAGTGCGCGAAAACATCGGCACTTCCATCTTCGGGGGCAATGAAGCCGAAGCCCTTTTCGGAGTTAAACCACTTGACGGTGCCTTT
>DASYGM010000177.1:0-5200 GCA_035999715.1 Micrococcaceae bacterium | reverse complement strand
AGTTCGACCGCATCCTGAACGCTCTGGAGGAGAAGCTCCCGAAGGTCGCTGACCACCTCGAGGCCGCACGGGCCGACGTGCTCGCCTTCACCGCGTTCCCGAAGGAGGTTTGGCGCCAAATCTGGTCCAACAACCCCCAGGTTATCTCCAGTCCCCAGGGCAGTGTCCTCGATGTCCGGCAGGGACGTTCTGGCCGTTTTGATCGCCGTCGTGGACATGGTTATCTCCGGTGTATCCATTACGGAACAGGCTGGAGGACCAATGTTGGTGCAGAGGGTGATCATCCCGGGATCGCGGGTCGAGTCATGGACGGTGCTTGGCGACGATGACGTCCCGGTTGCGCCGCTCGAGAGGTACCTTGCCTTTCTGAGCGCCGTCGAGCGGTCCCCGAACACCGTGAAGGCGTATGCCCACGATTTGAAGGACTTCTTCGTCTTCCTCGCCTACCGGAGACTGGACTGGCGCCGGGTCACGCTGGAGGACGTCGGCGGGTTTGTGGGGTGGCTCCGGTTACCGCAGGCTGGGCGGACCGGGCAGGTGGCTGTGCTGGCCGTGACGGCCCCGCAGGTCGGACCGGGCACGATCAACAGGAAGCTTTCTGCGGTGAGCTCCTTTTATCAGCATCAGGCACGGCACGGGGTGGAACTCGGAGACCTGCTGGTGACGTGGGCAGCACCGGGCGGAAGGTCTGCGTGGAAGCCGTTTTTGCACCACATCAGCAAAGGACGCCCGCAGCAGCGCCGGGCAATCACGCTGAAAGCTCCGGGGAAGCTGCCACGGGTGCTGACAGTCGGGGAGGTCCAGTCGGTGCTGGACGCGTGCACCCGCTTAAGGGACCGTTTCTTGTTCGCGGTGCTTTTTGATACCGGAATGCGGATCGGCGAGGTGCTGGGGCTGCGCCATGATGATCTATCCGTGGCCGAGCGTGAAATCAGGGTTGTTGCGCGCATCAATGAAAACGGGGCACGGGCCAAGTCGGGGCGATCCCGGACGGTCCCGGTCAGCGCGCAACTGCTGCGCTTGTATTCGGACTATTTGCATCTTGAATACGGCGACCTGGACAACGACTATGTGTTCGTCAATCTCTGGGGCGGCCGGATCGGCCATGCCTTGTCCTACCGGGCCGTTTATGACCTGGTCGGGCGGTTGCGGCGGCGGACCGGTCTGGATTTTGACCCGCACTGGTTCCGGCATACCGCAGCGACGCGGATGCTGCGTGACTCGGTGCCGCTGGAGGTGGTCTCCACGCTCCTGGGGCATGCTTCAGTCACCACGACGATGGACATCTATGGCCATCTCACTGCCGAGGACGCACGCACGGTACTGGAGAAGGCCGGCTGGTTCGCGGGTACGGCGGTGGTCCTGTGACGTCCGCGGCCCGGACGGTCGGGCCGGCGGCGGTCGGGGCGGGGCTGCTGGAAAGTCTCATGGGCGTGGTGACAGTGGAGTTCCGCTCCGACCCCCTGATTTTCGCTGCCGACGATCCGATTTTCGGTTCCGGTCTTTGCCGTGTCGGCGATTGCGGACGTGCGGGACGTGCGGGTTATGGACTTTGCTCCGGTCATCACCTGCGGTGGCAGAACGCCGGGCGGCCGGAGCTGGAGGCGTTTATCGCGGCGACCGATCCGCGGTGGAAGCGGCAGCAGCCGAACATGGTTTGCCGGGTCGACGGGTGCGGTTATGGTTCCGCACGGTCCGGGATGTGCGCCCTGCATGCTCAGCGGTGGGCACGCAGCGGCCGGCCCGCATTGGACACCTGGCTTGGAACCGCACCGGCTGTCAAACAGCCGGAAGCCGGCGCGGTCTGCCGCGTCACACACTGTGTTTTGTGGCCCCAGGCGGCAGGACCGCTTTGCCATGCCCATAATTCCACCTGGCGGGTAAACGGGCGGCCCGAGATGGAAGAGTTCCTCGGCAGGTTCAACCCGGCCCGAGTGCTCGCAGACCAGGTCGTTAGGCTGGACGGGCTGGCGCCGCAGCTCAAACTCGAACTCCAATACGCGCTGCAGTGCAGGCGCGCTGACCGCAGCACCAAAACGCCTCCTGCCGTGGTGATGCAGGTCGTGAGATTTCTCCGGGAGACGGGCGCCTCGTCATTGCTGGAATGCACCGAAGACCACTGGAGGACCAGCATCGGACGGCCCGCCCCGAAGGACTCCAATCCCCGTGCGCTGCTGCTCTACTCGCGCCGCCGGAGCGAGGACCTTGCCCAGGCCGGAGGCTGGGAAGGCGAATACGCCCGGGATGTCTGGCAGTTGCGCCGGCTCGGTTTCGAAGGCAACACCACCTTGAGCTTCGACCCGATACCGCAGCCGTGGCTACGGGACCTGGTCAAACGATGGGTGCGCTGGCAGATGTCCACCGGACTGGTGCTGGAAACAGTCCGCCGTGGCCTGCGCTCTATGACCCGCTTCGCCCTCTTCTGCCACCGGACAGGCGTCGCATCTCTGGCCGGGGTTGACCGAACGGTGCTCGAACACTACCTGGCCGATCTTCAGACCGAGATGGCTGGCAGGCAACGCCACGGCGACCAGATCGGCCAACTCAACGCCTTCCTCACAGCCATCCGCACCCAGGCATGGGACAACACGCTGCCAGCCACAGCGATGCTGTTCAGCACCGACTATCCCAAACGGTCCGAACGTCCCCCACGAGCCCTGGCCGAACAGGTCATGGCCCAGATCGAACATCCGGACAATCTTCACCGTTTCGAAGACGACGCGCACCGGCTGGCGACGCTGATCCTGATCCGCTGCGGGCTGCGCGTGAACGACGGTCTGAAACTGGAACGCGATTGCATCGTTCTCGACGCGGACAGCGCCCCCTATCTGCGCTATTTCAACCACAAGATGAAACGCGAGGCATTGGTACCCATCGACGAAGAACTTCAGGCACTGATCACCGCCCGGCAGGCCAGAGTCGGGCAATCCAACCTGCTCTTCCCGAGACTGACGAAGAACCCGGACGGGCTCCAGCCGATGAGCAGCGGCACCTACCGAGGCGCCCTCTACCGGTGGCTGGAGCGTTGCGAGATCCGCGACGAACACGGCCGGCCAGTGCAGCTGACCCCGCACCAATGGCGGCACACGCTGGGAACCCGCCTCATCAACAAAGACGTCCCACAGGAAGTCGTCCGCCGCATCCTCGACCACGACTCACCGCAAATGACTGCTCACTACGCGCGCCTTCACGACACCACCATCCGCCGCCATTGGGAGACCGCGCGGAAGATCGACATCAGCGGCACCACTGTCGTCCTGGACCCGGAGAGCACGCTGGCTGAGGCGGCCTGGGCCAAGCAGCGTCTCGGCCGAGTCACCCAGGCCCTGCCCAACGGATTCTGTGGACTCCCGGTCCAAAAGACATGCCCGCACGCGAATGCCTGCCTGACTTGCCCGATGTTCATCACCACCGGCGAGTTCTTGCCCCAGCACCGCGAACACCGTACCCAGGTGCTGCAGATCATCAGTGCAGCCGAAGCCCGGGGCCAGACCCGGCTGGCCGGGATGAATCGGCAGGTCGCCGAGAACCTCGACACCATCATCGGCACCCTCGAGGACGACGCCGTCCGGCCGGACGGGACCGCCGATGCCAGCTGACAACTCCAGGCATCTGACTGCCACGGCCCGCCGGCGTCACGAGCTCGCCCGGTCCAAAACCATCCGGACGCTCAGAGAACTCGACAGAGGCGGCGCCGCTGTTTCCTTCGAGGCCGTCGCCCGCCACGCCGGGGTTTCCCGGGCCTTTCTCTATACCCAGCCCGATCTCCGCGCGGAAATCGAAAGGCTCCGCGCCACCACCCGGCGTGCGCCCGCCCCCGCGATCCCCGCCAGCCAGCGCGCCTCCGACGCTTCGCTGCTCGCCCGGTTACAGGCAGCCAATGAACGCGTTCGCAGGCTCACCGAGGAAAATGACAAACTCCGACGCCGGCTCGCCCATGCCCTCGGCGACCAGCGGGCAACCCAGCAGGGACACGGCACCGGTCCAGGTCACGGACATCACGCTTGAACAACAATAAGACACTGGCGCCCCAGGCTAAGACACGTCAGGCAGCTGCGTCAAAGACACCGTCCACAATACAAAAGCCCATGTCAGACGCATCCTCGGCTCTCGGACTGGAGATAACCCAGGAGAGCATCAACGCGCGGATCCGGAGGGCCGTGAACGCGCGCGGACACTTCCCCACGGAGCAGGCCGCGCTCAAATGCGTCTATCTGGCGGTCATGAGTCTTGACCCCACCGGGACAGGCCGACAACGCTGGTCCAACCGCTGGAAGGCCGCGCTCAACGCCTTCGAAGTCACGTTCGACGGACGCCTGTCCGCCGGCAAGAAATAAAATCAAAACCAGTTACACCGAAAACTTGACAGACCCGGGTTAGCGGCCGTGGGATTGTATGTCAACCGTGTCGGGCCTGGCAGGGCTGCGTCGACGTGGGTGGGCCGGCGAGCGTCGGAGGAGACGGGGCCGGGAACGGGGGCGATGGTGAATTGGGGGACTGCGGCGTCCCGGAACCGGCACCCTTGGCTTCCGGTGAGCTAGGCACCGTCGACGACGGGATGAAACCCGCCGGTGATGGGACCCCATTTGGGTCTGGAGCGATTGGCTGGCCATGTTGGCTTAGTGGTTTCCACGAACCCGGTGCGGAAGTCGGGGACGGTTATTGGGGATTCTGTTGGAGGTTCTTCATGATGTAGGTGAGCTGTTCGGAGGTGAAGGTGCCGGCGTGGCGGACCAGCAGCTTCCCGTCGGGTCCGATGATGGCGGTGAAGGGCAGCCCGGGGATGCGGTAGGCTCCTGCGGTGGTGCCGTTGGTGTCGGTGAGCAGCGGGTATGTGGTGCCGCTCTTGTTGGCCAGCGCTTTCCCGGATTTGGCGGGGTCTGCGACATCAACGCCGAGGAAGGTGACGCCGGGGCCGAGCTGGCGGTGCGCTGTTTCCAGAGCGGGCAGCTCCTGGACGCAGGCGGAGCAGGTACTCGCCCAGAAATTGACTACGGTGTACTTTCCCTTGGCGGCCGCGAGGGTCATGTTTTTCGACGCATCGTTGAGCTGGGGGAGGGTGAAGCCGGGGGCTGGGGCGTTCAGCGTTGCGGAGCCCGGACCCGCTGCCGGCCCGGCGGAGGCTTGCGGGCCGCCGACGGGGATTCCGGGTGCCTGCGGCAGGAGATCAACCGCCATCTGGGCCATAGTGTGCGCGAAC
>DASYGM010000113.1:0-14960 GCA_035999715.1 Micrococcaceae bacterium | reverse complement strand
GCGCATCTCCAGCGCGCCCAAAGCCACGACAACCGTGGTCCCGGCCGCGGGGGAGCGGGCCGGATCGTCCGTCGCCACCACCTCCGCCGGCGCGGATATGCCGCTGTCCATGCCCGCGGTGCTGTCACCGCCGTTGGTCCTGTCGCCACTGTTGGTCCCGTTGGTGCTGCCGCCATCCAGGCCTCCGCCGTCGTCGGCCCCGTCTGCGCGGAACCGCAGGGTCGCCCCGGTCGACCAGCCTGCCAGGGCCCAACACACGCCGCGCCAGTGCGCTGGCAGATCCAGCAGGACGGTGCTGCCCGTACCGGCATCGAGTTCATCGACCAGGAAATTGGCCGTCTTGGCCACCCAGTTGTCCAACACCCGGCCGGAAAGTTCCACTCGCTCGCCCCCGGGGCCGTACCACGTCAGCCGCGGGCTGGTGGCATCGTTGCTGCGGAGCGTCTGCATCAGGGCGGGAATTGTCGCGGGTCTGGGAGCGGGCATACCTGTATCTTGCCATTGCAGACCCCGGAGGTGGATCGCTGCGGCTGCCGCCCATTGTCACAGAACCTTGCGCGGCCGCCACCATGGCAGGGAGCATGTGATTCTTGCCACAGGGAAGGCGGGGCGGCTGGTAGGACGTCATCGGCTGAGCCCCGGCACCGCGGGCCGATGCAGACTTCTCGACCCTTGATGATCCGCAACGCCAGCAGGACAGACATTAAACCCCTGGGCGTGGCGTGGCAGGACCCCGCAAAGAGTTATGGATAAGATGCCGATCCCGCTTGACGCAGGGCGTATTACACGAGTGTAATTAGAAGCACGAACGTCAAGCCGACAGCCGGAACGACGCGGGGAAGTCAAATTCCGGCCCGGCCATCTCTATGGCCGCGGCGGACATATCAGGAGGACCACCATGGGGAAAGCGGAGCTGGGCGCCACTGCAGCAGCGGGGCGGTCAACGGCAGGTTCAGCGGTACTGGCATATCCGGACGCAGAGCAGGCCCTCGCGGCCCAGGCATCGGAGCATTACAGATCCCGGGGCGTTCCGGGGGACTGGTACGTCGACCCCGCGGATCCGCAGGCCGCGGAGCGCTATAACCAGAATGCCCGCGAATCCCTCGAGGATCAGGCGACGGCCTTCCTGGCCGCCCACGAAGCCTCGGAGTTGGGTGAGGATCTGCTGGAGGATCCGGAGGATCTTCCCCTGGAACTGCTTGTGCCGCCCAGTCAGCCGATGGCGCAGCCGGTCTGGATAGGCCTCCCTGGCGGACCGGACGACTTCAGCGATGAGGGTGAACTCGGCTGGCAGACGGACGCCCTGTGTGCCCAGACGGACCCTGAAGCGTTCTTCCCCGAAAAAGGCGGATCCACCCGCGATGCCAAGAAGGTCTGCGGGGCCTGCAATGTCAGGGCGCAGTGCCTTGAATACGCCCTCTCCAATGACGAGCGCTTCGGCATCTGGGGTGGCATGTCCGAGCGGGAGCGCCGCCGGCTACGGAAGCGAGCGGTCTAATTCCTGAAGCAGTAAAAGTCACTGCCGTCGTCGTATCCCACAACGGCGGCAGTTTCCTTCCTCGAGTACTGGCGGCCATTGCGGCCCAAACCCGTCCGGCGGACGCCGTCCTGGCAGCCGATACCGGCTCCGCCGATGAGTCCCTGGCCCTGCTGGAAAGCGCCCTGGGCGCCGGAAGTGTCATTGCCCATGGCCCGTCGCGGGGCGGTTTCGGCGCGGCGGTGAAGGCCGTGGTGGATCAGCGGGCTCCGGGCGGGCGGTCGATGGCAGACCAGGAATGGCTCTGGCTCCTGCACGACGACGCCGCCCCCGCCCCGGATGCGTTGGCTGAACTGCTCAAGGCCATCGAGCGGGCGCCTTCGGTAACGGTGGCGGGCTGTAAACAGCTGGACTGGCACGAGCCACGCAAGCTGATCGACGTCGGTCTTTCCACCAGCCGCTGGGCGGAACGGCTGACCCTGATCGACCAGGACGAGCAGGACCAGGGACAGTATGACGGCCGCAGCGATGTTGTGGCCGTGAACTCGGCCGGAATGCTGGTGCGGCGCGATGTCTGGGACCAGCTGGCAGGCTTCGATCCGGCGCTGCCCGGGATGGGCGACGACGTCGACTTCTGCTGGCGCAACCGGCTGGCCGGGCACCGCGTTGTCGTGGTGCCGAAGGCAAGGATGTTCCACGTCGCTCACCGGGCCGGAGTTCTTGCCTCGGCGACCTCCGCACGTAAGGCCGAAGTCCATCTGCGGCTCAAACATTCGCCCTGGTGGCAGGTCCCATTCCTGGCCGTCGGCGCCCTGCTGGGTGGGCTCTTCCGCCTGGTGGCTGGCGTCGTGGTCAAGGATCCCGGCCACGGACTGCGCCAGTTCCTGGCCAGCTGCGCGGCGCTGCTGCGCCCGCTGGCGGTGCTGCGCGGCCGCTCCGCGGCGGCGCGCACCCGCCGGCTGTCCCGTTCGGTGATGAAGGGCCTGCAGACCCGGCGCCGGGAGGTCTGGGCCTACCGGCGCTCTCTGGTGGAATCGCGGGCCGGCGAGGTGGTCGGTGACGGAACGGGCGTCGATGCTTCCGCCGGTTTGGTGCCGAGCGGGGATGCCGCCGATGATTTTGATTCCCTGGCCACAGCCAGCAGGCTATGGTCCGGCACCGGAGCCCTGGTCTCCGCCGGCCTGCTGCTGCTGGCAGCATTGTTGTCCCTATTCCGGCTGCTGGGCGCTCCCGCGGTGGCCGGCGGCGCGCTGTTGCCGCTCTCGGACACGCTGGGCGAAATCTGGCACAACGCCTCGACGTGGTGGGTTGGCGTCGGCGCCGGGCTTCCGGGCCACGGGGATCCGTTTGGCTACGTGCTCTGGCTGCTCGCGGCTGCCGGTTTCTCCCACGGCTCGACGGCGGTCGCCTGGCTGCTGGTGCTGGCGCTGCCGCTGGCCGGGCTTGGCGCCTGGTTTGCCTCCGGAGCCCTGACCCGGCTGCGGTGGCCCCGCTTTGTCGCCGCGTTGGTGTGGGCCGCCGCGCCCGCGCTGCAGATAGCACTCGGCCAGGGGCGCCTCGGTGCGCTGCTGGCCCACCTGCTGATTCCGTGGGTGGCTCTTGGGTTTATCCGCGCCGTTGGCGGCGCCGTCCGAAGGGGAACCGCCGACCCCCACCGTTCCGTGCCCGGGGCGGGCCTTGACCGTTCCGCGCCCGGGGCGGGCAGGCGCTCATCGCTGCCGCTTCCGTCCGGCCGCCCTGGCAGCGGCGGAACACCATCCTGGACGGCCGCTGCGGCAGCCGGCCTGGGTCTGGCTGCGGCTGCCGCCGCCGCACCCGTCCTGCTGATACCCGCCCTCGTCGTCGTCGTGCTCGCCACCATCCTGCTGGGGCGCCGCGGACGGACCTTGTGGTGGGCGCTGCTGCCCAGCGCCGCGCTGTTCGTGCCCTATGTGATCTCCGCGCTGCCGAATCCGCGGGCTATCCTGGCCGACCCGGGCGTACCACTGGCCTACATCAACGCCCCGCCCTGGCAGCAGTTGCTGGGCCAGCCCGTGAGTATTTCCCCTGGTGGTGGCATCAACGCGCTGTCCTGGTTCCCGGCTGGCGGCTTCCCATGGGCGCTGGCCGCCATGCTGGTGGTGGGCGCGCCGGTGCTGGTGCTGGCCCTGGCCGGGCTGCTGTTCCCGGGCCGGCGCCCCGGGCTGGTGCGCAGCCTCTGGCTGACGGCGCTGCTCTCGCTGGCAACCGGCTACGCCAGCGGCGCCGTGGCCACGGCGCTGGGCGGATCGTCGCTGGTGACCCCGTTCAGCGGTCCAAGCGTCTCGGTAACAGCCTTTGCCCTGCTTGGTGCTGCCGTTCTTGGACTGGACGCACTTCTGCTGCGGACCCGACAGCACGGGGCAACGCGTGGCCGGCCCGCCCGGGTCGCCGCCACCGTGGTCTCGGTGCTGCTGGTAATCTCGCCGGTGGCCAGTCTCTCCCTGTGGACGGCCGGAAATCTGATCCAGCACACCGGCCAGGGCCAGACCTCCGGCGGTCAGGACTCCGGTCTGGCCGGCAGTGCGGACCCGAGCCCGGCGTCCGGTCAGGACGGCACCGCGGACACGAACGCTGCCGTCCCCGCACCGGCCGATGCTGCGGCAGGTGATTTGACCGCCAAGGCGGCCCAAGGCTCCGGCCAATACGGCCTGCCGGGGCTGATCCGGCCCAGCTCGGCACACACGCTGCCGGCCACGGCGACGGACCGGGGGAACGGCCCCGACCAAAGCCGTACCCTGGTGATCGGCATGAACCCGGACGGCAGCGTCAGCGCCACCCTGATGCGCGGGGCGGGCACGACCCTGGACTCGCTGTCCACCATCGCCGCCGCCCACCAGATCGACGGCGCTCCCGGTGCGGAAACCCTGGCCCCGGACGACGGCGCAACCACCTCCATCCGCCGGGCAGTAGCCACCATCATTGCCGGCACAGGCGTCGACCCGCGTGCGGACCTGTCCCAGCTCGGCGTGGGCTTCGTCGTCCTGCAGCAGGGAGACACGCGGGCCGAACTGATGGCTAGCCAGATTGAAGCCGTGCCGGGGATGGCGACCGTCGGACCCACCGAAGCCGGTTGGCTCTGGCGGGTAACCCCGGAAGCCGCACAGAATGGCCAGGTGCCCGAGGTCGGTTCCCGTGCCCGGATCGTGGACACCTCCGGTGCCACCCTCGCCTACCTTCCCTCCGCACAAAGCGACGTGGACGCCGCGATTCCGACCGGGGCGGAGGGACGGATGCTGGTGCTGGCCG
This sequence comes from Micrococcaceae bacterium, assembly GCA_035999715.1. Classification (GTDB taxonomy): domain Bacteria; phylum Actinomycetota; class Actinomycetes; order Actinomycetales; family Micrococcaceae; genus Arthrobacter_M. Next base: position 10,216 of record DASYGM010000113.1, on the reverse strand, counting down.
AACGGTCCGACGCCGGCTGGACCGCCTCCATCGACGGCCGGAAGCTGACGTCTGTCTCCGCCGGCTGGTCGCAGGCTTTCACCCTCCCGCCCGGCGGCGGCGAAGTCCACATCCGTTATGAGCAGCCCTGGGCGCTCTTCTGGAACGTCGTGCAGATTGTGGTGCTGGGACTCACCGTCCTGCTGGCCATCCCGATGCCGGCCCGCCGGCGCAGGACCGTGCCTGCCAACCGGCACCGGCCGCCGTCAGCGCCGACTCAAGGGGCTGCATCACGGGCCGATGCAGCGCAGGCACCGCTGGAGGGAACCGTGCCCGCAGGATCACCGCAGATGGCAGGAACACATGGCTGAGGAAACCGCTTCAAACAACGACGCACGGAAGCCTGAAGGCCGCGCCGCCCGTCGGCTGGACCGGGGGGATCCCGGCCAGGTGCGCGCGCGGCGGACCCGCCCGCGCCCGCCGCTTCGTGGCGCCCTGGGCCTGTTGGCCGGTGCGGCGATCGCGCTCCTGGCGGCCGCCGCTATCGCTGCTGGCACGACCATGCCAGCGGTTTCCGCCGGCAAGAAGGTGAACCTCCCGCCGGCGCCGCTGCCCGCGGGTCAGACGGTAGGCAGTTGCCCCGGTCCCGCTCGGCTGCTCGAGGGCTCGGATGCAGGGACTGATCCACAGTTTTCGCCGGCCTCCAGCAGCGCCAACTCGGCGGTAAGTGCCCTGCTTCTGAGCGCTCCCGGTGGCCAGCTGCCCGGCAGCACCCTGTCCGGGCTGGGCCAGAACGGCGTGCTGGCCACGTTGGCCACGCCTCCGGCTGCACCCGCCAACCAGGCACCCGCTTCCGCCGCGCCGTCGGCTTCCGGCCAAGGGGCCCAAGGCACCGCGGAGAACCGCAAGGCGGCCGTACTGCCCGTCCAGACCGTAACCGGACCCTCGGTGCTGCGGGCGGATCCGCTGGGTGGGGCGCGCACGTCGGCAAATGCGACCATGGCGTTTACGGCCAATGACGGGGATCTGCAGGGCCTGGCTGCGGCCAACTGCCAGACACCGTCCAACGACATGTGGCTGCTGGGTGCGAGCACCACCGTTGGCCGCACGGCGATCCTCGATATTGCCAACACCTCTGCCACCGCAGCCACCATCAATCTGGACCTTTATGGCGACAAGGGGCCCATCCAGGCAGCCGGAGCGCGCGGCCTGCTGGTTCCGGCGGGAAGCACCCGGGCCATCGTGCTGGCCGGTCTGGCTTCCGGCCAGCAGAACCTGGCCGTACGGCTCAAGAGCACCGGCGGCCCGGTGGCGGCAACCATCCAGCAATCCGTACTCCGCGGGTTGACCCCGGGCGGGGTGGAGATCCTCGAACCGGTCGCCGCTCCCGCGCTCCGACAGGCGGTCACCGGCGTTGACGTCCAGGATCCCGCGCTGGCCGCGGCGCTGTCCGGGCAAAGCGGCTACCAGGACGCAAGTTCAGCCCTCCAGGTCGCTCTCCCCAGCGGGAGTGACGCGGTTGTCCAGGTCAGGGTCTATGGCACGGGCGGACAGCAGTCCCTGCCCAACGGCGGGGTCTTCACTGCCAAGGCAGGGGCCGTCACGGAACTTCCGCTCACCGGCCTGCAAGCCGGCACCTACACCTTGGACGTCCGTTCGGATTCGTCGTTCACCGCAGCGGTCCGGCTGGTTCACGGCAGCAAGGCTGGCGAGCCCGTGGACTTCGCCTCGGCCGGTGCCTCGTCACGGCTGGACAGCGGGCAACTGATTACGCTGCCGCGTGGCCTTGGTTCCAAACTCTCCTTCGGCGTTGCCGACGGGCGGGCCAGGGTATCCCTCACTCCCGTGACTGAGGACGGCCAACTGCTGCCGGCCAAAAACGTCGACGTCGCGGGCGGAACGACTGTCGTGGTCGACCCCTCCCAGCTCGCGGGAAACAGCGTGGCGGGCTTCATAGCCTCCGCCACCGGCGACTCGGTTTATGGTGCCCAGCTGCTCAATGTGAAGGACGGCGTTGGGCTGTCCGTGGTGGGTATCCCGCGCGGGGTGGCGACGGCGCAGGACGCGACGGTTGTCCTGGGCTACTGACCCGAGTACCGACGCGGGCTAAATGGCGGGCGCAACTGGCCTAGTAACGGCGGAACCGGCTTAGTAACGGCGGAACCGGCTTAGTAGCGGCGCGAACGCCGGTAGACGGGGTCCACAGCGTCGGGGGAGACGTTCAGGATGCCAGCCGCCTCTTCGATGATGACCTCGTGCACAATGTCGCGCAGCTCATCCTCGCCGTCGGCGAGCTGTTCAATGGGCCTGCGGTAAATGGTGATGACGGCGGGTCCCGCCGCTCCGGCGGGCAGGTGCGTACCCAGCGGCGCCCGCTGTCCCTTGGCGACCAGTTCCTCAAGGGAGCCCGGAATGTCATCCACAACAAACTGTACGGACTCCATTGGGGCGCCCCAGAGATCGGCCAGCCGGTCGGCTGAATCCCTGACCAGCTCGTCAAACTTCTCTGCGCGGGTTCGCGACCCGGGGAGTGCCGGCAGCAACAGGTCCCCGCGCAGCCCGCGTCCGTGGCGGTTGCGCCGCCGCGCACGGAAAGGCCTACCGCGCTGCTGGCCCACGTCACCGCCAGCAGGTTCCGGCTCAATCCTGAAGCCGGAACCGGTCGACTTAAACTGCATATCTTGACTCTAGACTGTGCCGCCGACATTAATCGACAGCTGCCCGGTAACCGCGGACACGATCCGCGGACACGATCCTCCGCCACGCATGCACCTTCACGCCACGGTGCGGTTCTGGCAGGGTTTTCCGCCAAAGGCGGGTAATCTTAGGAGCCGTGGGAACCATACGCCAGTGTTCAAGATCAGCCTGCAGCCAATCGGCCGTGGCCACGCTGACGTACGTCTACTCGGACTCGACCGCCGTCCTTGGCCCGTTGGCAACTTTTGCCGAACCGCACTGCTACGACCTGTGTGCGCTGCACTCCGGACGGCTGACCGTACCCCGCGGCTGGGAAGTCGTACGGCTGGCCATGCCCGCCACCCCTCCCGGCCCCGGCCCGGATGATCTGCTGGCGCTGGCCGACGCCGTGCGCGAGGCTGCCAGCGCTCCGGCCGAGCCAATGCAGGACATCGGTCCACTGGCCCAGCGCGGCAGCAGATCGGCGCTTGAACCCCCGGCGGGGGCAGCGGTGCAAGGCACCCGGCGCGGCCATCTGCGGGTTCTGCGGGACTGACTGCGCGCTAGGCTTGGAACAACACCCGCCGACCCTGCGCCACAGAAGAAGATTCACAGGAGCCACCCACATGCCGCATGTCAGAGACGAACTTTTGGCCGTGCTCCGGTGCCCCGTCACCAAAGCCTCGCTGATGCAGGACGGGGACGAACTCATCAGCACCGTCCCTGGCCCTGCCGGCAGCCCGCTGCGCTACCTGATTGCCGATGACATCCCGCTGCTGCTGCGCCCCGAGCAGTTCGCCGACGCGCCAACCGCGGGGTCGCCGGACGCAGCTGCCGCACCCGAGCCGACTGACGCCAACTAAGGATCCGCCACCATGACGTTTGACTACAAGATCGCCGATGTTTCCCTAGCCGAGGCCGGCCGCCACCAGATCCGGCTGGCCGAGCACGAAATGCCAGGTCTGATGTCCCTGCGCCGGGAATTCGGTCCCAGCCAGCCTCTCAAGGGCGCCAGGATCGCCGGATCGCTGCACATGACGGTGCAGACCGCCGTCCTGATCGAAACGCTCACCGCCCTCGGCGCACAGGTCCGCTGGGCCTCCTGCAACATCTTCTCCACCCAGGACGAGGCAGCGGCCGCCGTCGTCGTCGGGCACGGCACGGCGGAGGATCCGCAGGGCGTCCCCGTCTTTGCCTGGAAGGGCGAGACGCTGGAGGAATACTGGTGGACGGCACAGCAGATCCTGTCGTGGCCGGGGGCGGACACCAATCCGGAGCTGGGCCCGAACATGATCCTCGACGACGGCGGCGACGCCACGCTGCTGCTGCATAAGGGCGTCGAGTTTGAGGCCGCCGGTGCGGTCCCCGCGGCCACCGAGGATGACCCGGAGGAGTTCCAGATCATCCTGAACGTACTGCGCCGCACGCTGGCGGCGGCTCCGCAGAAGTGGACGCGCGTGGCCAAGGGCATCCTTGGCGTTACCGAGGAAACCACCACAGGCGTGCACCGGCTCTACCAACTGGCCGAGCAGGGCAAGCTGCTCTTCCCGGCCATCAACGTTAACGACTCGGTCACCAAGAGCAAGTTCGACAACAAGTACGGCATCCGGCACTCGCTGCCGGACGGGATCAACCGGGCCACCGACGTGCTCATGGGCGGCAAAGTCGCCGTCGTCTGCGGCTACGGCGACGTCGGCAAGGGAGCCGCTGAAGCCCTGCGGGGCCAGGGCTCCCGGGTCATCGTGACCGAGATCGACCCCATCTGCGCGCTCCAGGCGGCGATGGACGGTTACCAGGTGGCGCGGCTGGAATCGGTGCTCTCCGAAGGCCATATCTTCATCACCACCACCGGCAACAAGGATGTCATCATGGCCGAGCACATGCTGGGCATGCGGGACAAGGCGATCGTGGGCAACATCGGCCACTTCGACAACGAAATCGACATGGCCGGGCTGGCGAGGATCCCCGGCGTGCGCAAGATCGAAATCAAGCCGCAGGTTCACGAGTGGGTCTTCGATGAAGGCGCCCCGCAGCAGCGCTCCATCATCGTGCTCTCCGAGGGCCGGCTGTTGAACCTGGGCAACGCTACCGGTCACCCGTCCTTTGTGATGAGCAACTCATTCGCCAACCAGACCATTGCCCAGATCGAGATCTTCACCAAGAACGGCCAGACTGACGGCGACGGCCAGCCGGTTTACCGCAACCAGGTCTACGTGCTCCCCAAGATCCTGGACGAAAAGGTGGCACGGCTGCACCTTGACGCCCTGGACGTGGAACTGACCGAACTGTCCAAGGAACAGGCCGAGTACTTGGACATCGACGCCGCCGGGCCGTACAAATCCGACCACTACCGCTACTGAGGGTAGCCATCGTTGCGCTGTTGAGACCGTGACACGGCGCTTTGCCGAGCCGCGGTAGCGTAAAATCGATGGGTAGCCTCTGTTGCTGCAGGTCTGGAGTTGTGCATGAGTAAGGGAAACCGCAAGGGCTGGAAGATCGGCCTGATTGCCGCCGTCTGCGTCGCCGCAGTCGCCGGCGGGGTCGGCGCCGCAACCGCCCCCACCTGGGCGGGTTCGCCCGTCCAGTCCGAGGCGCTCAGCCCCATGCGGACCACACCGGGTATGGCCGCACCGGTGGTCAAGCCGCTGGAACTCGGGGTCACCCCGACGGACGGCGCGCAGCAGGTCAACCCGGCGATCCCCGCCGTGGTTAAGGCCACCAACGGAACGGTCAAGTCGGTCTCGCTCACCGAAACCCAGTCCGGGAGCGCTGTCGACGGCTCCGTCAGCGCGGACGGGTCCACCTGGACCGCCAAGGGGCCCCTCAAGTTCGACACGGCCTACACCTACGACTTCACCGTCGTCGACGGCGCCAACCGCCAGACGCACAAGACGCAGACCTTCAATACGGTCCCGGCCGCCAATGAGGCCGATGCCGCGGTCTATCCGCAGGACGGCCAGCAGGTGGGTGTGGCCCAGCCGATCCAGATCACCTTCAGCGAACCGGTGACCAACAAGGATGCCGTTGAGAAGGCCATCAAAATTACGACGACGTCGGGCCAGGCGGGCGCCTTCCACTGGTACAGCGACAAGATGGTCCGGTTCCGCCCCGAAGCTTTCTGGACCGCTAACAGCACCGTCACCGTGGACCTGGAACTCTTCGGGGTGGACTTCGGCCGCGGGCAGATCGGCAACTTCAATAAGAAGATCACCATCCCGATCGGGGACAAGAAGGTCATGGTCGCGGACTCCGCCAACCACGTGGCCGACGTGTACATCAACGATCAGCCGGCCCAGCACTTCCTGGTCACGATGGGCGATGAGCGGTTCCCATCCGCGTCCGGGTATCTGGTCCTGATGGGCCACCAGCGATACGCGCACTTTGTGGCCTCGACGATCGGACTCAAGCCCGGTGACCCTGCGGACTACGGTGAACTGGACGTCAACTACGCCACGCGGCTGACCCCCAGCGGCGAGTTCATCCACCAGGCCGCCGGCCAGGCCGTGGACTACATCGGAAAGTTGAACCTCTCGCACGGCTGCATCGGCATGAACGAGGCCGGGGCATCCTGGGTGTTCAACAATATGGGCGTGGGCGACGTTGTCCAGGTGATCAACAGCCCCAGCGAATCGGCCGCCCCGACCGACGGCTACGGCGACTGGAACATCCCTTGGGCCCAATACGCCTCCCAGGCCGCCAACGGCAACTGACGGACGCCCTGCCCCGTCAGCGACGGGGCGGATCCCTAGTCACTTCGGCTTTGGCCGCCATCGCGTACCCCTGACGTTGCCCCCTTACCCGGAAAAGGCAACATCGAGAGCCGCAGCGCCAGCGCATCGGACCGCTCCCGCTGCAGCACTAGACGGCGGTATTCGCGGTCCCGGCGCTCGGCAACCACGGCGGCCAGGAACGCCTCCGGCAAGGTTCCAGGCGGCGGCGGGGGAGCGATATGTACCGCGGCCTCGTCGGCCAGGGCCCCGGCCATTTGCAAGCGTGAACCGGGCGACATCTTTGGCGCCTGCCGCAGGAACGTCGTAACCCTGCGCCCCAGCGCGTCGGGGAGCCGACCGATATCCGCCAGCGACGCCCAGGCCTGGAGGCTCTCCGGCAGGCGAACCAGCAGCGGCGGCACCGCGGCGATCCGTTCCCGCATGGAATAGGTGCCCGCGAGCATATCGCCCAGCCGCTTGGAACGGGCGTTGAACAGAGAGGCAATAAAAGCCACCGAGCCGAGCATCAGGTAGAGCTCAAAAAAGCCAACCAGCCCGCGGATCAGGGCATGCCGGAAGCGGATGGAGCCGCCGTCGTCGCGCACTACCCGCAGCCCCATCACCAGCTTGCCCACGGAGCGGCCGCGGCTGAGCGTCTCGACGCCCACTGGCACAACGACAAACAGGAACACGAGCACCAGCAGGACCATAACTGCCGTTGCCGCGCTGTCCAGCACACCGGGCACGGAACCCAGGACAAACAGGAACACCACGGCCAGCGCGGCCTGCACGGCCATGTCGATGGCCACGCCGAGTCCCCGGGCCGCAAAGGAGGCCGGACGCAGTTCGAGGACTACGGCCTCGCCCGTGACGATCGAACTCATGGCCTTACCCTCCGCCTTCGCCCGGTTGGTGCCTGCATCAACCTCAGTCTAGACAGCCGCCGGTCCGCTTAGTCTCGGGGTGGCCTCAGCGCAGCCAGCCACTGGGTGGCCGGTCTCGGGATGGCCTCGGTCCCACCAGCCTCCGCCCGACCAGCCGTCGGGAGCGCTAGGGCTAGGGTCGGACTAGGGTGGGACCGTGGACCTGGATGCCTTCGCCGCCGTGCACCAATCCCAGTGGGACCGCCTGGACGCCTTGGCGCGCCGCCGCCGGCTCAGCGGGACGGAGGCCGATGAGTTGCTACGGCTCTACCAGAGCGCCTCCACGCACCTGTCGCTGCTGCGCTCGGTAGCCCCCGAGGGTGTTCTCTCCGCATCACTTTCAGCGCGGCTGGCCCGGGCGCGGACACGTTTCACCGGTGCTCGTTCCAACTTCATCGAGGATCTGGCCCGGTTCTTCGTCCTCGCGCTCCCGGCAGCCTTCTACCGGCTCCGCTGGCTGACCCTGGCAGTCGGCGCCGTATTCGCTGTTATCAGCATCCTCTACGGATTTTGGGCCGCCGGAAACCCGGAGGTGCTGCACGCCCTGGGCTCCGATGATCGCCTGAAACAGTTGGTTGACCAGGACTTTGTCAACTACTACTCAGAGAACCCGGCTGCCTCGTTTGCCGGCCAGGTGTGGACCAACAACGCGTGGATCGCGGCACAGTGTGTAGCGCTGGGCATCACCGGGATCTTCGTGCCCGTGATGATCTACCAGAATGCGCAGAACGTGGGCCTGACCGGGGGAGTTATGTTCGCCTACGGCCGCGGCGACGTGTTCTTCAGCTACATCCTGCCGCACGGGATGCTGGAGCTCACCGCCATCTTCATTGCCGGCGCCGCCGGACTTCGGATCTTCTGGTCGTGGATCTCCCCCGGTCCGCATCCCCGCCTGGTGGCCTTGGCCGCGGAGGGGCGCTCGCTGATCACGGTGGCACTGGGCCTGGTCCTGGTCCTGCTGGTCTCGGGCCTGGTCGAAGGCTTCGTCACGCCAAGCACACTTCCGGTCTGGGCCAAGATCACATTCGGAGCTCTGGTCCTGGCCGGCTACTGGGCTTATGTCATGACACTGGGGAGGGCAGCCTTCCTGATCGGCGAACGCGGCGACTTAGAGTCCGCGGATGCAGGCGCAAACCTGGCCACCGCTTGAAAATGCCCTACCAGTAAATGCACCACCAGTAAGGGTCCAGGCGCAAGGATCGGCGGCTCCCGGGGTGGCAGACGCTGCGCAGGGTCGTGTGCGGGTAGGCTCGATTTGTGAGCGAAAATAATGTCCCCAGCGCCGTGCATGGCAGTGACAACTCCCTGAAGAGCGCCCCGGAGCCGGTCGAAACGGACCTTGGGACCGACGACGACGGCGTCGCTTTCGACTGGATGCGTCCGGCCGCGTCAAAGAGGGCAGCGGGGACGACGACGTCGGGCACCTCATCTTCCGCGGCTGCGTTGAAGACGGGCGCCGACGAGCCGGCCGACGAGCCGGCCGGCCAGGAGGGTGAACCAGCAGCAGACGCCGAACCCGCTGCCGTCGGCCGGCACTGGCCCACAGCCTCGGGCAAAGCCGAACCGCGTCCGGCGCGCAAGAGCGGACCGATGCGGCCCGCCAGCAAACTCCCGGATCTGGCGCCCTACGAAGCCGCCCCGGGAACCAGGGAAGGCTCCCCGATTTTCAACGAGCCGCTACCCACCTCCATGCTGCACGTCCGGCCGCCGCAGGACGAGGTGGACCGGCGCGCCACGGAGCGCGAGGAAGCCGCCAAGTCCAAACCCGTCCTGCCGCGCGTGATGCAGGTGCTGCTGGCTGTGTTCTACCCGATCGTGCTTCTGGTGCTGTCCATCCGGTTGATCACCACCCCGCTCTTCCTTTGGGCTGAGTACAACCGCCCCGGATTCCCGCCCGACACCTTCGGTTTCAGCACCGACGACAGGATGACCTATGGGTCCTACGCCGTGGATTACCTGCTGAACTTTGCCGGCCCGCGATACCTGGGCGGACTGGTGAATACCGATGGCGCGCCGCTGTTCAAGGCGGGGGAGGTCAGCCACATGGCCGATGTGAAATCCGTAATCACCATGGCGTTCATTGTTGGCCTCGTGCTGGCCATCGGCATCGTCATCGCCATTGTCTATCTCGCGCGCCGCAGCCACGGCGGGGTCCGCCGTGGTCTGTTTGCCGGCTCCGTGGCGACCCTGGTGCTGGTGATCACCTTGGGCGTCCTTGGGTTCATGGGTTGGGAGACGTTCTTTACGGACTTCCACGAGATCTTCTTCAAGAACGGCACCTGGACGTTCTACCTCAATGACACGCTCATCAGGCTGTTCCCCGGACAGTTCTGGGAAGATGCGGGACTGGTGATCGGCATCGTCGTCTTCGTGGTCTCCACCCTGACCCTGGCCTTCACCTGGCCCACCAGGCCACGGCGGGAAGCGAGCCTGCGTGCCCGGACCGCGGGGCAGGGCCGCCGCGCGGCCGCCGAGCTGTAGACAATATCGAGCTCTAGATCTAGACAATATGTAGTCAGCGTAACTTCGGGCTGGCGCAAGACAAGCAACGGCTTCAAGCCAGCCCTGACGGCCGCTACGGCACCGACGCGAACGCGACAGGTAGCCATGGTGCTGGCCGGGGGCAGGATCCCTTACCGGGCCGCGCAGTCCTGAACGTGCAGCCCCATTCAACGGCGTCACATCTCCAGAGTGGGTTCGAGTTGGGTTTGGGGTCTGAAGTAGGTGTTGCGGAGGGGTTTTTGGTCGGGGTCGGTGTCCGGAGGTGGGATGAACCAGGGCGCGCCTGTGCTGATATCGATGCGCCAGTGTTCCTGGTGGATCAGATGGTGGTGCCATGAGCAGAGAAGACACCCGTTGTCCGTGTCGGTGGGCCCGCCGTTTTGCCAGTAGTCCACGTGGTGGGCCTCGGTCCACCCGATGGGCATG
>DASYGM010000005.1:0-2612 GCA_035999715.1 Micrococcaceae bacterium | reverse complement strand
TGGTAGCCGCCCAGGTTGACGTGCATCAGCCCCGGAACGAACTCGTCGTCCTTGGCATTCTTGTAATACTCGACACCCTGTACGAGCGAGGAGGCGCAGTTCCCTACGCCGACGATGGCAACGCGGACTTTTCCCAAAGCGGTTCCTTTCCAGTGGTGGGTTCGATGAGGTCGCCGATGGCATCCTGGAATTCGCTGACCCGGCCGCGGTCCAACGAGCAGTAGACCTGCCGGCCGTCCTTGCGGGTGCTGAGAATGCCGGCGCGGCGCAGGATGCGCAGATGCCACGAGGCTAGGGGTTGGCTGATGACCAAGCGATCGGCCAATTCGGTGACGCTGACCTCGCGCTCGTCGGCGAGCTGCCGTATGATGCGCAGCCGCATGACGTCGCCCAACGCGCGGCACAGAAGCTTGAGCTCACGCTCCGTCATGAAACACACAGACGCATAAAGCGATGTTATATAAATAACCGCTTATTGGGGCGGAGTCAAGATACAAAAAAGGCCCGTGTCGGCGCCCAGGGAAAATGTCCGCCACTAAGTGACCAGGGAATCTGTCCTCTGTGCAAGAGGAGCGGATTACCTTGGGGATGCGGGAACAAAAACGGGCGTTCATTCTGACTCGCTTGATAGGCGGTCAGCTGACCGCCTATCAAGCGGCCGAGCTGCTGAAGGTATCACCACGGCAGGTACGACGGCTGAAAGCCAGCTTCAGCCGAGAAGGACCGGCGGCGCTGGTGCATGGCAACCGTGGCCGCGCGCCGGCTAACAGCTTGCCGGAGGCGGTCCGGGAGCAGGTGCTGGGTCTGGCTCGGGGGAAGTACCACGGTTTTAACCACCAGCACTTCGTGGAGAAGCTGCTCGAGGAGGAACAGCTGGCGGTGAGTCGGATGAGCGTCCACCGTATCTTGCGAGCGGCAGGGCTCACCAGTCCACGCACGCGCCGTCCGGCCAAGCATCGCCGCCGCCGGGAGCGGATGGCCCAGGAAGGCATGCTGCTGCAGGCCGATGGCAGCCGCCACCAGTGGCTGGGCGCGGACGGTCCCTGGTTGACCCTCATCGGCGGCATCGACGACGCCACCGGTACAGTGCCCTGGGCGGTGTTCCGGGAGCAGGAAGACGCCCAGGGGTACATGGAGTGGCTGCGCGAGGTGGTCAGCCGCCAGGGCGTCCCGCTGGCCCTGTATGTCGATCGCCACGGCATCTTCCTCAAGAGCAGCCGTGACCCCAAGACAGTCGAGGAGCAGCTGCTGGGCCACCGCTTACCGACGCAGTTTGGGCGTGTGTTGGAGGAGCTGGCCATCCGGCCCATCTATGCGCTCAGCCCTCAGGCCAAAGGCCGCGTCGAGCGCTTGTGGGGCACCTTCCAGGACCGGCTGGTCAGTGAGCTGCGCCTGGCCGGCGTCAGCACGTTGGCGGACGCTCAGCGCCTGCTGCCGTCCTTCTTGGCGGCGTTCAATGACCGCTTCGCCGTGCCCCCTGCCCAGGCCGGTTCGGCCTACCGGCCACTGGCCACCAACTTCCTGCCGGAGCAGGTGTTTTGCTTCAAGTACGACCGCACCGTGGCCGCTGACAACACCGTCGGCTTTGCGCCGCACCGCCTGCAGATCGCACCCAGCCCGCAGCGGCCCAGCTACGCCCGCGCGCACGTCGAGGTCCACGAGCGGCTGGACGGCAGCCTGGCCGTCTACTACCAGGGCCAGTGTTTGGCCACTCGGGCGGCGCCACCGGACCCACCCACCATCCGCGCTCGGTCCCGTACTCGGCCTGCCCCCGAGCGTCCCGGGCCGCCCCCGCTCACGGCCGCGCCAGCTTCTCAGCCGCCTCCCCCAACGCCGGCCGATAGGCTAGCCTGGAAGCCGGCGGCGAACCATCCCTGGAAACGCAGTCTCGTCGCCAGAAAATAAAACGCCCGGCGGACACAATCGCTGGTCATTTAGCCGGACAGAATCCCTGGGCGCTGACACCAGGCTGACAAGGGAGTGCTAGTCTAAACATCACAATCAAGCGGAGGTTGAGCCATGGCGACGACTCAAGAGCAGAACGAACGGTTAACCCAGATTGGGCCCGGCACGCCGATGGGGAACCTGCTGCGGCGCTACTGGCACGTCATCGGCACGGTGACGGAGCTCCAGGAAGAGCCGGTGCAGAAGGTCCGGCTGCTTGGCGAGGACCTCACCCTGTTCCGGACTGAAGGTGGCGAATACGGCCTGGTGGACGACGTCTGCCCCCACCGCTGCATGTCGCTGGAATACGGCATTCCCCAGGAGAAGGGGCTTCGCTGTGCCTATCACGGCTGGCTGTTCGATCCTAAGGGCCGCTGCCTTGAGCAGCCGTTCGAGGAATACACCAATCCGCAGGCGCGGTTCAAGGACAAGATCCAGATCAAGGCATACCCGGTGGAAGCGCTGGGCGGGATGGTGTTCGCCTACATGGGGCCGGCGCCGGCGCCGCTGCTGCCCCGCTGGGATCTGCTGGTTCGCGACGACCTGGACGCAATCATCGAGATGCACGAGTTGCCCTGCAACTGGCTGCAGTGCATGGATAACTCCATGGACCCCATCCACTTCGAGCACCTGCACGCCGTGTTCGGCAACTACCAGATGAAGAAGCT
>DASYGM010000143.1:0-5272 GCA_035999715.1 Micrococcaceae bacterium | reverse complement strand
CCACCACCGTCAGTCCGGCAATGACCAGGTCCGGCGGGCCGCTGGCGTAGGCGCTCTGCACAAACCAGGATCCCAGGCCGCCCGCGGCGGCAATGGCGATGATCGAGTACCACTGGAGATTGAGCAGGAAGAGCCCGTTCGGATCGAAGAGCTGCTTGGAAATGATGCGCGTCAGCACGGCGACAAACCCGAACAGCACCCCGGCGCCAAGAATGTAGAAGAAGGCCCGCAGATGATGGCGCCACAGCACCACGCAACTGCCCAGGATTCCGACGACGACGGCCAGCAGGAGCACCACCGTCAGCTCCTCGGTCTGCGTGACGCGCGTACTTTCCCGCACCACATTGACCGCCAGCAGGACGAAAAGGGCGCTGCCGGTGACGCAGGTGGAAATGGCCACAACCGTTCCCCGGTTCAGCCGGATGCCCTGATCCCTGGAATTCACGATCGTGGTGATCACCAGGGCTATCGCCCCGATGGGCTGGATCACCGTCAGCGTTCCCAGCGTCAGCGCCACAACGTTCAGAGCCATCCCAGCACCCAGCAGCAGCAGACCGAGGACCCAGCGCGGATTGCGCAGCAGGCGCAGGAAACCGCTTCCGCCCAGCGCCAGCCCACCCGTATTGGCCTGCACCGCACTGCCCTGGCGCTGGGCGCCGAAGGCCAGGAAGAAGGCACCCGCCACCGCACAAGCCACCGCGATCCACACCATCAGGCGCCGCCCCCGGACAGCGGCGGGCGCCGTGAGGGATCATCTGCGTCCCCGCCGCTGGAATCCGGAAGCGCTTGGTGCCGGCCGCCGTCGTCGTCGTCGCCGTCGGAAAGCACCGGGTCCGGACCGTCGGAGACCGGCTCGCCGGGACCGGACACCGGGTAATGCAACTGCCGGTGCTTCCCAACGATGGCCCAGAAGTAGTTGTAGGCAGCCACCAGATGCCCGGCCATGCCGATGCCGAGGAAAACCCAGGCCGCGGCCTGCAGGGCATTGGGTCCCGGGCCAACCACCTTCGCCAGCAGCAGTAGCGGGGTTCCAATGAGCAGGGCAGCCATGCGCACTTTGCCGATGATGCTCACCGGGAGGTCCGGATGCCAGCGGAAGAAAATGATGGACACTGCCATCAGGACGGCATCCGGAACCACCAGCAACGCCAGCAGCCACCACGGCGCGATGTCCGCGATCACCAGAGTGACCGCCACCGTCAGCAGCGCGATCCGGTCCGCCATGGGGTCCAGCACGCGGCCCAGCTTGGACCTTTGGTCAAAGCGCCGGGCGACGTAGCCGTCCACCCAGTCGGTGCCGGCCATCAGCCCCAGCACCAGCACGCCGTAACCGTATTCCTGCCGGGCAAGCACCAGCCAGACGAACAGTGGTACCCCCAGGAACCGCACCACGGTGAGCAGGTTGGGAATGGTGAAGACCCGGTCGTGGTCGGTTTGCGGGGCGCCGGGACGGGCGCCTGCGCCGATTAGCCTCATCCCATCCCCCTCTCCGTGGACCTGTACTGTGACCTTGACTGTGACCTTGCCTGCGACCTTGCCACTGCCGTTCCATTCCTCTGACCTGTCCGCTGCGGACCGGCCGCCTGCGCCTAGTGCTTTAACAACTTTCGCAGGAAGACCAGCAAGGCCGCACCCGACACGGCGAGGACCGTCAGCGGCAGCCAGCGCTCCCGGGCCGAGCCCAGAACGTCTTCGGCATTGGCGGCCGACGCTCCAAACCTGCCCCGGACATCCCCGGCGGCATGCCGGGCGGTTCCCCTGGCCGTGGACACGAACGTGCGGGCCTGCTTTTTCACGTCGGCGCGGGATACCAGTTCCGCCCGCAGTGTGAGCAGGTGCTGGCGCCGGTCGGCGGTGCGGGCAAGCAGCTGCGCCTCGGTGGGAGCCGGACCTTGCTCGGCCGCCTTGGCTTCCCTGGTGGCCTTGGCCTGTTCGGCCTTGACCGCCTTCGCGGCCTTGGCAGCCTTGGCCTCGGCACGGCTGGCCGGTTTGACGGTCAGCGTCCGCACATCGAAGTCGCTGCCTTCCTTGGCAATTCCGACGTCGTGCTGGAGGCCTATCAGCGCGGCCTGGGGCTTCAGCGGCATGGCCTTCTTCAGCCTCAGTGCCCCCACCAATCCCAGGATCAGGACCACCAGCAGGAAGAAGGCCGCGACCAGCAGCGCGGCCAGCCAGGCCGGCATGACCAGGGCCAGGGCCATGATCGCCGCCACTATGAGGGCCGTGACCACGAAGGACAGGAAGATCAGGGCAACAAACATGAACGCGGCGGCCACGCCCAGCTGGATGCCCTTGTGCTTGAGCTCCACCTTGGCCAGGGATATCTCGTCATTGAGTTGCTTCAGAACCAGCCGGACGGTCACCTTGACCGTATCCAGCAGCGACGGATCATCAGCTGCGGTGCCGCGGCCCCGTGGACCGGTCTTAGCGTAGCGAGCACTACTCATCGGAACTGCCTCCATCACCTAGGCACTGCGGGCGCGGAAATTCCCCGCGCCATTGAAGCGCCGCCGTTTCCGGCGCACGTACCTGACAAAATTACCATTGTGGTGCACGACGGCGGCCCGCAACCGCGCCGCGGAGTCCGGCGCCCTCCGTCATCCGTCGGTGTTCCAGACCTCGATTCTTCCGCTCGGCCGGTGCGGCCAATACGATTGAACCTTCGCCTCGGCCATCCGAGTGATGGCGGAGGCGCTATAGAGCATGCCTGCCACCTGACCGACCCCGTTCCGGACCGCTGTGAGCGACCTGATTAGCTAAGGAATTCTTTTGAGCACGCACACACATCCGGGTGACACCCTCACACACCGGCAAAAGCTGGTCTATATTCTGATCCTGGGGATGCTCACGGCGCTGGGGCCGTTCACAGTGGACCTGTACCTGCCCGCGTTTCCGATCCTGGAAAGCGATCTGCACGTCGGCGCCACCGCAGTGCAGCTGACGCTGACGGCAACGACCATCGGCTTCGCACTGGGCCAGCTGGTGGTGGGCCCTTTCAGCGACAAGGTGGGCCGTCGGCTGCCGCTGATCCTGGCCACCGCCGTCCATGTGCTGGCTTCCCTGGGTGCGGCGCTGTCCACCGACATCACCATGCTGGGCGTCTTCCGTGTGCTGCAGGGAGTCGGTGCGGCCGGCGGAGGCGTGGTTGCCATGGCCATGGTCCGGGACCTGTTCAGCGGCTATCCGCTGGTGCGGATGTTCTCGCGGCTCTCGCTGGTCAACGGGATGGCCCCGATCCTGGCGCCGATCATCGGATCCCAGCTGCTGGGGATCATGCCCTGGCCCGGGATCTTCTGGTTCCTGGCCAGTTACGGCGCACTCGTCCTGCTCGCGGCCATGTTCCTGATCGTGGAGACGCTGCCGGCGGAGCGGCGCAGCGGTTCCGGTTCGACAGCCTACCAACGCTACCGGGCGGTGTTCTCGGACCGGATCTTCGTCGGGACCATGCTGATCGGCGGACTGAACTTCGGCGGTCTCTTCACCTATCTCTCCGCCTCGACGTTCCTGTTCCAGACGGTCTACGGGTTCTCACCGCAGGAGTACGGGTTGCTCTTCGGCATTAACTCGCTGGGCATCGTGGCCGGCGTCCAGATCGCCGCGCGGCTGCTGCGGCGGACCGGACCGCAATGGGTGATAGCCATGGCCACCGTCGTCCAGGTGGTGATGGCCACGCTGATAGTGGTCTTCGACCAGGCGCACCTGGGACAGTGGGGCATCATTGTCCCGTTGTGGTTCTACATCCTGGCCACCGGTTTCATGTTTCCCAGCATCCAGATCCTGGGCCTGGCGCGGCACGGCGCCCAAGCCGGCACCGCCGCTTCGCTGCTCGGGGCTGCCACGTTCGGCTGCGCCGGCCTCATTTCCCCCATAGTTGGCCTGGTGGGGGTGCAAAGCGGTACGCCCATGGGTGCCATCATGGCCGTGTGCCTTGCGCTGGCCATGATGGCCCTCTGGCTGGTGGTTCGGCCCCGGACGGTCCCGGCGATTTGACCGCGGGCGCGGCCACCGGCGCAGCTGCGTCCGGCGTGACTACAGGTTGCTAGGCTTCAGGAATGACCGGTAAACCCCTGCACCGCAACGGCCGAGGCCTCTTTGTGGGCATCCTGCTCGGCGCAATCCTGGGCGCCCTGTTGGGCGGCGTCCTCGGCAACCGGCTGATTGCCGCCATCATCTGCGCCGCCATTCTTGGGTCGCTGCTGTACCGCATGAACCCGGGCCGCGACTAGCCGCCGTCCGCCGCGTGGACCGGACCACAACATCGGGCCGGACGTCCGGAAGTTGGTGGGTCGGATTCGCCCGGTGCCCTGTTCCAGAGCTCCCCGTACGGGATAAAATCTAGTGTGGCCAAATGGCAGGATCCGGAGCCAATTCCCGCCACGTGGCAGCGGCTGGACGCCGGGATTCTGCCACTATGGTGGGATCGTTTGTGTGCCCAGACCAGCCGTGAATCTGCCTCCCTGTACGCTGCGGGCCTGTTCACCGAGGACCGCCGGCGTCCAATAGCGCAATGGTTTAATCCCGCGCTGAACGCCGCCATGCTGGTGGCCCTTGAGACGTCCCCGGAGTGGCCGGTGCAACGGTTCGGCATCTTTTACGCTCCACCCGGAGGCGGATTCGAGCGCGTACATTCGGCGGCGCACGAGTGGCACCCGAAGTCGCCCAGGCAATCCCCCACCGAGGACGAGGCCTTCCAGTCCGCCATCGGTGAGGCGGAGCGTTTCCTGCAGGTGGAGATGAATTTCGTCTGAGCTCGGGTCGCCGGGTCTCCACGCGGCCGCGGCCGGCCTTCGTCGACCAGCGGAGGAGGGGCTGGCCGGGTCGACCACCGGGACCTTAGCCAGCAACCCTTCGATTTGCCGAATGCGATTTTCCTCGGTTTCCGGTGGGACAGCGCCTGTGCGACGCGTCGTCTTGGGGGGCTGGGTCAGTTCAACCGGGATCTGAGTAGGATGCCTTCCCCGCCTGCGAATGTGACTCCGTGGAATTCCGGCCCGCGCAACACCTCGGTGAATCCTAATTCCTTGTGCATCTCGATGGATGCTCGGTTTTGGACGAATCAGAAAGTGTTCACCAAGCGTTGCCGATGATCGGCTTGAATCGAAAGGCGCGAAGAAAGCGGGAATCATTCCTGGAGAACGGAGGCCTCCGGAAAATCAACTCATCCGCCTGGCTGCAGTGCGATCTCCGCCAGCAACTGAGCAGCCCGGACTTTCTCAGCCTCACGGATGAAGCAGGAACCGGGCGACGACGTAGAACCCAAAATCGATGACAC
>DASYGM010000139.1:0-9278 GCA_035999715.1 Micrococcaceae bacterium | reverse complement strand
AGCCTGGGCATGATTACTTCCGGCATGGCATCCTCCTTTGTCGGCTTTGTCGGCGTTGTCCGGGGCGGTTTTCAGGGGCGGTGTTTCAAGGCCTAGCGGCTGAAGCTGGTGGCATCCAGGACCTCCCGGATGACCTTGGTCAGGTCGTTGGCGTCCGGCAGCGCCGCCAGCTCCAGCGGTTTGGCGTAGGGCAGCGGGACCTCGGCTGCGGCCACCCGGCGGACGGGGGCGTCCAGATAGTCGAAGGCACCCTCCATCAGTGTCGCCGAGATTTCCGCGCCAATGCCGTAGCTGAGCCAGTCGTCCTCCAGCACCACCGCCCGGCTGGTCTTGCGGACCGAGGCGCAGACCGTTTCCCGGTCCAGCGGGCGCAGGCTGCGCAGATCCACCACCTCCACCGAGATGCCGTCCTGACCCAGCTGCCGTGCCACCTCCAGCGCCACGGTGGTGGCGCGGGAGTAGGAGATCACCGTCAGGTCCGTCCCTTCCCGCGCGATGGCCGCCTTGCCGATCTGGCCGACGTGTTCGCCGTCTGGCACCGGTCCCTTGGTGTTGTACAGGGACAGGTTCTCCAGGAAGATCACCGGGTCGTCGTCGCGGATCGAGGCCAGCAGCAGGGCCTTGGCGTCGGCCGGGGTGGAGGGGGCCACCACCTTCAGGCCGGGAACGTGCGCGAACCAGACCTCCAGGTTCTGCGAATGCGTCGCGGCCAACTGCTGGCCACCGCCGCCGGGCATCCGGATCACCATGGGCACCGGTGTCTGGCCGCCGAACATGCCGTAGATCTTCGCCGCATGGTTCACGATCTGATCCATCGCGATCAGGCTGAAGTTCAGGGTCATGATTTCCACCACCGGCCGCATGCCCAGCATGGCGGCGCCGATGGCGGCGCCAACAAAGCCTTCCTCGGCAATCGGGGTGTCGCGGACGCGTTCCGGACCAAACTCGGTCAGGAGACCGGCCGTGATTTTGTAGGAGCCCTCGAAGATCCCGATTTCCTCGCCCAACAGGATGACGTTGCGGTCCCGGGCGAGCTCGGCCCGCAGTGCGTCGTTGAGTGCCTGGCGGTAGCTGATCACTGGCATGTCCGCTCCTTCACTGGACTGTGGTGGGCCTTCGGAGGCGGGACCCCCGGTTGGGTGGGCGGTCATGGGAGCACCACCACCGGCTCGCCCGGCAGTGCATGAGCGGCATTGGGCACGGCGGTGGCATAGGCATAGTCGAAGAGCTCACCGGGGGACGGATCCGGGCTGGCATCGGCGAAGGCGACGGCTGCAGCCACTTTCGCGTCGGCGTCCGTCTCGATCCGCGCTGCCTGGGCCTCATCCATCACTCCTGCGGCGATCAGGCTCTGGCGCAGCCTCGGCACCGGATCGGCGGACTGGGCAGTTTCGACGTCGGCGGCCGAGCGGTAGCGGGCCGGGTCCACCACCGAGTGTCCGCGCAGCCGGTAGCTCATCACTTCCAGCAGGGCCGGTTCGCGTTCCAGGCGGGCACGGTCCAGAGCACGCTGCGCGGCGTCCCGGACGGCCAGGACGTCCGTACCGTCGACGCGCTCACCGGGGATCCGGTAGGAGCAGCCGCGCTTGAACAGCTCGGGCTCGCCGGCGGCCGCCTCCACGGTGGTGCCCATACCCAGACGGTTGTTGACGATGAGGTAGACAATCGGCAGGTGCCAGATCGCGGCCAGGTTCAGCGATTCGTGGAAGGCACCGATGTTCGTGGTGCCGTCGCCGAGCTGGCACAGCACCACTTCGGCGTCGGGACCCGGCGCTCCCCGGTAGGTCAGGGCCAACGCCGCGCCGGTGGCCGGGGGAAGCTGTCCGCCAACGATGCCGTAGCCACCCAGCAGCCGGGCACCGGTGTCGAACATGTGCATCGAGCCGCCGCGCCCCTTGGATACCCCGGTGGCCTTGCCGAAAAGCTCCGCCATCACCCGCCCGGGCTCCAGTCCGCGCATCAGTGCATAGCCATGGTCACGGTAGTTGGTGAACACGTAGTCGGTGGGCTTCAGCGCCGCGGTCAGCCCGACCACGGTGGCTTCCTCGCCGAGGTTGAGGTGGCAGTAGCCGCCGATCTTGGCGCGCTTGTACATCTGGTCCGCGCTCAGCTCGAATTTTCGGATCAGGACCATGTCCGCGTAGTAGCCGCGCAGCCGCTCCGGCGGTTCCTCCGCCGCACGTGCTGGTTTCCGTCGCTCGGCCATTTCCGTTCCTCCAGTCTGCTTGCATCCAGTGCCTGCACCGCTCCGTTTACGGGCCGGGTGGCTGCTCCTGCAATGTGAACCCCTCCCGGCCACCGCCGCACTTGGGACAGCTGGCCGGGGGATGCTCGGCGCGCACCGGTTCGCCGCAGACCCCGCAGACCCACTCGGTGGCCAGCAGGGCCACCAGGTCTCCGCGGCTGATAATGCCCACCAGCCGGCCGCCGGCAAGAATGGGCAACCGGCCGACCCGCTGACTGACCAGCAGCTGGCGGATATCGGAGATCGCCGAGTCAGGGCTGGCGCTGATCACCGCCGTACTCATGATTTCCTTTGCCGTGGCCCCGCTCTTGGCCAGCAGGTCGTATTCGCTGACCAGGCCCAGTACATGGTCTTGGCCGTCCACCACGGGAACGCCGGTAATGCGCTTTTGGTGCAGCAGCTGGGCCACATCGCCCACCGCGGTGTCCGGTGGAACTGTCACCACCGGCTGGCTCATCACCTGGTGGGCCGTCGTAGCAATCCTGGTTTCCATCCTGTCCTACCCTTCCGGAGCCGGAATCTGCGGCCGGCTACTGGCCTTGGACCGGCCACGCACGGCCACCAAGGTAAAGACCAGGGCCACCAGCGCCGTCACCACCAGCAGCAGCAGGCCGATCGAATAGCTGTGAGTATCCGGGTCATAGGTGGCGCCCATGACCAGCGGCGGGAAGTAGCCGCCCAGTCCTCCGGCGGCGCTGACAATGCCGCTGATGCTGCCCACCTTCCCGGCCGGGGAGAGCACGCCGACCCAGGCAAAGACGCCACCGGTGCCGAGCCCGAGCGCCGCGGCCATGGCCAGGAAGGTCAGCCCGGCAGGGATATCCCCATTGGGCGTCAGATTGACGAGCCAGCCCAGCACGGCCACCGCCGCCAGCGAAACGATGACGACTGGTTTGGAGCCGATCCGGTCCGCAATGACGCCGCCGATGGGCCGGGCTATCACCGCCGCCAGGGCAAAGCCTGCGGTCCGGGCGCCGGCGGAGCTGGGGTCAAACTGGTAGACGTCGCGCAGGTAGGTGGGCAGGTAGGTGGCGAAGGAGACGAACCCGCCGAAGACCACGGCGTATAGGAAGCACATTTTCCAGGTCACCGCCGTCCGGGCGGCATCGGCCAGCTTGGGGGTGACCGGAGCGGTGTTCCGGCTCCAGCCCGGCGCCTCCCGCATCAGGAGCCAGACCAGGACGGCCATCACCACCAGCAGCGCGGCGATCACCAGGTGGGTGGGCACATAGCCGATCGAGGCCACCAGACGGGGGTTGAGGAAGGCCGCCAGGGCGGTACCGCCCATCCCGGCCCCGAAGACGCCGGTGGCGAATCCGCGGCGGGCGGGCGGATACCAGGCGCTGACAAAAGGAATGCCGACGGCGAAGACGGTGCCCGCCACGCCCAGCAGCAGCCCGGCGATCAGCACGACGGCGAACGAGTTCAGCGTCCCGCCCAGGGCGACCAGCAGCACCGGAAGGACGGTGGCCAGCAACACGAAGGTGAACATCACCCGACCGCCGAAACGGTCGGTCAGCGTGCCCACCACGATCCGGCCCAGGGATCCGACGAAGATGGGCATGGCCACCAGCACTCCTGTGGTGGTGGCGTTCAGGTGCAACTGCTGGGTATACCGGGCGCCGAGCGTGGCCACCACGTTCCAGGCCCAGAAGCAGACCACCGAGGCCAGCGTGGCCAGGACCAGGCTCCGGGTGGCGTTGCCCCCGGAGCCGGTGGACCGGTCGACTGCTGTCGGTTCGCGCTTAACGGGTTCGGCGTTCATCGGCTACGGGTATCCCGGTCTCGGGTGCCCACGGCAGACCAGCCGCGGCGCACCGGGGCGCTGGAAACCGGCCCGCGGTCCCGGGACCGGTAGACGATGTAGGGCCGGAACAGGTAGTGCAGCGGTGCCGTAAACGCGTGCACCAGGCGGGTAAAGGGCCAGATCGTGAACAGCAGCATACCCACCAGCGTGTGCAGGTGGAAGGCGAACGGAGCCGCGGCCATGGACGCGATGTTGGGCTGGAAAATGAACAGCGAGCGGAACCACGGCGAGACGGTTTCGCGGTAGTTGTGCCCTTCGCCGCCCATGAAAACGCTGGCCAGCGTGGTCCACAGTCCAAAGATGATGGCGGCAGTGAGGACCACGTACATCATCTTGTCGTTACGGGTGGTGGCCATGAACACCGGACCGGTGCGGCGCCGGCGGTAGATCAGGATGATGATGCCGCCCAGGGTGCCGATGCCGGCGATGCTGCCCACGAAGAGGGCGTTGAAGTGGTAGAAATCCTGGCTCATGCCCACGGCCTGGGTCCAGGACATCGGGATCACCAGGCCGAAGAAGTGCCCGGCGATGACGGCCAGCAGGCCGAAGTGGAAGATGGGGGAGCCGATCCGCAGCAACCGGGATTCGTAGAGCTGGGAGGATCGGGTGGTCCAGCCGAACTGGTCGTAGCGGTACCGCCAGATCAGGCCGCCGATCAGCACCACGATCATGACGTAGGGGAGCACGCCCCAAAGAAGTATGTCCATTGTCAGCTCCCTTTCAGGGGCAGCAGGCGCGGATCGTAGGGTTCCAGGCCAACGGATTCGGTGGGCGGCCCGTAGCCGGCCATCTTCATGACGGCCTGCTGGTCCTCCGGGGACTTGCCGGGCAGGGTGGCGCAGATGGCCTGCAGGATCCACGCATGCGGCAGCCCGTCGTCGAGCAGGCCCAGGCGCAGCATCTCCAGGCTGGGCCGGTAGTGGACCAGCAGCCCGTGGCCCGCTTCCGGATCCACCAGCGCAGTGAACTCCAGCACCATCGGCAGGAAGTCCGGCAGTTCGCCGTGCGTGTCCACCAGGTATCCGCTGTCCCGGTACACCTGCTTGAAGGCGCCCAGCACCTCGCCGCGGCGCCGCGTGTCCCCGTCTGTCCAGTAGGACAGGTGCAGTGCGTGCCGCTTGCCCAGGTCGAACTCGCGCACGTACGCCGCCTGCACGTCCATGGCCGGGCCCGCTTCCAGCAGCGCCAGGACGTCCTCGAAGTCCGTGTCGGCGCCCGGATGGCCGGCCAGTACCGACCTGATCAGCGGCAGCCGGTCCAGCAGTTCCTCATCCGGGTAGGACAGGCACCAGGCCGCCGCCAGGTAGACCGAGGCCGTCCGGGGCATCATGGTTCCTCCCGCGCAATCGCATCCGGGGCGTTGTCATCCGGATACCCTGAGGCCCCGGACGCGTCCGCGCTGGCGCCGCCGGCATCCGGACTGGGGCCGGCCCGGCCACCGTGGTGGGCCGGGGAGGTGACGCTCATCTGCGGGTCGTCACGCTTATCCGGGAACAGGCCCTCCGGGGCGCCGTTGCCGTCCCAGTTGAGCAGGTTCACCCGGCCGCGCAGCGAGCGGTCGCCGGCAATCGCGTCGGAGGTCTGACGGTCGCTGAGGGCACGGAAGGTTTCAACCGCTACCGGCACCGGCCGGCCGCTGGCCTCCCCGAAGGGGGAATCCTGCATGCCGGGGCCGCCGTCGAAATCAAGCGAACAGCCCATTTCCTCCAGATCGTGGGCCTGTTCCATGTGCGCCTTGGGGATGACGTAGCGCTCGGAGTACTTGGCGATGGCCATCAGCCGGTACATCTCGTACATCTCCTGTCCCTCCATCCCCACTGCCGCCGGAATGGAGTCATCCGGATCGTTCCCCAGGGTGATGCCGCGCATGTAGGAGCGCATCGCCGCCAGCTTCTTGAGCACCCCGGTGACCATTTCCGTGTCCCCGGCGGTGAAAAGCTCCGCCAGGTATTCCACCGGGATCCGCAGCGCGTCGATGGCGCCGAAGAGGTTGCCCGGGTCCTCCGCGTCGTGGCCCTGCTCCTTGAGCAGATCGACGACGGGGGACAGCGGCGGGACGTACCAGACCATCGGCATGGTCCGGTATTCCGGATGCAGCGGCAGCGCCACCTTGTAGACCTTGGCCAGTGCGTACACCGGCGAGCGCTGCGCGGCGTCGATCCAGTCCTCGGCGATGCCCTGCTCCCGCGCCGCCGCCAGCACGGCCGGGTCATGCGGGTCCAGCAGCACGTCCATCTGCGCCGCGTACAGTTCCTTGGGATCGGTCACCGAGGCGGCCGCGGTGACCGCGTCCGCGTCGTAGAGGAAAAGGCCCAGGTAGCGCAGCCGGCCCACGCAGGTTTCCGAGCAGACCGTGGGCAGTCCCACCTCAATGCGCGGGTAGCAGAAGGTGCACTTTTCCGCCTTGCCGGTCTTGTGGTTGAAATACATCTTCTTGTACGGGCAGCCGGTAATGCACTGGCGCCAGCCGCGGCATTTGTCCTGGTCCACCAGCACAATGCCGTCCTCCACCCGCTTATAGATGGCCCCGGAGGGGCAGGAGGCCATGCAGGAGGGGTTCAGGCAGTGTTCGCAGATCCGCGGCAGGTAGAACATGAAGGTCTGCTCGAACTCGAACTTGATCCGGTCCTCGGACTCGCGCCGCACCTTTTCCACGATCGGGTCCAGATGGCCCATCTGCTCGGTGCCGCCCAGGTCGTCATCCCAGTTGGCGGACCAGGTGATCTTGGTGTCCTCCCCGGTGATCAGGGACTTGGGCCGTGCCACCGGAAAGTCATCGCCCAGCGGCGCGTCCACCAGGGTCTTGTAGTCGTAGGTCCACGGCTCGTAATAGTCCTTGAGCTCGGGCTGGACCGGGCTGGCGAACAGACCGAACATCTTCCGCACCCGGCCGCCGGCCCGCAGCTTCAGCTTGCCGCGCTTGTTCAGCTGCCAGCCGCCGCGCCAGCGCTCCTGGTCCTCGTAGCGCCGCGGATAGCCCTGGCCGGGCCGGGTCTCTACATTGTTGAACCAGACGTATTCGGTGCCGGCCCGGTTGGTCCATGCCTGTTTACAGGTGACCGAACAGGTGTGGCAGCCAATGCACTTGTCCAGATTCATCACCATGCCCATCTGAGCCATGACACGCATCAGTACTGCACCTCCTGGGAACGACGGCGGATAGTGGATACGTTGTCCCGCTGGTTTCCGGTGGGGCCAAGGTAGTTGAAGGCGTAGGCGAGCTGGGCGTAGCCGCCGATCAGGTGCGAGGGCTTGACCAGCAGCCGGGTCAGCGAATTGTGGATGCCTCCGCGGCGCCCGGTCGCTTCCGACTTGGGAACATCGATGGTGCGTTCCTGGGCGTGGTAGACGTACACCACGCCTTCGGGCATCCGGTGGCTGACGATGGCCCGTGCCACGAAGACACCGTTGATGTTCACGCATTCAACCCAGTCGTTGTCTTTGGCTTCGATGGAAGCCGCGTCCGCCGGGCTCATCCAGACCGTGGGTCCGCCGCGGGAGAGGGAGAGCATCAGCAGGTTGTCCTGGTATTCGGAGTGGATGGACCACTTCGAGTGCGGGGTCAGGTAGCGCACCACCACCTCCTTGGTGCCGTTCGGGCCCAGCTTCGGTTCGCCGAACAGCCGCTGCATGTCCAACGGCGGCCGGTAGATCGGCAGCGCCTCCCCTATGTCGCGCATCCAGTCGTGGTCCAGGAAGAAGTGCATCCGGCCGGTCAGCGTGTGCCAGGGCTTTAGCCGTTCCACGTTGATGGTGAAGGGGGAGTAGCGCCGGCCGCCGGATTCGGAGCCGGACCATTCGGGCGAGGTGATCACGGGCACGGGGGCGGCCTGGGTCTGGGCGAAGGTAATGAACTTCTCCTCGGACCCTTCCGCCAGGTCGGCCAGTTTCCGGCCGGTCTGGATTTCCATCTCCTTGAACCCCTGGACCGCCAGCTCCCCGTTGGTGGTACCGGAGAACGCCAGGATCGCCTCGGCCAGCTTGGCGTCGGTGTCGATGGCGGGCCTGCCGTCCGCAGCCCCGCCGAGCATCACCCCGTTGGCATGGCTGAGCCGGTCCAGCGCACCATCGAGTTTGTAGGTGATGTTCTTGACGGTGAATCCCAGTTTGTCCGCCAGCGGGCCGACGGCGGCGAGTTTGTCCGCGATGGTGGTGTAATCCCGCTCCACCACGGAAAAGATGGGCATGTTCTGCCCCGGGACCGCCGCGATGTCCGTCTGGCGCCAGTCCCGGACCACGCCGCCGGGCTGAGCCACCTGTCCGCGGGTGTCATGCTGCAGCGGGACGCTGACCAGGTCGCGGCGGGTGCCCAGGTGCGTTTTGCCCTGCCGGGAGAGCTCCTCGGCCAGCAGGTGGAAGGTCTCGAAGTCCGATTTCGTCTCCCACGGCGGGTCGATGGCCGGGGTGAAGGCGTGCACAAACGGGTGCATGTCGGTGGAGGAGAGGTCGTGCTTCTCGTACCAGGTGGCCGCCGGAAAGACGATGTCGGAGAGCAGCGTGGTGGAGGTCATCCGGAAATCGGCGGAGACCAGCAGGTCCAGCTTGCCCTCCGGCGCGTGCTCATGCCATTTCACGTCCCGCGGTTTCAGCCCCTCCGCATGGTCCTTGCCCATCACATTGTTGTGCGTGCCCAGCAGGTTGCGCAGGAAGTATTCATTGCCCTTCGCCGAGGAGCCCAGCAGGTTGGAGCGCCACAGCACCAGCGTCCGGGGCCAGTTCTCCGGCGCATCCACGTCCTCGATGGCCGGCTTGAGCGTTCCGTCCTTGAGGGCCCGGGCAATGTACGACGGCGTGTCCCCGGCTTGGCCGGCGGCAACGGCGGCTTCCGCCTCGTCGGCGATGTCCAGCGGGTTCCGGTCGAACTGCGGATAGAACGGCATCCAGCCCAGCCGGGCGGACTGCGCCAGCGCGTCCGCGGTGTGCATGCCGTCCAGGCTGCCGGAGGACAGCGGGGACTTCAGCGCGTCCGCGGAATAGCCGTCCTGCCGCCACTGGTCCGTGTGCATATACCAGTAGCCGGTGCCGATCATGGTCCTTGGCGGGCGGGCCCAGTCCAGGGCGTTGGCCAGGGACACCCAGCCTGTGGTTGGCCTGGTCTTTTCCTGTCCGACGTAATGCGCCCAGCCGCCGCCGTTGCGGCCCATGCAGCCGGTCAGCATGACCATCGCCAGCACCGCCCGGTAGGTGGCATCGCCGTGGAACCATTGGCAGATTCCGGCGCCCATG